>CBFHHK010000076.1:3461-18032 GCA_965655435.1 Planctomycetota bacterium | reverse complement strand
CGAGAGAGCAACGCCCCAGCCGATCCAATGGTCGACAACCTCAACCGCAAGCTCACCCTGATCTTCGGCTTCCTCGCGGTCGCCGTGATCGCCCTCCTGCTGCTCCCGTTCCGCCTGGGACTCGACCTGCAGGGTGGTACTCGCCTCACCTACACGGTGGATCTGAACGCGGCGCGCGCGGCCAAGCAGATCCCCGCCAGCCAGACCGACGCCCAGGCGATCGGCGAGGTGATCTCCATCTGGCGTGAGCGCCTCGATCCGGACGGCGTCCGGGACGTCAAGCTGAGGAAGTCCGGCGCGCAGCGGATCATTGTCGAGCTCCCCGGCAACCTCTCGCTGGTCGCTCAGCGGGCCGAGTCGGTGCTCAGCGCCGACTTCGACCACCTCAACGACACCGCCATCCAGCTGGATGCCGCCGCGACGGAGGGAGAGTTCCCCACCGGCGGTCGCATCAAGATCGACGGCGAGCTGCTCGCCTACCAGCGACGTGGAGCGTCGAGCCTCAAGGAGGTGACCTTCGCTGATGGAAGCACCGCGAAGTCCTTCCCCGCCGGCGCCGTCATCACGCTCGAGGCCAGCGACCCCTGGCGAGCGCTGATCGAGAACACGGGCCGGCTTGAGGTGATGATGCACGCCACCTCGCTCGACGCGGCGGGCACCTACGATCTCGCGGTCGAGACCGACAAGGCCCGCGAGTGGGTCACCGCGAACCCAATCGCGAAGATCAGCGAGTACAACGGGATGCTGGCGGCCGAGAACGCGGGGCAGCCGCTCTCGCGCCTCCGCTTCTTCCCCTCACGTGACGAGGGGTCGTCCGCAGGCCTCCCCCTCGCCGAACGCCTGATCCCGCTCGTGGTCGAGGCGAACGAGGACTGGCTCTTCTCTGGAAGCGACTTCCCTCGGGTGTACCCCTCCTACGACGAGTACGGGTTCCCCGCGGTCGGCTTCGAGATCGCCTTGCTGCGCCAGAACAACTTCGAGGCGTTCACGACCGAGCACGAGGGCGAGCAGATGGCGATCGTCATCGACAACGAGATCGTGACGGACCCGGTACTCAACTCGCCGCTCTCCAGCGGCGGCATCATCACCGGCGGCAGCTTCGGCTTCACCCAGAGCGAGGTCACGGACCTCGTCCAGGTGATCAACTCGGGCTCCCTGGACCTCGAGCCGCGCTTCGAGGACCGCGCCACCGTGGGCGCGTCGCTCGGCGCGGAGTACGTCAAGCTCGGCCTGCTGAGCGTCCTCATCGGCCTCGCGGCGGTGCTGGCCTTCATCTCGGCCTACTACCGCCGCCTCGGGGTCTTCGCCGCGTTCTCGCTGGTGTTCAACCTCGTGCTGCTCATGGGCAGCATGGCGATGCTCCAGGCCACCCTGACCCTGCCGGGTGTCGCGGGCATCATCCTCACCGTCGGCATGGCGGTCGACGCGAACATCCTCATCTACGAGCGGATCCGCGAGGAGATCCTCCGCGGCCGCCGCGCAGCGCAGGCCGCGGTGGACGGGTTCAAGAACGCCACCTCGACCATCGTCGACGCCAACGTCACCACCCTCCTCACGGCGATCATCCTCTACCAGTTCGGCTCCGGACCGGTGCAGGGCTTCGCCACCACGCTCTCCGTCGGCATCATCACCTCGATGTTCTCGGCGCTCGTGTTCACCCGCGTCCTGGTCCACTTCGCGGTGGAGAAGGGCGTGGACGAGTGGAAGATGATGCGCCTCGTCAACGACACGAACATCGGCTTCATGAAGCTGGCCAAGAAGACGGCCGTCGTGTCGCTCCTGTTCATCTGCGGCGGCGTCGCGTTCTTCTCGAGCCTCCCGAAGGTCGACAAGTACAGCATCGACTTCCTCGGCGGAAACTCGATGCAGCTCGTCACCCGAGCCCCCGAGACCCAGGAGTCGGTCTTCGCCGCGATCGCCGGCCTGGGGGACATCTTCCAGGACGCCAAGGTCCAGCCCCTGCTGTCGTCCGCCGAGGGTGACGGCTACCGGAAGTTCCAGGTCGAGTTCAAGGCCGAGGGCACCGAGACCGACCGCGACGTCACGAGCCAGTACCGCGAGCTTGTCGCGACCGGACTCGCCGACATTCTCGCGCCGAACCGCTTCACGTTTGATCCTCGCGGCGATGGCGCCACGACAGGCAACGTCTACTTCGAAGGCCAGCACAGCGCGGCTGACGTCCAGGCCGCCCTGACTGGCGCGGCCCTCGGCGAGGTGACCGTCACGGCCACGAACGGCGACGCCGATGCTGCACGGACGTTCGCGTTCACGTGCTCGTCCATGGACTCCGAGACGCAGATCGGTCAGCGCATCGTCGACGCCTTCGCCAGCCGACGGGACGCGGGCGGCCGGAGCTTCGAGCTGGCGCAGCCGATCCCCCAGTCGGAGGCCGTCGGCCCCCAGGTCGTGCAGGAGCTGCGCGATGACGCGATCCTCGCGATCATCCTCTCGCTCTTCGTGATCGTGATGTACATCCGCTTCCGCTTCACCGAGTACAGCTTCGGCTTCGCGGCGGTCATCGCGCTGGTGCACGACGTGCTGATCACGCTCGGCTTCCTCGCGCTCGCGATCCAGTCCAACCTGATCAACGCGCAGATCTCCCTGGTCATGATCGCGGCCTTCCTGACGATCATCGGGTACTCCCTGAACGACACGATCGTCGTGTTCGACCGGATCCGGGAGAACCGCCCGCGCATGAAGGGTGCGCTCTCCGAGATCATCGACAAGTCGATCAACCAGACCCTGGCCCGGACGCTGCTGACCTCGGTCACCACCCTCCTCTCCGTGGCGATCCTCTTCGCCCTCAACGTCGGCAGCCGGAACGACCTCGAGGGCTTCGCCTTCGCGGTCATGGTCGGTGTCGTGGTCGGTACCTACTCGTCGATGTTCGTCGCGAGCCCGGCCCTGCTGCTGCTTGAGGAGCGCCGGATGGCCCGCGAGGCCAAGGCCGAGGCCGTCGAGGCCAGCTGACAGCAGCACGGCGACCAGTGGGCCGAGCGGGGCGCTCTCTCCAAGACGGAGAGAGCGCCCCGCTGCCGTTACAGGGGGCCGCCCACCCGCCAATGGCCACCGCATGCGCGGGAGGAGGCTGGATTCGATCCCCTCCCGCCCGCCACAATGCGGGCGGTCCCCCATGCGCACCCTCATCCCCCTCCTGATCCTCGGCGCGCTGCTGATCCTCGCCGGTGAGTGGCAGAGCCGGAACAGCGGCGCCCTGCGGCGTCCAGAGACGGACGTGACGGAGAGCGCGCGGACCCCGGAGTCGGGAGCGAACGCAACGGGTGAAGGCTGGGACCTGCTGGTGCTCGGTCGCCCCAGCGGCGCGGATCCGCTGCGGCGTCCCGAGTCCGTGCTCACCCCCGACACCGTCCAGCAACCTCTCCCGTCTCCGCCCCAGCCCAGGCCGGTCCCCTCGGACACCCGCTACGTGGTTCAACCCAACGACGCCCTCGGACTGATCTGTCAGACCCACTACGAGGTGCGCCCGCTGTCGTCCGTCGTCGAGGCGGTGGCGGACTACAACGACCTGAAGAGCGTCCACGCGATCAAGAGCGGGGACATCCTGCTGCTCCCTGACCCGGCGGTCCTCTTCCAGGGCCGCTGAGCCGTCTGCGGCGCAGGCACCCGGTGCGGCGCAGGCATCCGGTGCGACGCGGGCATCCGGCTGCCCCGCGGGACTCCAGCCGCGGCGCGGGGATCAGGCCGCCGGAGGCCCTTACCCTTCGAGCGCCGTGCGGAGGGCGTCTCCCGCGAGGCCGATCTGTTCGTGGCAGGTGCCGAGCAAGCTGACCGCATCGCCGGCGCTGCCGGCCTTGGCCTGCTCCTCGATCTGCTTCAGGAGCCGTGCCAGGTGAACCGCTCCGACGGTCCCGCTGGTCGAGACGAAGCGGTGGGCGATACTGGCGCACGCCTCGAAGTCCCCCCCCTCCAAGGCGCCCTCCATCTCCGCGAACAGCTCGGGAGCCATATCTAGGAAGGAGCCCACGAGCTCGAGTGCGAGGTCCCGACCATCTTCATCCTCAAAGAGCGGCTCGAGGATGCTCACGTCGATGATGTCGGCCACCGCCCCGAAGTTGGGCGCGGCGCCCGCGTACACGAGCTCGCCCGCCTTGACCCCGACCGGTTCGGAGGCGGCCGGAGCTTCAGCTTCATCGGCCAGTGAGGCCACGCCGACCTCGGTGTCCGCCCCGTCGGCCGAGTCCTCGCTCAACACCTCACGTCGCTCGGCGGCCTCACTCCCCTCTTCCCCCTTGCTCTCAGGCTCGGGCTCCGTAAGAGCCTCGACGCCGAGGTCCTCCGTCTCCGGTTCAGGCGATCCACCGAAGATGTCCGCCACGGACGGGGGGCTGCAGAGCTCGGCCACTGGGGATTCAAAGTGCTCGTCGTCCTCGGTCTGGCGCGTGCGCGATGAGGCGAGCAGCCAGCGTTCGAGCCAGGCCATCATCTCCTTGGGCTGGAATGGCTTGCCGATCGTGTCGTCCATGCCGGCCTCCAGGCAGCGATCCCGATCCCCAGCGAGGATGCTGGCCGTCATGGCCAGAATCGGGGTCCGCCGCCGGTCCATTCGCTCGACGGTTCGGATCCGCCGGGTCGCCTCGTAGCCGTCCATCTCCGGCATCTGGCAGTCCATGAGGATCGCGTCGTAGCGGACTCGCGTCGCCGCCTCCACCGCGATCATCCCGTTGGCCGCGACGTCGACGTTGTAGCCGCGGCGGCCGAGCAGGTACTGCACCAGCTGCTGGTTCGCCTGGTTGTCCTCGACGAGGAGGATCCGCAGGCGGCTGCGGATGTCAGTGGTGATGAGGCTCTTCGGCTCTGCGGGCCCGCCGGGGCCCTTGGGCTGAGGCGCTCGTCCCAGAGCCCTGTCCACCAGCTCGAGCAAGCCAGCCCGCGGGAGTGGACGCCGCGCAGAGGCACGCGCTCCCCGAAATGCGGGGTGCAGACGGCGCTCCGCCGTCGTGGGGAACGTGATCAGACCGACTCCCGCCTCCACCCGGGAGGCGTCGTGGCCGACCGCATCGAAGAGCGCCTCGCTCCCCGCCACCCGGGGATCGATCAGGACCACATCTCGCTCCTCCTGAAGCAGGCGCTCGAACGCGCTGTAGGCGCTGTGCTCGACCCGCACCTCGGCCCCGCTCTCCTCCAGTGTGAGCGCGAGCAGCGCGGCTCCATTGGGGTCCGACTCCACCAGCATCACGCGGACACCTTCGTGGGGTCGCTCGACCTGCTGATGCGCCTCGCCTTCCCCCTCGGACGCTAGCTTGAGGGGCAGCGCGAGGGTGAACGTCGACCCGGCCCCCTGCCGGCTCTGGAGGCGGACCTCGCCGCCAGCAGCCCTGGCGATCCGCGCGACGAGGGCGAGGCCGAGGCCCACGCCACCGTGCTTGCGGGTGTCTGACTTGTCGAGCTGCTCGAACGCCTGGAACAAGCGAGCTCGCTCCCGGTCATCGATCCCAAGGCCCGTGTCTGTGATCCGGAACACCGTGATTGAGGTGCCGTCCTCGGCCGCGGACCTGGTGACCTGGAGGGTGATCTCGCCCGCGTCGGTGAACTTGATCGCGTTGTCCATCAGGCGCATGAGGGCCTGACGGATCCGCCCCTCGTCTCCGAGGAGACGCCTGGGAAGCGCCGGATCCACGTACGACGTCACCCCCAGCCCCTTCGCCGCGGCCATCTCAGCCGAGAGCTCCGCGACCCCCTCAAGGAGGCTCCCGGCATCAAATGGAGCCGACTCCAGCTTGATCGAGCGGGAGTCAAACTTGGTCAACTCCATGATGTCACCGACCAGCGATAGGAGCGCCTTGGAGGAGCCCAGGGCCCGGTTCGCGAGCGCGTGCTGCTCCGCGTTCAGCTCGGTGTCCATGAGCAGGCTGGTGGTTCCGATGACCGAGTGGAGCGGTGTACGAACCTCGTGGCTCATGTTCGCCACGAACGCCTCCTTGGCGCGATGTCCACGCCGCCCCTCCTTGACCGCCTCGCCCAGGCGGGTCTGGAGCCCGGCGTTCTCAAACTCGATGCGCTCCACCTCGGCCCGTGCGGCGCGGACGGTCTCGCTCCGCTCCTCGGACAGCTGCGAGATCAACGCGGCGTCGTCCTTCAAGCGGTTGTTGATGGCCTGAAGCTCTGCGGGGAAGGTGGGCTCGACAGGTACGAGCCCGACCCGCGCCGCCTCGGCGACCTCCGTCAGGGGACGGAGGCAGAGGCGCGTCAGCACAGGCAGTAGGAAGACGAGGAACAGCGCCGTGAGCCCGACCATGCGGCCCGCCAGCCCGATGAGATCCCGCATTCGGCGCTCGACGCCCGGGTAGCCGGCCTCGAGAAACAGCGTGGCCCGGATTCGGTCCTGGCCCGCCGCGCGGAAGGTCCGCTTGACGATGAGCCGGTCGGGGTCGAGCTGACGCTGGGGTCCATCGAGAGCGATCGGCTCCGCGTTCGGGTCCAGGTCGGCTCCGGGGCTGACCTCGGTCCACGGCTCGTCCGAACCAGGGATGAGGAGTGACGCTCGGCGGACGCCGCTGATCTCCGCGACCTGCCGTAGGGACCGACGGAGCCGCTCCACCAACTGCTCGTCCCCCATCGCTGCCCCGACGAGGTCTTCGGACATGGAGAGCGTGGCCTGGTCCACGAGCGCTCCGAAGTGCGCCGCATCGGCTCGCCGAAGGGCGCTCTTCTCGCTGAGGACGAATGCACAGACGGCCAAGAGGACGAACGCCATCACCGTGGCGAAGTTCACGAGCGATATGCCCGTGGCCATGGAGCCCCAATCCCCGTGATCCGCCTCACCGCTCGAGGCGTCCGCGGATGAAGTGACCGCCGGCCGCACGCCGGCGGAGCCGGGTCCCTCGGTCAGCCCGTCCGGGGTGCCATGATCGGCCGCGGCCGGGCCGGACGGGTCCCCCGACGCGAGCGGCGCAGAGGGTCGGACCGGAGGCTGCGCGGCACCGGGGGGGATGGGAGGTTCGAGAGGAGACATCGCAGGCACCCGCCGCGAGGCTGGGCGTGTCCGTCTGTTCTCGACACAACTCGCCGTCTCAACTTGAACCGACTTGGTCGGTTCCGGTGTCCTGCGTCAACCCGAGCCACCCGCTGGCGGCCTCGTCGGCGGCGGCGAAGGTGGCCTGGGGGCCAGCCTTACGCCTCATGAGTCCGAGGGCCCCCGGGCTCATGCGCACCCGCATGCGGATCGTCCCGTCCTCCGAGATCTCCTCCTCGAGGACCGCCCCCGCGCCCCTCACGACGGCCACGGTCCGACCGTCTCCTGGCGGCGCGATCACGTCCACGAGCCCGGAGCGGTCGTCCAGGCGCCGTCGCACGAGGTCCGTCAGCTCCTCGATCCCCTCGCCTGAGTGGGCGCTCACGTGCACCACCTCAATCCCACGATCGCGGAGCTCTCCGTCCAGGAGCGCCAGGCCGAGCCGGTCGCCGACGCGGTCCACCTTGTTGAGGACGATGATGTCGGAGGCGAGGTGCCCGGAGACGTCCCCGAGGACCTCATCCACCGCGTTCATCTGGTGGTGCGCGTCAGGGTTGGAGGCGTCCACCACGTGGAGGATGAGGTCCGCGTGGAGGGTCTCCTCCAGCGTCGCGTGGAAGGAGGCGACGAGGTGGTGCGGGAGGCGCTGAAGGAACCCGACCGTATCGGACAGCAGGACCGTTCTTCGGTCCGGGAGGACCCAGCGGCGGGTTCGAGTGTCGAGGGTCGCGAAGGGCATGTCCGCCGCGAACTCGGTCGAGCCGGTGAGGCAATTCAGCAGGGTCGATTTGCCTGCGTTGGTGTATCCCACGAGCCCGACGACGAACTCACTCCCCCTCGCGCTCACCTCGCGCTGCTTGCGACGCTCGATCACCGCCAGCTCCTTCTTCAGGTCCGTGATGCGCTTGTTCAGGAGCCGCTTGTCCGTCTCCAGCTGCGTCTCGCCGGGACCACGGGTGCCAATGGCCCCCTCCATGCGCTCGAGGTGCGTCCACATGCGGCGCAGGCGCGGCATGAGATAGATGTTCTGCGCGAGCTCGACCTGCAGGCGGGCCTGCTGGGTCTGAGCCCGACGAGTGAAGATGTCGAGGATCAGCTCCGAGCGATCGATCACCCGCGTCTCCCAGGCCTTCTCCAGATTGCGCCCCTGGGCGGGAGTGAGGTCGTTGTCGACCACGATCCCGTCGGCCTCGAGGCGCTTCGCCTCCTCGCCGATCTCCTCCACCTTGCCCTTCCCGAAGAGGGTGGCCGGGTGCTGGCGACTCCGCGTCTGGGTGACCCCGTCCCCCACGACCTCAGCCTCCGCGGCCGCGACCAGCGCCTTGAGCTCCGACAGCGGACCGTCACTCTCCGGCGGCTGATCCGGAAGGAGCACCCCGCAGGTGAACAGGCGCTCCTTGGCCCGGTCTGTGCTGAAACTTGAGCCGCCCATCAGATGCGCTCCCTCAAGGTGCCGGGACGCCCTCGGTGGATCGCACCGGGGTCTTCTTCAGATCGACGGAGCGGATGATCTCGACCATACGTTCAGGTACTTGCTCGATGTGAACGCGCCAGTTGGCGTCGTCTCTCGACGGATAGTCACTCCGGAAGTGAGTCCCGCGGGACTCGGCTCGGTGGCACGCGCCGAGGGTGGAGAGGCGTGCCACGGTCAGCATGTTCACGAGCTCGACGGAGCGGTCGTCATCGAGGCGTAGCGAGCGAACCGCGCGAGCCCAGAAGTCAAAGGTCTCCAGAGCACCCTCCATCCCGGCAGCCGATCGCTCGACCCCCATCTGCCGCCACATGAGTGACTTCAACGAGTAGGTCAGGTCATCGATGTTGACCTGCACCCCCGACGGCGCGTCCTCCCGGATGCGCTCGGAGGCGCTCTGGATCTCCGGTCGCCCGGCGACCTCGGCAGCGGCCGCAGCGGCGCGGCCGACCGTCTCACCGAGGACCATTCCCTCGAGGAGTGAGTTCGAGCCCATGCGGTTCGCCCCGTGGAGCCCCGTGCTCGCGGACTCACCCACCGCCCAGAGCCCTGGAACCGACGTGTGTCCTGACCGGTCCACGGCGAGCCCCCCGATCATGTAGTGAGCGCCTGGGCGCACGGGGATCGGGTCCTTCGCGATGTCGATCCCGAAGAAGCGGCAGATCCGGCTGATGCTCGGGAACGCCTGATGAGGGTCCCGGTCCACATCCGTCAGGTCGAGACCGACGCTCGTCGAGCCGGTCTCCGCCATCCGCCTCGAGACCGCTCGGCTGACCGTGTCCCGGGGCGCCAGCTCGGCGTCGGGGTGAACCTCAGGCATGAAGCGCACGCCGTCCTTGTCCCGAAGCACCCCGCCGGCGCCGCGCACGATCTCGGAGATGAGGACACGGGCCGCCCCTGCGATGTACAGGCAGGTGGGGTGGAACTGGATGAACTCCATGTCCCGCACCGCAGCTCCGGCGCGGAAGCCCATGGCCACTCCGTCGCCCGTCGCGATGGTCGGGTTGGTGGTCTCTCGATAGATCTGGCCGCCGCCGCCGGTGGCGAGCACCACCTGGGAGGCACCATAGGCCGTGAGCTCGCCCCGGTGGTTCCGGCAGAGGACCCCCACCGTCTGACCCGCGTCGTCGCTCAGGACGTCGATCCCGAACATCTCCGTGAACACGTCGATGCCTGGCGTGTCCTCGATGGCCTGACCGAGGGTCCCCTGGATCTCCTTGCCCGTGGAGTCCCCCCGGGCGTGGAGGATCCGCGCGTGGCTGTGTCCGCCCTCCATGGAGAGATCCGGGCGGCCGTCCCCGCGACGATCGAACCTGGCACCAAGGGCCTCGAGCCGCGCGACCGAGCCCGGGCCTCCCTCGATGACCCGACGCGCCACGTCCTCGTCCACCAGCCCACAGCCCACGTCCACGGTGTCCGCCAGGTGGGAGCTAAAGGTGTCATCCTCCCCAAGCACCGCCGCCACCCCACCCCGGGCCCAGGAGGTGTTGGTCACCCCCACGGAGTCTTTCGCGAGCACCGCCACCGAGGCCCCGGCGCGGGCCGCCGCAAGGGCGGTCACGCAGCCGGCCACGCCTGTCCCGAGGACCACCACGTCGTAGCGGTATTGGGGGACCTGCCGCAGCGAGAAGGGGACCAGGTAGCGATCTAGATCGAGGCGGCGGAGCTGTTCCAAGAGGTGCGGAAGCCTCAACCAACGAGGAGGCAACGGGGAAGCGGCCCAACATTCTAGTTCGGGCGCGCCCACGTTGGACCCACACCGCGCCCGGATCCGCCGCGAACACCGCGGAACCCGAACAAGCTCCCGGTCCGGATCCGTTCCACACACCAAAACACCTCGACCCTAACCAGCCCCTAACCCGCGACATAAGAGCACGTTAGGGTTCCGTGCGTGAAAAGCTCGGGGTTCGGGACCCGTTCGGGTCGGAAGTTCGGTTAGGTTAGGCACCCGTTCGGGAGCGCACCCTCGCCCCGACGACCCCAGCCCCGCACCGACCATGACACGCCTCCTCCGCTCGCCGTTCCCTGTCGCCCCCAAGGCGCCCGCTCTGCTCCAGCACGATCTGTTCGGGGGCCCCCCGGTGGCCCTGGATGGAGCGGACGACGCCGCGTCTTCGACGCCTGCAATGCGACGCTGGTGTGAGATCGGCGTGGCCGAGGGCGACGTGGAGCCGATCTTCACGGATCGGAGCCTCTCCGCCTCGGACACGACCGCCGAGCGGCACGGGTCACGACCCGGGCAGCTCTCGCGGCCTGGACACTCCAACGGAGGCCGGAACCTCCAGGGGCCCGTGGATCGCGAACTCGCCATCCTCGACCGAACACTGCGTACCCACGCCCCCAGGGCTGCTGCGCTCATCAGTACCCCCGAAGCGTCGTCGTGCGGACGCGCTCCGGGACACCGGATCACTCCGGAACACCAGGTCGCTCCGGGCATCTCCGCGAAGGATCGGAGCAGCCGCTCCGGCGCCCGCAAGCGGCCGATCATCATTCGGCGGAGGCGCGCTCAGGCGTGCCAAACCGCCCCGGTCACCGCCGACGTGCGGAACGCGGAGACCGGAATGATCGAGGTCACGGGTCGGATCTCTCCTGAGACCCTCCCCATGTCCTCACCCACCCAGGCGCAGCCTGAGTGGAGCTGCGCAACGACCTGGTTGCGTACAGCCGAGGCCTCGGGAGAGGGCTCAATGCACCAGGTGACGGCCGCTGCCTCGTACATGTTTGTCGCGGCAATGCTCGCCTTCACCTTCGTCATCTGACCCTCTCCCGTTGTCTCTATTTTCACCGGGCCACTCGACCCCAAGGTTCGAACCGGCGCCGTGAAGGCACCTGACGCCCGACAGGGCGGCCCACTGCACCCCGCGCGAATGATCACTCCAACGCAACTCCAAGCGCGCCCCCAGCGGGTCCGGCCCTCGGCACCGCCGGGGACCAAACCTCTGGTGCAGACTTGGCCACCGCCGGGATCTCCTTCACCCCACTCCGTGCCGCATTGCCCTCCTCAGCGGCCGGAGTGACTCCCCCGGGAGCTGCCCACGAGTTCGCTCGGGGGTAGCTCCCATCTACGCGTTAGCTGGCTCTTTGCCACGCTTCTCCCAAGACCCCACCCCCCACGCCATGAGCACCCTTCCCCTCACCCGCCGGCAGCAGGACATCCTCCAGTTCCTCCGCTCGTACGTCGAGGAGCACGGCATCAGTCCCACCCTCGAGGAGATCGCGGCCCAGTTCGGCGTCAACAAGGTCACCATCTTCGGCCACGTGGCCGAGATGGAGCGCAAGGGCGTGATTCGTCGCCGGGCAAAGGGAGTGAGCCGGAGCCTTGAACTCGTCGATGAAGAGGAGGATATGGGGGGCGGCGTGTCACTCCCCGTCCTGGGCAAGATCGCGGCCGGCGCGCCGATCGAGACCATCGAAGAGCCCGAGCAACTCGACTTTGCAGATCTCGTGCCAGAGGGCAAGGACGTCTACGCCCTGGAGGTCCAGGGAGAGTCGATGATCGAAGATGCCATTGCAGACGGAGACATCGTGCTCATCGAACGGAGGCAATCCGCTCGAGACGGTGAGACCGTTGTGGCGGTCCTTCCGGATGGGGACGCGACCCTGAAGCGCTTCTATCGCGAGGGAAAGCAGTTCCGGCTTCAGCCAGCGAACTCCTCCATGAGCCCGATCATTGTCGACGAGGTTGAGATCCGAGGGGTCGTGATCGGCGTGGTGCGGAAGTACTGAGCCGTCGCTGAAGGCGGTGACCAACGGGGCTCGCCTCGATGGAGCAGGCGCCAACAGCACGGGTCGCGGCGGTGCTGGTGGCGGCGGCACCGTCAGCAGTCATTCCGGTAGCAGTGAGACCCGCAGTAGTGAGATCGGCGGCAGTGATACCGGCGGCAGTGACACCGGGAGCTGTGGAACCTTCAACCGTGGCGTCCGCAGCGGTGGCGTCCGCGGCGGTGGCGCCGACAGCAGCAACTGGAAGCGAGTAGCCGGACTCCTCTCTCGGGCGCTCGCCCCTGATCGCTGATCGCGAACCGAGGCACTCTGCCCACCATCGGGGTCATGGCCCCGGCGGTCGTTGGCCTGGTACTCCGCCGCGGCTCTTCGGTCAGGGCGCTCGCAAGCACACCGGGCCTGTCCTGTCCAAGCGACCTCCTGCGCAGGGCCCACTGCCCTGACCTGCGCCCTTCCACGATCGCTGTGACCCCGGCGCTGTGACCCCGGCGCTGTGACCCCGGCGCTGTGAGCCCGGCGCTGTGAACTGGGCGCGGTGGTCTGGGTGGTTCGGTCTCGGTGATGTGGTCTGGGCGCAGCATGACTCGCGCGCCGCGATCGCCGCGCCCCGCGGTCGGAGTGCCCGGATCTTGCGACAGGGCGGGTTCGCGTTCCCCGCAGGCCCGACGCGCGGGGGTTGGACCTGGCGGTCATCACCACGCTTCTTCGGCGCGGAGTCAGGGCGATCAGGGGCTCGCTTGGGCTTGTGAGCGGGGTAGCCTTTGGAGCGTCTCGGACCTGGACGCGGGGGAGCTGCGGCTCCCCGCTCCTCGTCCCGCCACTCCACGCCCCCGCACTCCACGCCCTCACCTGGGCCCCTCCACGTTGGCGACCCCCCCTGACTCCAATACGGCAGCCCCGGCCCTGTCCCCGCAGCTGAAGCTCGCCCTCGACATGGGGCCGCTGATCGTGTTCTTCGTGACCTTCTTCGTGGCGAAGCGAGTCGTCGAGGACGACACCCAGGGGATGATCTGGGCCACGGGGATCTTCGTCGTGGTGACCGCGGTCGCCTTGGCGGTCTCCTACGCCATCGAACGGAAGCTCCACGCCATGCCGCTGATCACCGGCGCCGTGGTGCTCGTGATGGGCGGGCTGACCGTTTACTTCAACGACGAGCGCTTCATCAAGTACAAGCCCACCATCGTCAGCGGGCTCATGGGCACGACCCTTCTGGTCGGTTGGGCCCGGGGGAAGTCATTGATCAAGCCCTTGCTCGGGAGCACCCTCGAGCTTGACGACGCGGGCTGGCGCAAGCTGACCCTGCGCTGGGGCTTCTTCTTCCTCGTGGTTGCAGGCTTGAACGAGGTGGTCTGGCGGTCCACGACCACCACGGTGTGGCTGAACTTCAAGCTGTTCGGAATCCTGGGGCTCACGTTCCTCTTCATGCTCCTGCAACAGCCGCTGATCCAGCGGCACGGCCCCAAACACCCGACGGAAGACTGAGTCTCCCATCCGATCATGACCGAGCTCCCCGAGAACATGGCCGTCCTGAGTCAGGGCAAGTTCAAGGCCGTCAACGACCAACGCCTTCGCCTCGAGAAGGCGGGCTTCGACGCCCGAGTGATCTGCCCGCCCGGGGTGGACCCCAATGGCTGAGGCGCGGCTCTATGGCTCGCGGTCGCGAAGCCTGAACTCCAACAAGCCGCTGAACTCATCCAGAGGGACGCCGACGAGGACCTCCTGCGGCTGGACCCGAAGGGTGTAGCCCTCGAGGCGGCGCGTCATGTGATCGACCTCGACGCGGAGTCTTCGCAGTGCCCCGCGTGCATGGCTGAGATTCCTCGGGGAGCCAACCGCTGCCCCGACTGCCTGCTGCGCCTGGGCTAAGGACGCGACGTGGACCCGGCCCCGATGCCCCGCACCCCATGAACGACGCCGATCCATTCGGGCCCCTGCCGGCGGGCCACGTGGAGGTCTGCCGAGGTCGCTCCCGACGCGCGATCAAGGACAGCGTCCTCGCGCTGCAGGCGCGAGGCATCCAGCACACGGTTCAGGTGAGCGGTGCCGGGTCGCGAATTCTTGTGTTCGCTCCTGACGCGGCAGCCGCCAGGGCAGAGCTCGTCGACTTCGCGGCTGAGGCCGCAACCTGGAGCCAGCCGGAGTCGCCGCCCCCGCCGATCCGGAGCAAGGGGATCGCCGCAGCGCTCACCTTCGGTGTCCTTTGCGCGGTGCTCTTCCCGATCGGGCTGAAGGGCGCGTTCGGACTCAACTGGTGGGACCACGGTCTCATGAGCGCGGCACAAGTTCGGGAAGGAGAGCTGTGGAGGACGATCACGGCCCTCACGCTGCACGTGGACGCGCAACACCTCGTGGGGAACCTCGTGTTTGGCTCCCTCTTCGGGATCCTCGCAGCTCACTCCCTCGG
>CBFHHK010000076.1:0-3361 GCA_965655435.1 Planctomycetota bacterium | reverse complement strand
CGGAGCGCTGCGACCGCCTGGGTGCGAGATGGGTCAGGAGCGCTCGGCCGGCCGCGGGCGGGGGGCCACGGCGCACCGCGGCTCGACGTGGCCCTATCCCCCAACGCGGCGAAACCGTCCGCCGCTCTGCTCCGCCAGCGCCTTCAGCGTGCCGTCGCCCTCGGTGCCGATCAGCACGGAGTGGAATCGAACCGGGTATTGAGGGAGCACCCGATCCAGGAAGGGCTTCACCCAGGAGCTACCGCTGTCCGTTGTTCCGTCACAGAGAACGATCACGGTGTCGGCCTCCAGCGCGGCCACGTCCGGCCGTCCCTGCTCGTCCATCAGGAGAGCGCGCTCGATCGCGAGCCGCGGGTTCGTCCCTCCGCCCGGGACCCGGGCGAGCAAGGACCGGCGCGCTCGCTCGAGGTTCTCCGCGGTCGCCTCGACCAACTCGGAGCTGGAGACGAGGGGGGCCTGGTTGAAGAGGATGACGTTGAACTTCGTGTGCTCCGGGGCGGCCTGAAGGAACCTCACCAGCTGCTCCACGGCCTCTTCGAAGCGGGTCGTGCTGGTGGTCCCCCAACGATTGGACATGCTCCCGGAGATATCGATCACGAACGTCACCCGGTCGGAGTCCGGCCGCAGACCGAAGAACCCAGCGCTGCTGCGCGGCTCGGTCCGTCGTCGCCGTTGGCGCTCCTTGAACTCCACGCTTCCAGGCCGGAGCTCCTTCCCGAGGCGGACGTCGACCCACCAGTCGATCCAGGGAGCGGGTTCGGGCCCGAAGAACTTGCCGCTGATCCCCTGCAGGGCATGGGCCAGGTCGGAGCGAATCCGCGTGATCCCGGCGTACTCCTTGTCGCCGCGGGCGCGTCGGTCCCAGATCACCAGCGCGTCCAGAAGGACCCCAACCTGCTCGTCGAGGGGGAGCGCCCCGAGCAGCCTCATGGCACGGGCGGGCTGGCGCCAGTCCGGCTGGATGATCATGGTCCGCAAGCGCCCCTCGAGTAGCTCCGCTGCCTGCGGGCCGAGGGGGTCACTGCAGCTCTCGATTCGCTGGAGGAGCAGGGTCATTGGGTGGCGGGCGTCACCCGGCCTCATCCCTGCTCCGAGCTGTTGAACAAGGAAGCGGTCCACGGCGTCATCCGGGCCAAAGCGGCCCGCCCAGCGCCCGAGCATGTCGAGCACCTGCGGTTGGAGCGGGTCGGCAGCGTCCCGAGCAACGGTGAGCAACCCGGTCTTCAGACGGGGTGACGCGCGCCTCGCGAGCATCGACAGGGCCAGCTCCCGCTCGATCAGGTCAGGGGCCGTCCCCTTCGATCCAGAGGGCGAGACCACCACATCTGCGAGCAACCACGACCAGCACGCCTGCGCGTCGGGACCGCTCAGCCGTTGATCGAGGACCCGCCGCCCCGCAGCCCCGATGACGGCCCGCTGTTGAGCCCCGGCGAAGCTGCGGCGCGAATCACCCAGGGAAGCGCAGACGAGGCCAAGCCGCCAGAGGTCTCGCGGCTCTCCGTCCCGCGGACGGGCGGCGTCCGCCGCCTCGACCCCTTTCACAAACCGCTGAACAAACCGAGCTCCCGGCTCCGACCGATTCGCCACTGGCTCCCTCCAATCAAGGGCCTGCTCGAAGAGCTCCTTCGCCCGGGCCTGACCCAAGAGTGGCGCCTGAGACCCCACCGTCCCCAGCGCGAGGAGGACCCAAAGCAGCCCTCGCCTGCGGTGCAAGGCGCAAAGGAGGCGGGCAAGATCGTGGAGACCCGTGTGGTTGGGGTAGATCGAGATCATGGGGCGTATCACTTCCCGAGCCGCCTTCACGGCGACTCCGCCTCCCCTCCATGCGGCTCTCTGACGACCCCGTTTTGCGGGGTGTCGTGCCGTGGAAGGTGGTCGCCGAGAGGCCCCTGGGCCGCCAGGGCAGTCTAAGGAGTGCCTGCTTACCGTGTGGACCGGTGCCAAAGGCCGGATCCCGACCAGCGCGCTTCACGCGAGCGCCGCCCTTCCGATGGAACGCTGACCCCGCCCCGGCTCAAACGCGAACGTGACGGAACAAGAGAAGCTCTGTACCGCGGGTGTAGGCGACCCCAGGGAGGTTGGTCGCATACGGATCCTCCTGGGCGCCAAGCCCAGGAAACCGAAACTCGCCCACGCCGCCGTCTTCGAACTCCACCGTGAAGTAATAAGTCGTTCGACCAGACCAGCCGGAGATCTCTGTCTCGCTGCGACGATCCACAATCAGCGCTGCCCTCTTCATGAGGGGCCGCGCCACGGCGGCTCCCTGTCGAGCCTTCCCCTTGCGGCGAAGCATCACGCCCGCGATAAGCGACAAGACACTGACCAAGAACAGGAAGACGGGGAGACCATCGGACAGCGAGTGCCCATCCCCCAGCCCAGAGCTGCCGCGCAGCAGTCCGCCGACGAGTGTGGAGACGGAGAGGAGGAAGGCTGGACCGGACCACCAGACCAGGCGCGCCGCCTCATACCAGTCCTGACCCTCCGGCGGATCCCACGCGAGAGCCCCTTCGTAGCTGTCATGCTCCAGTACGCGGCCGATGCGGCTGGCATTGACGCTCTCCAGCCTGCGCTTGTCGGCGGCCGTCTCCAGCGGAGACGCGCAGTAAGGGCACAGCGAAACCGGAATGTCAGGCAGCTTGGAGCCGCACTGAGGGCAGTCCAGCAGCCGCCCGGACGGGTAGGCGCTCAACGAGTCGGTAGAAGGGTCTTGATCCATGAACGCCATCCGCGGCAACGAGCCAAATGTACCCGCCCCGGGGCCGTGATCCCAACGGATGCAACCGAAGTCACACCAACAAATCTGGACCGGACCGGTCCGAGAGCACCACCTCGAGGACGCCCCCCCTGAAGCACCAGTCGAGCAGCTCCTCCGACGACAGCGGAGGCAAAAAAGAAGCGCGCCCCACCGAGGTGGGGCGCGCTGAGAGAACCCGGCGATAACCTACTTTCGCGCAAAAGCACTATCATCGGCGGTGGCTGCTTGACGACCGTGTTCGGAATGGGAACGGGTATGGCCAGACACCTATAGTCACCGGGAATATTGGACCTGGGGAGCAGCGCTAGGCGCCGGCTCCCCAGGTGAAGGGAGGTAGATCGATGAACGTGAAGAGTTGTTTTGTAGCAACTCTCTCTCACGGGGCCGTGACCGAGGTCACGAACACGAGAGAGAAAGTGTTTAAGCCGATGGTCCGATTAGTACAGGTAAGCTGAACACATTGCTGTGCTTACACCGCCTGCCTATCAACCTGGTAGTCTCCCAGGGGACTCTAAGGGATGACTCGTCTTGGAGAAGGCTTCGCGCTTAGATGCATTCAGCGCTTATCCGTTCCGAACTTAGCTACCCAGCTGTACCACTAGCGTG
>CBFHHK010000075.1:881-18265 GCA_965655435.1 Planctomycetota bacterium | reverse complement strand
GCGGCCACGCGACCAGGCGGTCGCCTCCTGGGTCCCGGATGCGACCGCCATCCTCTCCGACCTCTCGCTGGATGACCGAGACGCCGCCCTGCTCCCATGGCTCCTGCACACGGAGGGCCTCACGGTCCTCATCGCAGCGCAGGCCGATCAGGCGCTGAGGCCTGAGTGGCGGCCGTCCCATCGAGATGGACGAGTCCTGCTCTTTGGCCTTCCGTGGGAGCCCCTCGCTCCAATCCTGAACCAAGTCGCCTCGCCGCTGTATGTCAGCAGCGCCAACCGCACCGGAACGCCAAGCGCCGTGACCGCCGACGACGCACGGGCCCAGCTGCCGAGCGAGACCTTCGTCCTGGACGGCGACCGCTTGCGAGATAGAGGACGGACGCATGGCTCCACGACCATGGTCGCACTTCACCACGGAGGGGTCGAGGTCGTGCGCAACGGCATCCACGACGCAGCTTTTGACTCGGCTCAGAAGTGGGGAGAGGACCTGCTCGTTCGAGCTCCTCACCGGACGTGAGCGACGTCTGGGATACGCACCGCCCCGGCGAGCCTCGAGGGTGGGCCGAGGCGTGCCCGTCAGGGCCGCTCTCCAAGGCGGTCCTTCACGGTCCCTTACTCGGCTGACCCGCAGGAGGAGCAGAGGTCTTTGCGCGCGCCGACGCGCATGCCGGAGACGCTCCTCATTGGCGGTCAACGGGCGGACGCTCCGCCCCCAACGACCCCCAGCGCCTCCCGCGAGGGCCTTCTACGACCCACGCCGGGCCTGCCGCCGGCCCGGTTCCACCGGCGCTTCCCGGCGCCTGGCATCGCCCATTCCAGGAACCCGCAGCTCGGCCCCTGACCCAATACCGCTCCCATGTCGCGATTCACAGGCGCTCGCTGGTGGCAACCCGAGGTGCGCGGATAGGCTCCTCGCCAACATGACCGAGCGCATTGTCTATCAGGTGCAGGACCTGCACAAGTTCTACGAGCAACGGGAGGTCCTGAAGGGCATCACGATCGCCTTCCACGAGACATCCAAGATCGGCTTGATCGGCGCCAATGGTGCGGGGAAGAGCACGTTTCTGCGCATCCTCGCCGGGGTCGACACGGAGTTCGAGGGGATCGCTCGCACGAACGGCGACATCAGCGTTGGGTACCTGTCCCAGGAGCCGGAGCTCGATCACGAGAAGGACGTGAAGGGCAACATCGACGAGGCCGTCGATCACCTCCGCGCGACAGAGGCGAGGTACTACGAGGTGATGACCTTGATGGGTGAGGCAGAGGGAGCGCAGCTCGAGAAGCTCTCGCGCGAGTTCGATCACCTCCAGCACGAGATGGACGTCAAGGACATCTGGAACCTGGAGCAGCACCTGGAGCAGGCCATGCACGCCCTGCAGGTTCCACCGCCTGACCGGGACGTGGTGAGCCTGTCGGGCGGCGAGAAGCGCCGCGTCGGGCTCTGCAAGCTGCTCCTCGAGCATCCGGACATGCTGCTCCTGGACGAGCCCACGAACCACCTCGACGCGGACTCGATCCAATGGCTCGAGACGTACCTCATCGACTACCAGGGCCTCGTGGTCTTGATCACCCACGATCGCTACTTCCTCGACCACGTCGTGGACTGCATGGTGGAGGTCGCCGGAGGCCTCGCCACCGCGCACCCGGGTAACTACAGCGCGTACCTCGAATTCGAACGCACCCGGCTCGACGTCAAGCGCAAGCACGACGCCCTGCGAGAGAAGCGCCTGGAGAAGGAGCTTGAGTGGATCCGACGCACTCCCAAGGCCCAGACCAAGCAGTCGAACTCGCGCCTGCGTCGCTACCAGGACCTGGCCGATGAAGTCAGCGCAGAGGAGCAGGTGCGCTCCGTGGAGCTGCGCATCCCCCCTGGTCCCCGGCTAGGTGAGAAGGTGGTGCACGTCCGCAACCTCAAGAAGGCCTACGGTGACCACCTGCTCTTCGAGGACCTGACCTTTGACCTCCCGCCCCAGGCCAAGCTCGGCGTCATCGGCGGCAACGGCCGGGGCAAGACCACGCTCCTGCGCCTTATCCTTGGCGAGGAGGCCCCGGACGCCGGTCACGTGGAGATCGGCTCCACGGTCGTGACCTCCGTCATCGAGCAGTCCCGCGACTCCCTCGATGACACGAAGACGGTCTTCGAGAACGTCACGGAGGGGAACCAGATCCTGCCCTTCGGCCGGACCACCATGGACGCCCGCGCGTACGTGGCGAGATTCAACTTCAAGGGCGAAGACCAGGCCCGGACCCTCGGGGAGTGCTCGGGTGGGATGCGGAACCGCGTCCTCCTGGCTCGCATGCTGCGTAAGCCCGCGAACCTCGTCATCATGGACGAGCCCACCAACGACCTCGACCTCGACACCCTGCGCGTCCTTGAGGAGGGCATCACCCACTACCCGGGGTGCATGATCATCGTCACCCACGACCGCTACTTCCTGGACAGGGTCGCCACCCACATCCTTGCCTTCGAAGAGGGCGGGAACGTGGTCTTTCACCAGGGTGATTACCAGTCCTACCAGCGCCACAAGAGCGAGGCTCTCAATGAGCCGGGCGGCCCCCACCGCAAGTTCGCGCGGCGGTAGCGGGCACGAAGGTCTCGCGAGCCCTGCTGGGCGGCGGGACGTCGCGAGCCCAACAGCCCTGGACACCGGCCCCCTCTCGGATCAGGGGAGCGTCCAGGGGCGCCCCCCCCCGCGGGGGTCAGCCCTCTCGGCCAGCAGCGCCTCGGTCGCGCCGGTGGTGACCCACGAGCCCACGGAGACCAAACCTCCAGCACGGCTCCATGGGCGCGCCGAACTCCGCTGAACGCGGGCCGAAGTGGTCGTGACTCGACCGAGCCGTGCGGGGGCGCGGGCCACGGCCCCGAGGCGGCCATCTGGCTCGGCCAGCCGCCGGACCATCACGACCTGCCGCTGCGGTGAAGGGACGGTTTGGGTCCCGCCACTCCCACCGCGCGTCCGCCACACGGCCCCCATGACCCCTCCCCTGCATCATCCGTTCCCTCCCTCACCGGGGAGGGGCCCGAAGCTGACCCCGCCCCGCCACGCCGCGGGAAGTCACCGCGGCCGCTTCAGGGGGATCTTCACAAGGCCCAGTGAATGGGGCGGGAGCTGAACAGCGCCGGCTACGAAGGTCAGCGCTGTGGTCCTCGGGGCGACCCGGTCCGGATGCTCGATGTCGTTGAAGGCGTCCGGGGAATCACCGTCGAGGAGCGTGGCCTCGAAGGTCCCGTCCACGGGCAGGTCGCCCAGGTGCAGGCTGCACTTCACCGCCTCCGT
This sequence comes from Planctomycetota bacterium, assembly GCA_965655435.1. GTDB lineage: Bacteria > Planctomycetota > UBA1135 > UBA1135 > Saltatorellus. Next base: position 14,987 of record CBFHHK010000075.1, on the reverse strand, counting down.
GGGGTGCCGGTTCATGAGGGCCACGGACCAGGTTTGGCCGGACGCGTCCACCGTGGCAATGGCGTCGACCATGGCGACGGAGGCGCCGGCGTGGGCCATGCGGTCCGACTCGATCGTCACGCCGGCGACCCGGGCCCCAAGCTGGTTGGCGTACATGGCCATGGCGTGAAAATGGGCCCGCCGGACGACGCCTTCGGGATGCACGAACAGGGGCCCTGTCTGGTTCACCAGGCAGGCGATGTTCGCCATGGACACCTCGCCGGGGTGGCGCAGGCAGGCGTTGAAGAACGAGGCACAAAAGAGGGCGTCCGCCATGGTGTACAGGGACGGCTCGAGGCTCTTATCGCGAGCCTTGAGCAGGGCGATGACCTCTGGGTCCGCCGGATCGACCTGGCGTGGGTGGTGACCGGAGAAGCCCGGGTGGTGCCACGAGCGCAGGTTCCATTCGTCGAAGGCGATGGACAGTCGGCCCCCCATCCCCGCCGCCTCGATGGCGCTGACCACGGCCCCCACATGGGCGTCCGGCTTCTCGGTCAGCAGCATGCAGGTGAGGTAGTCGGGGGTCTGGTGCTGCTGGTAGTTGGGGACCCAGTACTCGTGCACCGAGAGCAGGTCGAGGTGCTCGCCGGCGGTCTCGAAGAGGTAGGGGTCGATGTACGCCCGCGGTCCGTGGGAGCCCGAACAGGTGACCTGAATGGTGGGATCGACCCGCTTCATCGCCACGGCGGTGTCGCGGACCTTGTCGATGTAGTCGCGCCCGCCCTTCTCGTTGCCCACGCTCCAGAAGTGCACGTCGAAGGGGGCAGGGTGACCGTTGCGGGCGCGCTCCTCGGCGAGCGGGCCCTCCGTGTCATTGCAGTACCCCACCCAGTCGGCCATCTCCTGGATGTCCGCGAGGCTGTTCTGACAGATGTAGGGCTCCGCCCCGAGCCGCCGGCAGAGCTCGATGAATTCGTGGGTCCCGAAGGTGTTGGGCTCCCGCACGCCCCAGCGGTCGTCGTCGTAGGGCTCGCGCTCCTCACCGACGCCCTTTCGCCAGTGGTAGCTGTCCACAAAGCAGCCCCCCGGCCAGCGCACGACGGGGACCTTCAGCTCCCGGACCGCCTCGATCACGTCGAGGCGAAACCCCGCCTCGTCGGCCAGGGGCGAGCCCGGCTCGAAGAAGCCGCCGTAGATCTGCTTCCCCAGGTGCTCGATGAAGCCGCCGAAGACCATCGGGTCGTAGGGAACGGCAGCAGCCGACCCCTCGACGACGACGGAGGCCTGGTGCGGGCTCTGCGCAGGCCCCGCGCTGACGACCGCCGGGACGCCTGGCGAGGACGCCAGCATGAGAGTGACTGCGATGCGCGACTTGACCATGACGCCATCCTCGCCTCCACGCAGGGCGCACTCAAGCGTCCGGTCGCCTTGGGATGCGCCCCCGGGCGGAACCTGCGCCGATGGTCCGACCGCCGCCCGCTCAAGGCCGACTGTCGCTGCAAGCGGCGGGTCGGGGCTCGTATCAGCCGCGCGGCCTCCGACCATCGAGGCTCGACCCTCGCCTCCCAGGGGCTCCCCCTGCCGAGAGGGCTTCGCTACCGCCGGCCGCGTGGACCCTCTACTCGTCCCCGATGAATTGATCGGCCCAGTCGATCCACAGGGTCCAGTCCTCCCGGACCACGCTGTGCCCGCCTTCGCGCACGTGGTACGCGGGCAGGCTGCCGACGAGCTCGCCCGTCCTCGGGAACCCCGGCGTCCCGAAGTCGTCGATGCCGAAGAGCGCCCAGGCGGGGGCTGCGGCCTCCACCGCCTCGTATTCGCCGAGCGGGTCCGCCCACTTGTCCTTGATGGCAGAGCAGACCAGGAGTGGGCGCGGCGCGATCAGGGCGAGCAGGAAGTGCTGATCGAGCGGGAGATACTCCTCTCGATCTGCGAAGGACCAGAAGTCCTCCGTGAACCAATAGCCGAGCACCCTGACGATGCGCTCGACGGTCTCACCACGCGCGGGTCGAGAGAGGGCCGCTCCCCCGCACCCCGAGTGGTTCGAGATCACACCCGCGAAGCGCTCGTCATAGGCCCCTGCGAGAAGGGCGGTCTTGCCGTTCCTCGAGTGCCCGTGGACCACGACCTCGCGACCATCGATCCGCGGATTCTCGATCAGGTGGTCTAGAGCGCGGGAGAGGCCCCATGCCCAGGCGCGGAGGGTGCCCCAGCTATACGGCCCCGGGGCCGAGGGCTCGGACCTCGCCCGCGGTCCACGGATCCCCTCCTCGGTGGCCCATGTGTCGGGGTCGATGTCCCCGTGATAGAGGGTCGCCATGGCCCAGCCCCTGGAGATGGCCTGTTCGTAGTCCCACCGGTCCGCTCGCTGGCCCCGCTGTGCGTCGTTGGCCTTGCCGTCCTGACCTCCCCGGCTGCTCGGCATCCACGACTCGCTGAGCAGAACCTCGGGGTCGTGGGTCGTCGCGTGGTTACCCCAGAAGTTCAGCCCGAGGAAGCAAGGCGCATGCTCCACGCCGACGGGGGAGTAGATCAGGAGGTCAACCGAGACCCCCTCACTCAGCTGCAGGCGGATCTGTTCCCGCCAGGCCTTTCCGTCCTCGGTGAGTCCCTCCTCCAGCACGGTCGCGCGCGTCTCGGGCGGAGCCTCGGGCGCGGTCCCGTAGACATAGTGTTCGACCGTCCTGGCGATCTCGGGGCGCCGAACGCCCAACCACTCACGCTCGGTCTGGACGCGCTCACCGGTGGAGAGGGTCAAGAGCTCCGGGAGGCCCGCCGTGATGGGGAGGTCCATGGGGGCGACGAAGGTGGGCTCTTCGTTGGGCTCCGGGAGGGTCCGGGGCGCGCTGCAGGCGACCGCGGCACCCGCACAGGCGAGACAGATGCCCCTCAAGCGTCCACCCGGTCGGCAGCGTAGCGGAGCCCCCACTGGGCCCGAAGCTGGTCCAGGGTGCGGGCGATCTCCAGGGTCTCCCCAAGGGGGATCTCAGCGCACTCAAGCTTCCCGGCGGCCAGGGCCTCCCCCACAGCCACCGCCTCGTGGGTGTACCCGTTTCCCTCGTAGGGGTGGCGCTCACTTGTACCGTTCACGACCAACTCCTGGGCCTGCCAGAAGTCGGGGATCTCGATGGAGCCCTCTGTGCCCGAGATCCTCGCTCGATGTGAGGTCTCTGTCCTCGTCGCAGAGGACATGTGCGCGAGCGCGCCCGACTCGTAGCGGAAGAGGTACGCCGACTGCTCATCCACCCCGGTCTCCCCGATATGGGCCGTGGAGTGCACCTCCTCGGGGGCCCCACCGAAGACCATGCGGGCGTAGGCGACGCAGTAGATCCCCACATCAAGGAGGGCGCCGCCGCCCAGCGCGGGGTCGAAGAGCCGAGCCCCTGGGTCGAGCTCCGTTCGGAAGCCGAAGTCGCACTCGAGCTGCCGCGGCTCGCCGATCGCTCCCGAGGTGATGAGCTCTTGAACGCGCCGGGTCGCTGGCAGGAAGCGCGTCCACATGGCCTCGCAGAGGAACGTCCCGGCGCTACGGGCTGCGGCGACCATCTCCTCCCCTTCGCTCGCGTTCATCGCGAAGGGCTTCTCGCAGAGGACCGCCTTCCTCCCCGCGATGCAGGCGAGCGTGTTCTCCCGGTGGAAGACGTGGGGCGTCGCGATGTAGATCGCGTCCACCTCCGGATCCCCGGCCAGCGCCTCATAGCTGGCGTGCGCTCTGGCCGCGCCTTGCTCCCGGGCGAAGGCCTCAGCGGTGCCCATGGAGCGACTCCCGACCGCCCGCAGCTCAGCGTTCCCCGCGGACCGGAGCCCGACCGCGAACTTCGTGGCGATCGACCCCGTCCCAAGAATTCCCCAGCGCGTCTTCTTCACAGCACTCACCCCTGTTCCTTGGCTTGGCCTTGTTTGGTGGTCCTGGGTGGTGATGCCCCGCTGGCGCCGGAGCCCTGTGCGGCGCTGCGCCGTGCACCCGAACCGATGCGGTCAGGCTAAGCGCCCCTCGATCCCACGTCGATGCCTCTGCTGGGGTCCTTGCGACCGGGTGAAGCGCCTCCCACCGGAGCGGTTGCCCGCCTGATGCCGCGGCTGCCTCGGAGGCGCCAGCGCCTCGCCGCCCTGGACCGGCACTTACCAGCAGGCTGTCCGAGGGACGCGCATCGGCGCCGGGGCGCCAGGTCCAAGCCTGCGGGCTTCGCCTTCAGCGGCATCACGCCCTTCCCGCCTCCAGATCTCCTCCCGACTCACCCCACCCAGCGGAGCCGGGACCTCCAACAGGCGTCGGCAGCGCGCCTTCACGAAGAAGGGCAGAGCGGAGTGGCCTCTCGGCACCCGCCGCCGCGAAGGGCGCAGGACGCGGTCCGGCGGTGGTGCGGATTTTCCCGCCGAGCGCTGGGCCCACGGCGGGCCCACTGCACTGGGCCTACCGCACTGGGCCTTCTCCACTGGGCCTTCTCCACTGGATCTACAGCGCCAACACGAAGCCCACGGAGGCGAGGGTGCAAGCCACGGTCCGCAGGGCGTTCCATCGCCCCCACGACACGCGGTAGCGCCGCCAGGCCTCGCTGGACCCTGGCTCGCCCGGATCGACCCGGTCCAGCTCCTCATTCAACGGGACGTTCCGTCCGCCGGTGATGAGCACGGCACCGACTGCGTAGAGGGCTGCCGAAGCGGAGGCGAGTCCTCGCTCCTCGGCCAGGACCGCCGCCAGGACCCCGACCGCCACCGTGCCGAACCAGACCCCCATCACGCTCGAGCGCAGGATCGTCGCGTTGATCGCCTGCATGGCCCGAATCGCTGGGGCCGGGCCGAGTCGGTCGAGCGCGCGCATGACGAAGGAGGCGAAGGCGAGGCACACGCCAGCCACCAGGCCCGCGCCCACCGCAGCGACCACCACGCTGATCTCGAAGAGCGAGGGCATCACGCGGCCCCCCGGTGGCGACCCTTCCCCGCGCTTTGAGCGCCGGCCCAGGGCGTCCCCTGGGCAAACCCGAGCCGGCGGCGAGCGGACGCCGGACCGCAGCCGAGCTGGCTCGCGCCCACCCCCTGGGGCGACGGATCCGAGACGGCGAGGCGAGCGGTGCTCGCGCCGCGCGCCAACCCGCGCGCGCGGCAGCCCCTCCTGACGCTAGAGGTGGAGGTCACCGCGGCAGCCTCCTGGCACGCGTCCCCCTGGCCATGCAAGCGCGGCGCCCGGTGGACCCCGCCGCCTGCGCAGGCCTCCCCTCCTCGGTCACGGGGGCCTCCAAGCTCCGGGCGACACCCCCGGCGAGTGTGAGTTGGAGCCACGCTGGCCGCAGCCCCCATGAAGGCGACGCGCCGGCCATGAAGGGCGAAAGGGAGGGGCAATGTTTCGGTGGGTTCCATGGGGCTGGACTCGTCGGGTGATGACAGGTAGAGGCTTCAGTCGAGGACGCAGTCGGGTCGGGTGTCCAGGCGGATCTCAAGTCCGGTGCCGGGGGCCGCTCCAGAGGATCAAGCCTTCTGCGCCATTGGGTTCCAGGCCCCGCTCGCCGCCGCCGACCGGGCGTAAGCGCGGAAGTCGCGGGCCGGGCGCCCGAGTGCACGCTGGACGCCGTCGGTCACCTGCGCGTTGCGGCCATCAAGCACGGTCATGAAGAGGTAGCGCAGCAGCTCCACCTGGTCGAGCGGCACGCCGGCCTGCGTGAGACCCGCCACGAAGGCCAACTCCGGAATCGCCACGTAACGGACCTCCTGGCCCGCCGCCTCGGCGATTTCCTGCGCCGCCTCGGCGAACGTCATGAGCCGGGGCCCCGTGACCTCGTACACCTCTCCGGCGTGACCGTCCTCGGTGAGCGCCGCGACGGCCACGTCGACGACGTCCTCGACGTCGATGAAGGGCTCGCGTACGTCGCCCGCAGGGAGGGCAATCTCTCCCGACAGCACGAGCCCGTGGAACGCCCCCTCGTCGAAGTTCTGTGCGAACCAGCTGGCGCGCACGACGGTCCACTCAAGGCCCGCTTCCTGGACAAGACGCTCACAGCGCTGAGCTTCCGGTTCACCGCGGCCGGAGAGGAGGACCAGCCGGCGAACGCCCTTCTGCTTGGCCAGCTCGGTGAAGGCCTCGATCGCTTCTGGTGCGGCCGGCACCGCGAGATCGGGGCTGTAGACGACGTAGGCCACCTCGACGCCCGCGAGGGCCGGCCCCCAGGTCGCACGGTCGTCCCAATCGAAGGGAGAGGCGCTGGAGCGAGAGGCACGGCGCACAGGCAGGCCCTGGGCCTCGAGGCGGTCGGCCACGCGGCGGCCGGTCTTGCCGGTGGCGGCGGTCACAAGGATGGTGGGGAGGTGCGGCATGACGGTGGTGTGGTGGGTGTGGTCTCGGTTGAAAGGGAGCTCTCTGACTCGGAGGGAGATGATCAGCCCCTCCCTGGGGACTTTCCATGCGCATGCGTCCTGCATTTCATGCCGAGCGTCCTGCCCCATGGACCCAGAGCGTGCGCAAGTCGATACTCCTCCCATGGCTCACCCGAAAGAACTGCCTCCCGCGGCGGACCCCCTCGGGGAGGCGCTACATCTCCTGCGGCTGAGCGGGTGCGTCTACGCGTGCTCACGGCTCACGGCGCCCTTCGGCGTCGAGCTCCCGCCCATCGAGGGGCACATGATGTTCCACATCGTGACCGCCGGAAGCTGCTGGCTGGAGGTCGACGGGCGCGAGGCGTTGAAGTTGGACCACGGCGGCCTGGCGCTCGTCCCCCACGGCCTCGGGCACCGCCTCGTGGACGATCAGGGACGTGAGACCATCAGCTTCTTCGACCTGCCCGTGGAGCGCGTCACGGAGCGCTACGAACGCCTCGACCACGGTGGCGGGGGCCACGAGTGCCGCCTGATCTGCGTCGTCGTCCGCTATGACCACGCCATCGCCGAGCACCTCGTCGACGCTCTCCCTCCGCTGCTCTACCTGGATGGGTGGGGCGCCAGCGACGATCGCTGGCTGGCCGACACCTTGCGGTTCATCGCGCGTGAGGCGGAGACCCTGCGTCCAGGCGGCGAGACCGTCATCACGCGCCTGGCAGACATCCTCATGATCCAGATGATCCGCCACTGGATCGAGGGGGAGACCGACATCGACGCGGGCTGGCTCGCGGCGCTACGCGACGACCACCTCGGGCGCGCCATCGCGGCCATCCACCGCGACCCGGGCGCCGACTGGACGCTGGAGACCCTCGCGCGCACCGCCGCCATGTCTCGCTCTGCTTTCGCCGCCCGCTTCACCGAGGTCGTCGGTGAGCCCGCCATGCGCTACCTCACACGCTGGCGACTGAGGCTGGCCCGCGCCGCCCTGAGAGAGAGCGGTGAGCCGCTCGGGGACGTCGCCGAGCGCTACGGCTACCGCTCGGAGGCGGCCTTCTGCCGCGCGTTCAAGCGCGAGTTCAATACCACGCCAGGCAGAGATCGACGGGCCCCGGCCACGCCAAGACTTCCCGGCGAACCACCGGCCGGTCCAGCGCGCTCGCCCCGCTCCTGACCCCCGCCTGCCGACACTTCGAGTCGCGTGTTCTGGCTCGCGACCGGGGCTTCGAGGTGGCGCCGCCAGCCTGGACCCACGGTCGCCGCGCGCGCCCCATCGGAGGACCGCCCCCGGAGGGCGGCTTCGGGAATCAGGGCCTCCGCGCCACGATGCGCGGCTCGGCCGCGGGTCGCGCGCTCCCCTCTTCCATGCACCTCCAGAGCCTCTCCTTCCCCCTCGCGAGCGCACCGCCCCTGTCCGCAGCCGCCTCGGCCGAGGGGTTCGGGCCCGCCCAACGGGTGACCTCGGCGGTGGTGAACCCCGACGGGATGTACGCTGCGGAGCTCAACGGAGACGGCGAGCTCGAGGTCTTGTCCGCGAGCTCGGGGGACGACAAGATCGCCTGGTACGAGAACGTGAGCCTCGGCGCCTTCGGCCCGCAGCAGCTCGTCGCCGACGGTGCAGACGGGGCCGCTCGGGCGCTCACAGCGGACCTCAACGGCGACGGGCGAGTGGACGTGCTCGCGGCGAGCCAAGATGACGACCTCGTCCGATGGTTCGATGACCGGCTCACCCCGCCTGACTGCAACGGGAGGGGCGCGCCCGACCTCGAGGATCCTCTCGCTGGGACGAGCGCCGACGGCAACGGCAACACGTTCCCGGACGAGTGCGAGGTCCACTCCGGGGCCGCGGGCGACTGCGACGGAGAGGGAGTCCTTGACCGCTTCGAGATCGCCGCGGGCGCCGCCGACGGCAATGTCGACGGCAATGTCGACGGTCGGCCGGACGGCTGCGACACCACCGCGGATTCGACCCTCGACCTGGACGGCGACGGAGTCGTGGACCGGTGTGAGGCGGTCGGGATGACCGGCTGCGCCCCTGCCGCCCCCAATTCCACCAATCGTCCGGGGGTCATGACGGCCCTCGGCAGCGCGGCGATCGCGCGAGGCGACCTCGAGCGGACTGCCCGTCAGCTCCCACCGTCCACCTTCGGGTACTTCATCGTGTCCTCCCCGGCGGCCGCCCTGACGCCGATCCCCAACGGCCTGGGCACCCTCTGCGGCACGGGAAGCGTGGGGCGCGGCGTGGGCGGCGCCGTCCTCAACTCCGGCCCGTGGGGCGTCTTCAAAGGCATCGTGGGCCTCATGTCCATGCCCCAGCCCAGGGGGCCGGTGCAGGTTCAGGCCGGAGACACCTGGCACTTCCAGGCCTGGCACCGGGACCGTCTGCTCGGCACCTTGACGACGTCCAACGGCACGGACGCGGTCTCGGTGACGTTCCTCTGACGCCCCACTCTCAGGAGGGGGAAGCATCCGGGCGCGGACGAGCGTCGCCGGACCGCGTGTCGCCCATGAGCGGCCGAGCCTGAGCGGCCGAGCATGAGCCCGCAAGCAGCCCCCCCCTCATCACGCCCCGCGTCCGGAGCCAGGCGGGGCAGCAGAGGGCGGGCTGGCGTCGCCAGGGCCAGGAGTCAGAGGAGCCCTGTGGCCACAAGCGGGTCCGGGGAATGGGGTCCGACCGCTCATCGTGAGCCTTCCTCCTTGGACAAGGCACGGCGCGCTGGTCCGGGGCCGAGCGCAGTCCGGAGTCCTGGCGACGCCGCGGTCGCTACTGGAAGGTGACGGAGACCGCGTTCGTGAGGTTGGACGTGATGCTCGGGTTCGCGTCTCGGTACCAGGCCTGGAAGTACCAGGTGTCCCCGGGCTGGACCGCGATCGGCCCTGCAGGCTGCGCCATGGCGGCGAGGTCAACGACCCCGCTGAAGGCGCCTGCGGCCCCGGCGCTGAGAATGCCGCCGCCGACCCCACGGCCAATGCTGCCCCCCACGCAGAGGACACCCTGGCAGTTGCCGGGGAACGGAAGCATGACCCGTGTCCTTGAAGCGAAGAAGAACCCCGCCGAGTGCGCAGGGAGGTTTCGGGCCGTGATCCAGAGGTCGCCCTCGATGACCTTCAGCGACCCGAGCATCCCGATGCTGGCCTGGGCCCCGATCGAATTCGGCTGGCCCGCCGGGCAGTAGCTATTTCCGACCACCTCGCACTCATCGAGGATGCCATCGGCGTCGAGGTCGACGGTGGGGTCGAGCTCCCGTTCGATCGCGTCGCTGATACCGTTGCCGTTGCAGTCGAGGTCATAGAGGAGGTTCTGGTACCAGGCGATCTTGTTGTCGCCCGCGCTCGCCGAGATCACGTCGATGTCATGGTCACCATCCAGGTCCGCGGCGAACACCGCTCGGCCGTTGAGCGCCTCGTCCGTGATCACGTTGGCGTTACTGAAGGCCCCACCTCCAAGGTTTTCGAACCAGGCCACCCGGTTGTCGGCGCGCCCCAGCGCGATGACATCCGCGTCACCGTCGTCGTCGAGGTCCGCGGTGTAGGCGGAGCCCGGTCCGTCGAGGTCCGTGGTGATGAATGCCGCCGCGGCAAAGTGGCCGCCACCCAGGTTCTTGTACCAGGCCAGACGATCGTCCCAGGAGCTCGCCACGAGCACGTCCACCACGAAGTCCCCGTCCACGTCCGTGGGGTAGATGGAGAGCACGCCGTCCGCCTCCGTGGTGATCACCTGCTTGGGCCCGAAGGTACCCCCGCCAAAGTTCCTCCACCAAGCGACCGTGTCATCGATGAAGCTCCCCGCGATGATCTCCTCGAAGCCGTCACCGTTCAGGTCGGCGGTGTAGACCGAGATGGCGCCCTCGCAGTCCGTGGCGATCGGGATACGCGGCCCAAAGCTCCCGCCCCCGAGGTTCTCGAACCAGCCGATGGTGTTGTCCAGGGCGCTCGCAGCGACCAGGTCGACGTCTGCGTCCCCGTCGAGGTCCACCGCGTGGACGGAGCGGGCGCTATCGGCGGTGTCGGTCAGGATCACGGCCGCACCAAACAGGCCCTCGCCGAGGTTCTCGTACCAGGCCACGGTGTCGTCGAGCGCACTTGCGGAGACCACGTCCAGATCACCATCGCCGTCGAAGTCCGCGGCCTCGACCCACTGTGCACCATCCGCGTTCGCGTTGATGGTCTTCCGGGGCGAGAAGACCCCGCCGCCGAGGTTCTCGTACCAGGCAATCGTGTCGTCAGCACGGCTCGCCGTCAGCAGGTCGACGAAGCCGTCATCATTCAGGTCTGCCGCGAACACGTCTCGCGCGCTGGCGGCCTCCGCCTCCACCATGGTCGTGTCGCCAAATTGAGTCTGGGTGAGACCCGGAGAGGCGGCGGCGAGGGCAACGACGGGCAGGAGCGTGAAGGCGCGGCGCAGGGCTGGTTCCATATCGGGGCATTGGCAGGTGAGAAGTGGCCGGTAAGCACGCACCCGTGGCAGGGATGCACTTAGGGGTATACACGTATAGCGCCGGACGCAGGAAGGACACTTTTGGGCCTCCGGTCCCCCTGAGGCCGTAAGGCAGTGCTTGTCATCGGTTTAGAAGCGGACACAGCGGCCCCGATTCTTCTCAGATTGGGGCAAGGGCGGCCCCCGCCTTGGATCTCCCGCCCGGGCACCGACCCACCAACTGAATGGCCGCGAGCGCGGCCCGGCAGGTGGTTGGAGGCTCAAGCGGGGAGGCCCAGATCCGCGCCCCCCCCGCTGACCAACCACGCTTGCGTGAGTGCCGCCCTGGCGGAGTCGAGCACCCCCAACTCCCGCAAGGGCTCATTGCCGAGCCGGTCGGAGGCGTCCCCCGGAGACCACAGGTCGGCCCAGGCGAAGCCAGCTCGGTATGAGCCTGCCCCCCTCCTGAGGGGCGGGCCCTGGAGATTGCGAAAGTGCGTCCGACCCGTCGACGGTGGCCCTTCCCGGGTCGTGTTGGACGGGCGCTCCCGCGGGGAGCAGCGCCACGCCAGCGCACCTTGCTTTTCCGGTCCCAGGCTTCCCCGGGCCACGGCTTCCCCGGTCTTAGCTCGCGTCCGTCTCCTCCAGATCAGGTCGCCCTCGAGGAGCTCGGGGCCGAGCTTGATCGCGCGGAGTTCGGCCATGGGTCCGGCCACCGCCAAGCGCTGGCGCGCCCTGAAGGTCTCGCCGCGACCCATCGGCCGGGCTGAGGCTCGCCCGCATGAATCGGGGCCTCTTGGCCCGGACGAGCTCTCGCTCAGCTCGCTGCAGCCGACGCCCCCGCTCCCACCAACCCACCACCGATCCTCAGCTTGGGCCCCTCACAGCAAGCGCCCATGATCCAGCCGAAGACGGCTCCGCTGTCCGGTGCAGGCGACCCGTCCTGTCCACGGCGCGAGGACAACAGGACGCCCCAACGGCACATGCCCATACCGCTCCGAACCAAGCCTCGACGACGGAACGCTTGAGGCGAGGGATCGATTGGTGTCGCCCAGTCCCCCCCCCTCGCCAAGCCTCGCCAGGCCTCGGTCCGAAGGTGGCGCGCCCCCGGGAGGACGATGGTCCCAGCGATGAAGCCCGCATGCACCTGCGGCGGTCGCCGTTGCAATGAACACCGCCCCTTGGGCCCACGTGCTGGCGGCGAACGCGGCCCCAGCAGCCCCCGCACGGGTGGCCGCCCGGGCCTTTCATCCAGCGCGTCTCGCGGCTGACACATCCCGTCGATCAGCTTCGTCTCACCCGAGCACCGACCGACGGCCAGCCTTCTTCACTCGCCAGTCTCGAGGACGAGGCTGTCGAGGCCTTGGACGCCCAGGTTATTTCCAAGCCGCGGTGTGTCGGTACCCTCGGAGGCGATGCGGGCGACGTCGAGCTCGATTCGCCCTGCGTCGGCACCGGTGGTCTCGATGAGCTTCCCGCTCACGATGGGACCGTTGTCATCGGCGTGGGCACCAGGGAGGACGGCGGCGACGGCGCTGATCAGATCGTTCGTCTGGTGGCCATAGAGCGCCACGCCTGCCGCGGAAATGAGCGCCACGCCGGCGGCAAGGAGCGAGTATTCGAGGAGGGCGGCGCCCTTCGTGTCTTGGATGAGGTGCTTGAACATGGGACGGGTTGAACTGGAGGTTGTGGGCCGGGCAGGCGAACCGAATCGGCTTGGCAGGACGACGCCTGCTCTTCCCTTGGCATGCCGCTCCACGGCCCACGGTTCCACAAAACGGGAGGCTTCGACTCCGACGAGGCGCCGCCCGGGCCGGGAGGAACAGCCGGAGGCTGACACGCCCCTCAAGATCGCCAGCGCAAAGCGGCAGCCAGTGCCACCACCCGGTTCATGGAACGACCCTTCCCATCACAGCGCGACTCCCCCTGACCTGGCGCCGAGCCGCAGGTACGCCGCGGCGATCGCGCCAAGCTGAGGAGGGGCACCCCGGCGGCAGGGTGGCGGCGGCAGGGCGCAGTTGGAAACAGTTGAGCGGCAGATGACCGGTCATTGTCCTGCTCGTTGCCTTGCAGTACCTGGGGCCTTGCGGTGCGGCGGGCCTTGCGGTGCGTGGGGTCTCCCATGGGCCGGGGTCTCCCGGAGCCAGGGGCTGCCAGAGCCCTGGGGTCGTCGGCGCGTGGGGTCTCCCAGGCCGTAGGCGTCGCCTGGGGCGCCTCGTGGCTGAGGCCTATCAAAACATTTGCAACCCGACCGCATCCTCGCTGGCGTGGCTCCCGAATGGGCCTCCATGAGCCCCGACCTGCACGCGCCAGCCTGGATGCACCGAGCCCTTCTCGCAGCGGCGCTCCTTGATCTGGTCGTCGGGGGCATGCTCGCCTTGGCGCCCGCCGTCCCCTTTGGCTGGGTCGGAGCCGAGGCTCCCCAGTCCCCCGAGCTGTGGCGCGGCCTCGGGGTGACCATCGCCCTCGCCGGCCTCGGACTCGCTGTGGCCTCGCGGAGCCCCTTCCGCTACTGGCCGACGATCCTGGTCAGCTTCCTCGGCAAGGTGATCCTCCCCGTCGGCTTCGTCTGGGCGGCCTCCCTTGATCGGCTGGCGCCCGGGTTCGGCGCGCTCGTGGTGGCCCTTGGACCCATCTGGTGGGTCCCCATGGCCATGGTCCTCGGGGCGACTCGGAAGGCCCATCGCGTGGACGACACACCCCCTGTCGTCCCGCTCGACATGGCGCTGTCGCTGTACCAGGACCCCGAGGGCGCGAACCTGCTCGAGGCGTCGCGGCTCCGCCCGCAGTTCTTCGTCTTCCTGCGCCACTTCGGCTGCACCTTCTGCCGCGAGGCCCTCTCGGACCTCTCGGCGATCAAGGAGAAGCTCGACAAGGTCGGTGCTCGCCTGGTCCTCGTGCACATGTCCACCGAGAGCGAGGCCGCCGACATGTTCGATCGCCACGACCTGCCGGGCGTGACCTCGATCAGTGACCCCGACCGCGTGCTGTACCGGGCTTTCGCCCTACGTCGCGGAACCCCGTCGCAGCTCTACGGCTGGTCCGTCTGGAAGCGCGGCTGGGAGGCTGGCGTGAAGCAGGGGCACGGGATCGGCTGGCTGCGAGGCGATTCAGCGCAGATGCCGGGGGCCTTTGTGGTCTCGGGAGGACGCGTGGTGGCACAGTTCATCCACGAGTCGGCCTCTGCCCGACCGGACTATCTCGACTTCGCCAAGGGAGGCGTCGACCAGGTCCAGTTTCAGGATGGCCTGGAGGAAGATGGTCTCGGGCAGGGCTTCCAAGAGCGCCTTCGGGACCTCCTGGCGACGGAGAGCTGCGAGCAACGCTAGCGCCGGCCAGCCTCCTGACCGTACCGGCCGCCCCCCGCTCACGACCTCGGCTGCCTGGCAGTCGCTTTCCCAAGA
>CBFHHK010000075.1:0-871 GCA_965655435.1 Planctomycetota bacterium | reverse complement strand
GAGGCGCCGCAGCGACTAGTGCGGCCTGCGGGCCCCCCTCGTCCCTCAACGAGCTGGGGGTCCACCTCAGCATCCCGGGGCTGGAGTCGAAGCGCCCTGCCGCGACTCTGGTGGGCGCGGGGCCGCTCGATCGCCCCTTCGGCCCGAGCCGAAGCGTCTGCCCCGCCGGCGCCAGTGCGCCCCGAGGCCAAAGGCTCGGGCACGGCCCGGTGAGGGAGACCGGACGAACAGGCAGCCAAAGATCCGGAGCTGGTCGTCGGCAATCGGCGAACCCTTCCTGGGTGGCCTTCACCTCCGTGCGGGCTCGGGGCCCGCTCGCCGGGCCCTTCGCTCCGCGGTCCTCTCCCGTTCGTGACACCCGCCGGAGGCCTCAATTCGAGAATCGATGGCGGCGAAAGAACCGGGTCGATGAAGGCACAACGGTCAGCCAGCCAAGCCCGTTGGCTCGGCGCGGCTCCAAAGCCGGAGGGTGGGCCCCAGGACAGGTTCCTGATCCACCGCTGGAATTTGCCGCAGCCTTCTGGGGGGTCTTCCCCAGGGTTCGGCACCCTCGCTCACCGAGTGGAATATTGACCGGCGCTGATCCCCTTCTCCAACTGCCCACTGTCGAGCGCCCCTCATTCACCAGTGGACAGACGCCCCCCCCGTTGTCATGCGACCCCTGGTCAGTTTCTCTCGCTCCATCGTTGGCTCCGGCCGCCTCCTTGCTCGCACCCTCCCGCTCGCTCTGGCAGCCAGCGGGACCTCCCTCGCGCTCGCCGCGGCCCCTCAGCAGGGCCTCTTGTTCTCTGAATACGTGGAAGGCGGGGGCAATGACAAGGCCGTCGAGATCTACAACGGCAGTGCCGTCACGGTGGACCTGAGCAACTAC
>CBFHHK010000074.1:16887-18549 GCA_965655435.1 Planctomycetota bacterium | reverse complement strand
GGCAACCCCGCCCTCGAGGAGGGCGACACGATCTACCTCTGCACGGCAGACAGCGATGGGATGATGGTCTCCCTCATCCAGAGCAACTACCGGGGCATGGGGTCCGGCATGACCCCGCCTGGCCTGGGATTCTGCCTCCAGGACCGCGGCGAGCTGTTCGACATGGCGGAGGGCCGGCCCAACAGCTACGCGCCGGGGAAGCGCCCCTTCCACACGATCATCCCGGCCTTCATGACGAAGGACGGCGCGCCCCTGATGGCCTTCGGCGTCATGGGCGGCGCGACCCAGCCCCAGGGCCACGTTCAGATCGTGGTCAACATGGTCGACTTCGGCATGAACACCCAGGAGGCCGGAGACGCGCCGCGCATCGTCCACACCGGCTCTTCGCAGCCCACCGGCGAGGTCATGGCGAAGGGCGGCTTCGTCCACCTCGAGAGTGGCATCGGAGCCGAAGTCCGCCGCGGGCTCGCGCGGCGCGGCCACGTGCTGCAGCAGAAGATCGGCGTGTACGGCGGGTACCAGGCGATCCGCCGGGACCCCTCCACAGGCGTCTACGCCGGCGCCTCCGAGTCACGCAAGGACGGACAGGCGAGCGGGTACTAGGTCCGGCCTCCCGAACCGCTATCCTCCCCCCGATGCTTGCCCTCGCGGAACAGATCCCCCGCCAGACCTTCGACGTCACCGGCCCTCACCTGCTGATGGCGACGATCTCGGCCGTCGCGGTCGTCGTATCCGTGCTGATCCACTACGAGGCCATGGCGTTCACGATCCGGGTCCTCCCTCGCACGGCGCTCTCCCGCCGGATGCGGATCGTGGCCCTGATCCTCGTGATGATCGTGGCCCACGTGGTCGAGATCTGGATGTTCGGCTTCCTCTACTGGCTGCTCCACGCGTGGCCCGAGCTGGGAGCGATCAGCGGCAGCTTCAGCGAGGGCGCGCTGGACTACATCTACTTCTCCGTGATCACCTTCACCACGGTGGGCTACGGCGACTACATCCCCCACGGCCCCGTCACGATCCTCTGTGGAACGGAGGCCTTGGTGGGCATCAGCTTCCTGGCCTGGACGGCCTCGGTGACCTTCCTGGAGATGCAGCGCGACTGGATCGAGGAGCCGGGCTCCTCTCCTCCTGACTGAACCGGGGTGGCGCCCGGAGCCTCCAGCGGCGATGCTGGCGAGGTGAGCCAGCCGAACACCACCTGGGGCCTCCTCGAGCACGCCCTCGAGCGCTCCTCCGACGCACCAGCCATCGTCACGGGCGGGCCGCCCGTGACCTACGCCGCGCTCCACCACACCGCGGCGTCCCTCGCCACGGCTCTGCGCGATCGCGGCGTTGCGCGCGGGGATCGGGTCGCCCTGATGGAGCGCAACACGCCGGCCTTCCTGACCTGGACCTTCGCCTGTGCGGGCGCCGGAGCGGTCCTCGTCCCGCTCAACCACCGGCTCGCGGCCGCGGAGCTCCGGGCGGTCCTCGCGGACGCCGAGCCGGGCCTCGTGCTCGCGCACGAGACCTTCCGCCCCGTGCTGAACGCGGCCATCGAGGGCCTCGAGGCGCCGCCGACGGTGGCGTGGCTCGGCACCGGCGCCGGGAGCTCCCCCATGGGGCTCCCGCCCACAGAGCTCCCCGGCCCGGCCTTCCTGCCCGCGCCGTGCGAGCCCGACG
>CBFHHK010000074.1:0-16787 GCA_965655435.1 Planctomycetota bacterium | reverse complement strand
TGGCAGGGGACGACGTGTGGGGCCACATCGCCCCCATGTTTCACCTGGCCGACGCGTGGGCGAGCCTCGCCATCACCGCTGTCGCTGGCCAGCACGCCTTCCTCCCCGAGTTCGAGGCCGAGGCGGCCCTCGCCCTGATGACGGAGCGGGGCGTGACGGTCACGAACCTCGTCCCCGTCATGCTCCAGCGCATGCTGGCCGCCGCGCCCACCTGCGGCTTCACCGGCGGCAGCCTGCGCCTCGTGCTCTCCGGCGGCGCGCCCATCGCCCCCGCGGCGGTGCGTGAGGTCCTGCAGACCTTCGGCTGCGAGTACGTGCAGACCTACGGCCTCACCGAGACCAGCCCCTACCTGACCCTCTCCGTACTCGAGCCCAAGCACCGCGAGCTGAGCGAGGAGGCGCAGCTCGCCCGCCGCGCACGCACCGGCCGGCCCTTCGAGACCGTGGAGCTCGAGGTCGTCGACGGCGACGGCCGCCCTGTCCCCAGGGACGATCGCAGCGTCGGGGAGATCGTCGCGAGGGGCTCCACCGTCACCCCCGGCTACTGGAACCGCCCCGAGGAGACAGCCCAGGCCTTCCGCGACGGCTGGTTCCACACGGGGGACCTCGCCACCATCGACCGGGAAGGGTGGCTGAATATCGTGGACCGCAAGAAGGACATGATCCTCAGCGGTGGTGAGAACGTGTACTCCACCGAGGTCGAGAACGCCCTCTACGAACACCCCGCCGTCCTCGAGTGCGCCGCCTTCGGCGTCCCCTCCGAACAATGGGGCGAGGAGGTCCGCGCCGCCGTGGTCCTGTCCCGCCATGTCGCCGCGGACGCGGCGTCGGAGGACATCGCTGGAGCCCTCCAGGAGCATTGCCGAACGCTCCTCGCGGGCTACAAGGTCCCCAAGCACATCGAGCTGCTCCCCGAGCTGCCCAAGACGGGCTCCGGGAAGATCTCGAAGCAGCGCCTGCGAGACCGCCCGCCGGGCGAGGCCGCCCCAGCGCACTAGGCCGCCGCCGACCGCGGCCCCCGGAGCACGGTGGGTCCGACCCGGCACCGCTCCCCCTCGCCCGTGCCGCCCCTCGTTGCCGCTTCACCCACCCCGGAAGAGCCACCACACGCGATGACCCCTCGCCCCCGTCACCGCTCGACTCGCCACGCCTCAGCCCGGACCATGCCGGGAGGGCGAGCGCGTGAGCGGAGCCCCGCGGGGCGACGGAGCGCGGGCCTGACGCGCGGGCGTCTCCAGGGGCGCTCGCAGGCGAGGGGGTCATGAACGACATGGAGCCGCCGCGCCGGGGAGGCCCGCCGAGTCCTCGCCCGGAGTCCTTCCACTGGTCGGACCTGCCGGAGCGCCTCGCGGAGCTGCGGGGGGAGACCACGTTGGTCCTGGACGCCGAGCGGCGTGAGTTCATCGGGAGCGGCGTGACCCTGCGCCTCCCCCCCCTGCTCCCGCTCCCGCCAAGCCTCGCCCCCGCGCCGAGGGCGGAGACCATGCCGGAGCGCGCCGCTCGCCTCCAGGCCGCAGCGGCCCTCGGCTCCGTGGACCCGATCGACGCCTACCTCGCCTCGGTCCCGGCGGTCCTCCCGCGCCACGTGCTCCTCCTGATGCAGGCGGGCGCGGTGTCCATGGGCGTCTTCGAGGGCGGCGCCGCGCTGGCCACCAAGAGTCTCAAGCGTTACGTCGTGCGGGGCAAGGGACGCGCCCAGCCGACGCACCTCGCCTCGAAGGGGAAGTCTCGCTACGGTTCGAGGCTGCGGCTGCAGAACGCCCGCGAGCTGCTCGAGGACACCAACGCCAAGCTCCGCGGATGGTGGGACGAGCACGGCGCGCCGGAGGCCCTCTTCATCTCCGCGCCAAGGCGCCTCCTGCCCGACCTCTTCCGCGCCCAGACCTCGCCGCCCTTCCGCGCCGACGATCCGTTCGTGCGGGTGCCCCTGGACGTGCCCGTCCCGACCACCGACGTGCTGCTTCGCACCTACAAGGCGCTGGGGTACGGGAGGATCCTGCGCGGCGACGCAGGCTGAGACCGAACGGCCAAGGCAGCCCGCCGACGGTCTCCGTCCGCCCCGACACTCGGCTGCCGATTCTCTGCCGTGGGGCGCCCGGCCTGCGATGGGGCGCCCGGCCTGCGATGGGGCTCCCGGGAGCAACGGACCCCTCGTTGCTCGCCCAGCGTTCGCTCCCCCGCTGCGGGTCCCCCCGCGCGGACGCCAGCAGACCCTGCGTGGCTCCGCCCCACGCCGGGCCCAGACCTCCCTGCAATGCCCTGGGGCGCGTCCCGCCCCATGGCTCCGACCCGGCACCGATCCTCGCGACCGGCGCGCAGGATCCGCGGGTGACGCCTGCCCAGGGCCACGGACGGAGCCAAGGGAGCCAACGGCCCTCCCTCTCAAGAAGAGCCCCAAACGAAGCTGCAGGGCCTCGTGCCGCCCTCCCGGTGCAGAGGAGGAGTGACCACGACGTGATCAGGCCGCGGTCGCGACGTTCGCTGCTCTCCCACGCACAGCGGAGCCCGTCATTGGCCCGCCTGCTGCGCCTCGCGCGCTGAGGCCACGGACCAGTCACCGTTCTCCTCATAGCCGAGCCGCTCGGCGAGATCGCCGTAACGCTCCTTGAACGCCGCGACGTGCTCTTCAGTGAAGTGATTCACCCAGTCACCGCCTTCGCCCTTGCGGTAATGACTCTTGGTGTCCTCCTCGCCCCGCTTACGGCCGCCGGTGAACTTCTCGAAGCGCAGGTCGTACACGATCCCGAGGAGCCTCTCGCCGGGGAACGAGTCCATGGCGAAGCGGGGCGTCACCGAGGTACGCCGGTGCATGATGTTGAAGGTCGATTGCAGCAGATAGCGAGGCCACCTGATCTTGTTGTAGTGACTCTCATCGAGGACCCCGAGGTGCCGGAAGATCCTCAAGAACGTGGTGTACGGGTCCTTGGAGAACTGCTCCTGCTGCAGCTCGAGCACGTGGGGTTGGGCGTAGTCCCACGACTGCATCTTGCTCAGGAACTGCTCGCTGAACTCCACCTCGAGCAGGAGCCCCTCCTCCTTGGAGAGCTGCTGCAGCTTCTCGCGGTGCGGCACGAGCTCTGGCCACGCGTGCGTGGGGTGCGTACCGCGGTGGGAGAAGTACCCGGACACGATCACATCGCGCGGGTCACGCACCAGGTGAAACCCGCGATGCTCCGGTAGCGACAGCGTGTCCTCGAGGCGCGCGTTGACGTAGGAGATGAAGTCCACGCCCTCCTTCTCAACGAAGGCGGCGAGGTCGTTCCCGAAGTCCTTGGGCTCCGGCAGGTAGGAGAGGCGCCAACCGGCATCGACACAGATGAGGTCCAACACGCTATGGACCCAGGTCGAGGCACACTTGTGATGGCCATAGAAGGCGAGAAGCGGTCGGGTCGGCATGTGGTTCAGATCGTCAGTTGCTCGGCAGCCCTTTAGCGCGTTGTAGGTGCGCCTACGTGGCGAGCCTTCAGGGTCTTGAGGAGGTTAGAGAACAAGGCGGCCTGGGCCTCCCACGAGTGATGCTCGCGGACGACATCGCGCCCCTTCTTCCCGAGCGACTCCCGCCTCTCGGGAGAGCGAATCAGGCTGACGCACCGCTCCGCGAAGGTCTCCGGGTCGTCCGCCAGGAGGAGCGTCTCCCCATCGCGGGCATCCAGGCCGGTGACCGAGCAAGTGGTGGCCACGACGGCCTTCTCCATGGCCCATGCCTGGAGGATCTTGTTCTTGATGCCGCTGCCCCCCAGGAGAGGGCAGGCAAAGACGGTTCCCCGGGCGAGGTGGTCGCGGACATCCGGGACCGTCCCCGTCACCGTGACGTCCTCCGAGGCGAGGGCCAGCACCTCGGGCGCCGGCGCGCGCCCGACGAGCACCACCCGGGCCTCCGGGACCTGCCGCTGGACCCGAGGGAGAATCTCGTGGACCAGATGCAGCGCTCCTTCCACGTTCGGTGGGAACGACATCGAGCCTTCGAAGACCAGCGTCGCGGCATCGGTCGGTGACGACCGAGGCGCGAAGAACTCGCTGTCCACCCCGTTCTTCAGGACCTCCACCGATAGACCTGGCATCCGCGCGCGGGTCGACTCAGCATCGTCCTCCGAGACGAAGAGCGCGAGATCGAACATCGCCAGGTAGTGCCGTTGAAAGTGCGCGGTTCGAAGATAGGTCCGATAGCGCGAGAAGAACTCGAGCGTCCAGCGAGCCTTGCGGCACTCGATCCCCGTCGCCCGGACCTCGTCGTCCGCCGGGTCCGCGAGGAGTAGCGGGCGCCTCCCGCTCAACTGAAGGACCACCGGGGCGTAGACGAACATGAACCAGGGGCCGATCCACACGGCGTCGTAGCTCTCCCGGGTCAGACGGGCGCGGAGCGCCTGCTCGAACTCGTGCGAGTAGTCGTACAGGTGCCGCCCGGAGAAGCTGTGGGCGGCTCGCCGCAAGAGCCCTTGCTGCGCCAGCGGCTCGCACGGCACACGCTCCACTTCCCCGACGCACGCCTCGAGCTCTTCGGGGAACGTGCCGCGGTCAAAGGCGAGCATATCGATGTCATGCTCTGCCCCCAGCCGCTTCAGGTAGTGGTGGTTGCGCAGGTTGTAGCCATCCGACTTCGGCGCCGGGAGGCTGTAGGCCAGCAGGAGGATCTTCATCTCAGGGGGCCGAGGTGCCGCGTGCACAACCGTGGCACTTCTTGAAGCGCAACGCCTTCCTTGGGGGGGGCGATCAGGCCGCGGGGCTCGGAAGTTCTCGAGCCGGCCACCATACAACGGTGAGCTGCGCAGCACCGACAGGTCTCTCTGGCGGAAGAGACAATCCTGGGCGGCCTCCTTGATGGTGCGCGTTGATGGGAACCGGCCGGAGGCCTCCAGGGCCCGCCGGCCCCACGGATCATCGTTGGCCCAGGCGTCGTGCTCCTCCGGGGCCCGGGCCCAGCCCCAAGCAACATGACCCTTTCCTCCGGTGACGACCCCGGCGCACCCGTGCGCTCCACCGAGGCATCGACGACGAGGGCCCCGCCCCTGCCTTCCGCCCACCGAGACTTGGCCCAGGAAAGCGCTCACCAGCCCCAAGGCCCGGTGGCCCCTGGCCCGGGGACTCCCAGCGCGGTGGACTTTGCCGCGGTGCCCCTTCGCGCGGTGCCCGTTCGCGCGGTGGATTCTGCCGCTGGGGACTCTGCCGCTGTGGATCCTGCCGCCGGGGATCCTGCCGCTATGAACACCGCCGCGGGCCCCGAGGGCTCCGGCGGCGGAGAGACCTCGCGATGCGAGCACCTCTGCAGCCCAGCCTGCAGGCCCCTCCTGTCCGAGAACGATCGAGGCGCCCAGCGCCCGTCTCGTCGCCCCTCTCGGTGTCCCCTCTCGGTGTCCCCCCTCAGTGTCCCCCCTCAGTGTCCCCTGTCAGTCTCCCCTGCCACGCCCACGCGATCGGGGCAGCCCGCCTCATCGGCGAGACCTCCCGCGCGAACGGCTCGCGGCCCCCTACCGCCCGAATCGACGCGATGGAGCACGAGCGGCGGCCGCCAAGCAACCGCCGCTCGATCCCATCCCCGCGGTGGCGCCGCTAGCGCGACCAGCTGGACATGCTCTCGATCAGGTAGGTCAGGAGCTCGGAGACCTTGACCTTCTCTTGCTCCATCGAGTCGCGGTGGCGCACGGTGACAATGTCATCGGCGAGCGTGTCTCCGTCCACGGTGACGCAGAACGGCGTGCCGATCTCGTCCTGGCGACGGTAACGGCGGCCGATGGCGGCCTTCTCGTCGTAGAAGGTGCTCATGCGCGCCTTACCCAGGAGCGCCTCGATCTCCCGGGCCTTCTCCGGCATCCCGTCCTTCTTCACGAGGGGGAACACGGCGCAGGTGATCGGCGCGATCTCGGGGTGGAAGCGCAGGACCACGCGGGTGTCCTTCTCCAGCTCCTCCTCCTCGTAGGCGTCGATCAGGAACGTGAGCGCCATGCGATTGATGCCGCCGGCGGGCTCGATGACGAAGGGCGTGTAGTGCTCCTTGGTCTGCGGATCGAAGAAGACCAGGTCGGTGCCCGACGCCTCGCTGTGGCGCTTGAGGTCGAAGTCCGTCCGACAGGCGATGCCCTCGAGCTCACCCCAGCCGAAGGGGTACTCGTACTCGATGTCGGCCGTGGCCGTCGAGTAGTGGGCGAGCTCGGAGGCCTCGTGCTCGCGCATGCGCAGCTTCTCCTCGCGGATGCCGAGCTCGGTGTACCAGTCAAAGCGCGCCTTGCGCCAGTAGTCGTACCACTGCTGCTCCTCGGCGGGCGGCACGAAGAACTCCATCTCGGCCTGCTCGAACTCGCGGGTTCGGAAGACGAAGTTGCCGGGCGTGATCTCGTTGCGGAAGCTCTTGCCGATCTGCGCGATGCCGAAGGGCGGCTTCTGGCGCGACGACTCGAGGACGTTCTTGAAGTTCAGGAAGATCCCCTGGGCCGTCTCCGGCCGCAGGTACGCGACGTTGCTGTCGCTCTGCACCGCGCCCATGTGCGTCTTGAACATGAGGTTGAACTGGCGCACCTCGGTCCAGTCGTCCGTGCCGCTGATGGGGCACTTGATCCCCGTCTCGGCGATGAGCGCGCCCATGGCCTCGTTGTCCCCGAGCGCGGCGTTGAGCTTCTCCTGGAGGTCCGAGGCCTGCTGGGTGCGCCCCTTCTTCTCGTACTTGGCGATCTTCCCCTCGATGAGGTGGTCCGCGCGGTAGCGCTGCTTCGAGGTCTTGTTGTCGATCAGCGGGTCGGAGAAGCCGCCCACGTGACCCGAGGTGATCCAGGTCTGGGGATTTTGAATGATGGCCGAGTCCAGCCCGACGACGTCCGTGCGCGCGGTGACCGTACGGGACCACCAGGCGTCCTTGACCCTGCGCAGCAGCTCCACGCCGAGGGGCCCGTAGTCGTACGTGTTCCCGATGCCCCCGTAGATCTCGGAGGCCGGGAAGACGAACCCCCTGCGTTTGCAGAGGGAGACGATGGTGTCCATGAAGCTGGGCTTGGGCTTCGCCATGATCGATGTACGCGCGGGGAGGGGCTGGGGAGCGGGCCGGGGAGTCTATCGGCCAGCGGCCGCTGAATCGTGCGCCCAGCCCCGAAGATGGCAAGCTCTCCCCCATGAACGATGCCGCGCAAGACCTGGTCCGGTCCCTGGGCCTCCAGCCCCACCCGGAGGGCGGGTTCTACCGGGAGACCTTCCGCTCCTCCGTCGAAGTCCCGGCCCACGGCGGGACCCGGCGGGCGGTCACGAGCATCCTGTTCCTCCTGCCCACCGGCGCCAGGAGCCGCCTGCACCGGGTCAAGAGCGACGAGATCTGGCTGCACCAGCGAGGGGACGACGTCCGGCTCACCGTCGGCGAGGAGGAGGTCCAGCTGGGCCAAGGCGGCGCCGCGACCCTCCAGGCGGTGGTCCCGCCCGGGGTGTGGCAGGCCGCGGAGTGCCTCCCTGGTGAGGCGGGCTACGCCCTGGTGGGGTGCGTGGTGGCGCCCGGGTTCGAGTTCGCTGACTTCGAGCTCTCCGGCGACTGAGTTCCGAGGATCGCCATTAGGCTCACTCCATGCGCTGGCTCCTCCCTCTCCCTTTCGCATTCATCGCCGTCACGGCGCCCGCTCTCACAGCGACCACCCCCCCGGCGCCGCCCCTCGCGGCCGCAGCCTCCATGGCGCCGCCCCTCGCGGCCGCAATCCGGCCGGACCTCCTCGCCGAGAAGGGGCCGGGAGAACTCTCGGGGAGCAAGACAGCCCGCCTCTCGGAGGTGCGCGGCGAGGAGCTCCTCACCGTCGGCAAGCGCGCCTCTGCCGGACTGCGGGTCGCGGTCCCGGCGCGGCCCGACTCGGACAGCAAGAAGAAGCTCGCCGCCGACGGTTGGTTCCTCGTGGTGGAGGCGGACCTCCGCAAGGCCAAGGCCAACGCGGAGGTTTGGGTCCGCTGGAAGGACGCCTCCACCGAGTGGGACGCCATCGATTGGAGCGCCTTCGGCGAGGAGCCCAGGGACCCGGAGCCCGCCGGGTCTGCTGGCAGCGAATCCAGCGCTGCGCCCATCGCGGGCCGCGTCCAGGCTTCTGCGCTCGCGGGCCGCGTCCTCGCCCTGATCTCGCTCCCTGACGGCGCAGCGCACGAGCTTGACCTGGAGTTCGAGAACCGAGGCAGGAAGCTCGCCGTGCGCGCCGCGCGGGTCATGCGCTTCCACGGGGCGCCGAGCCGCGCCATGCGAGGCAAGGCCAACGGCCCCTTCGGCCCGGACCAGCTCGGCTGCGGCATGCTCGGCTTCACGGCGCTCACCGAGCACCAGCACACGGCGTTCAATCTGATCGACGTCCGCGCCGACGGTCCGGCGGCGGCCGCTGGCCTCAAGCGCGGAGACCTCGTGCTCGCCGTGTCCGGCGAGCCCCTCAGGAGGTCGAGCCTCGCTCCAGGGTGGGATTGGTTCGAGGCCAGCCATGAGGCGGCCCTCGGCCGCGCCATTGAGGCCGCCCTCGAGGCGGGCCGGCCGGCCGTGGAGCTCACCTACCTGCGCCCGTCGGACGGCGCCGCACCGCCCCTGCGCACGGCGAACCTCACGCTCCCGTTCGAGGGGCCGATCGGCCCCCGCTTCCCGCTCTCCGGACCCGGCGCCGCTCGCTTCCGCGGCGACCTCCTGAGCTGGGCCCTTGATCACCAGAAGCGCAACGGCTCCTGGCCGGGGACCGACGCCGTGAACCCCGCCCTCGGGGCGCTCGCGCTCCTCGGGACCGGCGACGACCAGCACCTCGAGGCCGTGAAGCGCTCCCTGGACCGGCTGATGGAGCTGAACCCGAGCCCCTCCGCCATGAGGGGGCTCGCCTACTGGACCATCGCGTTCCAGGGGATGCTGCTCTGCGAGTACCACCTGCGGACCGGCGACGAGAGCGTCCTGCCCTGGATCGAGGAGGCCGTGCGCTGGCTCCCCACCACGACCCACGAGTGCAAGTGGGGCATGCAGGCCTTCGGGCACGGGCCGGACGGCCTGCCCTACGACAACAAGGCGCTCATGGCGCCAGCGGCGCACCTCTTGGTATTCGACGCCCTCGCGCGCCGCGCCGGAGTGGAGTCCCGGATCTGGGAGCACATCGAGCCCTACGTGCGCCACAGCTGGTCCAACCCCGACGACGGCGGGCACGGCGCCATGGGCTACAACGCGTCCTACCGGGACAAGGGCGAGTTCTGGTCGCGCACGGGCCTGTGCGCTCTGGCCGAGGTGCTGCGGGAGGACCGGGCCGATCTCGCCCCGCTCCTCTGCG
This sequence comes from Planctomycetota bacterium, assembly GCA_965655435.1. Classification (GTDB taxonomy): domain Bacteria; phylum Planctomycetota; class UBA1135; order UBA1135; genus Saltatorellus. The sequence continues at coordinate 7,548 of CBFHHK010000074.1, read as the reverse complement.
TCCTCATGGAGGAGCGCCACCCGTGGATGCTCAACAGCCACGCCTATGGGGAGCCCGGCGCTGCCCTCGGGCTCCTCTCACTGGCGGTGGTGAAGCCCAAGGCCTTCGAGGAGATCCTGCCCCAGTGGCGCTGGCGCTTCCTCTGCTCGTGGGAGCCCGGCTACGGGCTGAGGTACTCGACCCCCCACATGGGCGCGCCCTATCTGGGCGACGAGGCCGTGGTGAACCTCGCCTACCTGCTGCTGCTCTCCACCGAGAACGACGGGCTCCTCATGAGCTCCCCCGCCAGGTGAGCCGACGGGGTGGCGCGGGTCACTCGGCGAGCAGCGCCGCGTGAACGCGAGCCACGTCCCCCATGTAGTAGGGGCTGGTGTGCTCCGTGGCCGCGACCCCGATGGCCGCGCGGGCCTCCTCGGGCCGGCCGAGCACCTCGTGGTAGAGCCCCACATAGAGGTAGGCGTAGAACAGGGCGGACTCGCTCTGGGCGGTTCCACCCGCCGCCCCCGCGACCTCGAGCACGCGGACCGGCGTGGATCGTCCGGCGAACATCTCGAGCACCTCCATCATCGGGACCCGCGAGTCCGGCGCCACGGGCAGGAGCCGCGCGCGAGCGGCCTCGACGCCGTCCATCCGGGCGACGCAGAGGAAGTGCCACGCTGCGTTCTCGACGTCGTTCCCGTTCACCGTGCGGTGCAGCTCGAACTGTGCCGCCCCGTCGGCGTAGCGCCCCGCGTAGTAATGCGCGATCCCCCGCCGCCAGTGGTGCGCCTCGAGGCCGGGCTCGAGGGCGATGGCCGCGTCGAAGTCCGCGATCGCGTCGTCGAAGCGTCCGGCCTTGAGGTGGGCGTCGCCGCGGCGGTCGAGGGCGGACGAGGAGAGCACCTCCGCCGCGGGCTTCGCCACAGCCTCGGGCTTCGGGGCGCCCTCCGGCTCCATCACCCGCGTGGCCGCGGGGCCGTTCGCACCCGAGGTGGGGGCGGCAGTGGGAGCGGCAGTGGGAGCGGCAGTGGAGCCCGTGGAGGAGGCGGTCGTCCCGGCCGAGGGCTCCTCCGCGGGCGCCGCGGGGGCGCCGCAGGCGGAGAGTAGGAGGGCCGCACCGAGCGGTCCGAGGGTCAGCGCGTGGTTCATGGGCGGAGTATGCCACCCGCCCCCATGGTGCGCGCCCTCCCTTCAACGGGCGAGGGCCGACGCGGTCCCCCGCGCCGGCCCTCGCCGCCCTTGTCATCGAGCCTCGATCAGAGGCCGGACTTGCCCTTCTTGGGCGCCGGGATCAGCGGGATCGCGCGGACCGAGCCACGCTTGCCGCCGGCCGGCTCGACCGCCGGCTTCTCCTCGCCGTAATGGCCCCGCTCGAAGTCAGTGACACCCATCTCCGCGAGGAGCGTGTCCACGGCGCGGTCCATCGCTTCACCTCGAACGCCCTGATAGCGAATCTTACCCTCGCTATCGAGGACGTAGATCGTGGGCCACCCGGTGACGCCCCACTGGCTGGCGATCGGGCCGCCGGTGGAGCCACCGTCGAAGAAGCTACGCCACGTCACGCCCATCTCGGGCCGACGCTCTCGGTAACGCTTCTCGTTGTCGCTGTTGATACCAACGAGAGCAAAGGGCTGATCCTCCAGACGCTTCACGAGCGTCTTTTCGTGCGGGATCATCGCAACGCAGGGGCCTCACCAGAAGCCCCAGAAGTCCAGGACGGTGACCTTGCCCTTGAAGTCGGAGAGCTTCATGTCGTTGCCGTCGATGTCCTTGCCGACGATCTCCGGGGCCGTCATGCCGAGCTGCAGGCGCTCGACCTTGAACACCTGCCCGTTCGCACGCTGGCCGTACTTGGTCGTGGGGAAGGAGGCGGCGACCGCGCGGTAGCGGTCGAGGGCGGGCTTGCGCTCCTCGAGGGTCCCGCGCCGGTCGTCCACGAGGGATGCCCGGTCGTAGGCGGCCTCGGCGGCGACGTCGTCGCTGGACGCCAGCTGCCCGATCATGACGAGCAGCGCGTCCGTGGTCTCCTGGGACATGGCGGCGCCACGGCTGCGCCCCATCACGGCGCGCGGGAGCTTCTCATGGGGCGCGCTCGCGTCCGTGAGCAGCGTCACGATCCGGCGCGTGAAGTCCGACTCCTGCTGGGCCTTGGGAACCACGTCGCCCGGAACGTAGTGCTCGACGCACCACATCTGGGCCATGGTCGATCCCTGGGCGGCCGCCTCGTTGAAGCGGGGCCAGAAGTCCGGCTCCACCTGGGGCAGGCGCTCCGGGCGGGGCGCGTTGGGGTCCTTCTCATACGCCGCACGCCAGGCGTTCGAGCGAGCCATGAGCTCCTCGCGCCAGTCGGCGTAGGCGTCGTCGTATTCCTCTTCGAGCGCGATCACGGACTGCAGGAGCGCCTGGGCGTCCTGGTCCTGCGCTTGAAGAGGTGCCATGAGAGCCATCAGGCTCGTCGCGGCAATCAAGCTGGTCTTCATTCGGGGTTCCTCCGCCTTGGCGGCAGTGACTGTGGTTGGGCCGAGCAGATCTCGGCCCGTGGCCGCGCCGCCCATGGGCGCCGCTGAGACACAAGGTAGCGCCATGGAGGCGATTCCGGGCCGCTTTAGTGCGGCCTCCCGCCGCGCCCCTGGGCCCTGTGGAGGCCGCAGGGGGATACCCGCGAAGAGGCGCGTTCCAGGGGGTAAGAAGCACGTCGGAATCGCCTAGGATCTCCGCGCCATGATCGAGGTCGCAACCGCCACCGAGGCCGCCAAAGGCCCCCACGAGACCCCTTCCGGGCGGCGCCCCCAGGAGTGGCGCTCCCCCCTCGCCTCCGCGAGCAAGGACGACGAACTCGTCGCGCGCATCGCGGGCAAGGTCGAGGACGATCAGCGCATCAGCGCCGAGGACGCCCTCCACCTCCACGACCACGCGGACCTGCTGACCCTCGGGCGCCTCGCTGACCTCGTCCGTCGCCGCAAGCACCCCGAGGGCCGCGTCACCTACATCATCGATCGGAACATCAACCCGACGAATGTCTGCCTGACCGACTGCGGCTTCTGCGCCTTCTACCGCTCTCCCGGCGACCCCGAGGCCTACGTCCTCTCCCGCGCGGAGATCTACGACAAGGTCGGCGAGCTCGCGCGCCTGGGCGGCCGCCAGGTCCTCATGCAGGGCGGGCACCACCCGCGCATCCTCTCCGAGTGGTGGGGCGAGCTCATCAGCGACCTCCGCGAGCGCTTCCCGGAGGTCAACAGCCACGCCCTCTCTGCCCCGGAGCTGGACCACTTCGCCCAGTACGAGAAGCGGCCCATCGAGGAGGTCATCCGGGACCTCAAGGAGGCGGGCCTCGGCAGCGTGCCCGGCGCCGGCGCCGAGATGCTCGTGGAGCGCGTACGCAAGATCATCGCGCCGAAGAAGACCACCACCGACCGCTGGCTCGACGTGCACCGCAAGATCCACGAGGGCGGCCTGCGCTCGAGCGCCACCATGATGTTCGGCCACGTGGAGACGGCGGCCGAGCGGATCGAGCACTTCCAGCGCGTCCGCGACCTGCAGGACGAGACGGGCGGCTTCACCGCGTTCATCTCCTGGACCTGCCAGCCCGACGGCGTGCCGCAGGAGCAGGACTACCCTGAGAAGGCCACCCCCGCCGTCTACCTCCGGGTGCAGGCCCTGAGCCGGATCTTCTTCGACAACATCGACAGCATCCAGACCAGCTACGTCACCCAGGGCATGAAGATGGGTCAGATGAGCCTGCAGTTTGGCGCGAACGACTTCGGTGGCACGATGATCGAGGAGAACGTCGTCTCGGCGGCGGGCTGCTTCCACCTCTCCTCGGTCCAGACCGTGGAGCACCTGATCCAATCGGCGGGCTTCACGCCGCGCCAGCGCAACTCCTGGTACGGGCTCGTGGACGAGCGCCACGACGGGCCGGTGTTCCCCGCGAACCGTGAAGACGCGCGGCCGGGGGTGCAGGCATGAACCACGCGATCCAGAGCCAGGCCGCGGCCGCTGGCATCGGCGACATCGCGGAGCGCGTCTTCGCTGGCGAGCGCCTGTCTCGAGAGGACGGCGTCCGGCTCTACGGCGCCGATCTCCACGCCGTCGGCGCGCTGGCCAACTGGGTCCGTGAGCGCAAGCACGGCGACCTGACGTACTTCAACGTCAACCAGCACATCAACTACACGAACGTCTGCAACAAGCTGTGCCGCTTCTGCGCGTTCCAGCGCCTCCCCGGCCAGGAGGGGGCGTACGTCATGAAGCCCGAGGAGGTGGCGGAGAAGATCCGCGCCCAGCTCGACGAGCCGGTGACCGAGGTGCACATGGTGGCGGGGATCTACCCCAAGCTCCCCTACGAGTACTACCTCGACATCCTGCGCGCCGTGAAGGAGGTCCGCCCGGGCATCCACATCAAGGCGTTCACCATGATCGAGCTGATGCAGATCGCGCGCCGGGCCAAGAAGCCCCTGGCCGAGGTCCTGCCCGAGCTCGTGGAGGCCGGGCTCGGCTCCTGCCCTGGCGGCGGCGCGGAGGTCTTCGCCGACCGCGTGCGCGACGAGGGCTACGACAAGAAGAACACCGGCGACGAGTGGATCGACACGGCGCGCACGGTCCACCAGGCGGGCCTGCACTCCAACTGCACCATGCTCCACGGTCACATCGAGACCGTGGAGGAGCGGGTCGACCACCTGGACCGCCTGCGCCTCCTGCAGGACGAGACCGGCGGCTTCCAGACCTACATCCCCCTCAGCTTCCACCCGGACAACACCGAGTGGAGCCACCTCCCCGGCCCCACCGCCCTCGAGGAGCTCCGCGAGATCGCCGTGAGCCGCCTGCTGCTCGACAACATCGACCACATCAAGGCGTACTGGATCATGCTCTCGATCCCCGTGGCCCAGATGGCGCTGGCCTACGGGGCCGACGACGTGGACGGCACCGTGGTCGAGGAGAAGATCTACCACGAGGCCGGCGCCACCACCCCCCAGCAGGTCCTGCGCGCCGAGCTCGTCCAGTGGATCCGCGACGCCGGCCGCATCCCGGTCGAGCGCGACACCATCTACAACGTCCTCTGGAGCGCCGACGAGACCCTCGCCCCCGTGGGCGAGACCGCGCCCGTCGCCACGGTCTGAGGCGCCGGGACCGGGAGCGCGGCCCGTACCATGGGCCCATGAGCTTCTCCGGCCGGCTGACCTCCCTCGCCCTGATCGCCTCCCTGAGCCCGCTGGCCTCGGCGGTCCAGGAGCTCCCGAACGTCGTGATCGTCTATGCGGACGACCTCGGGTACGGGGACCTCTCCTCGTACAACCCGGGCGCCGCCTACGAGACGCCGCGGCTGGACCGGCTGGCGGCGGAGGGGATCCGGTTCACCGACGCCCATAGCCCCTCGACCATCTGCTCCCCCTCGCGGGCGGGGCTCTACGCGGGCCAGCTGATCTGCCGCGCCGGCCGCGGGTCGCGGGCGTTCGAGGGACCGGGCGGGCCGAGCTACCTCGAACCGGGGATGGTGTCGATCGCGGACATGGCCCGCTCGGCGGGCTACCGCACCGCGGTGTTCGGCAAGTGGCACGTGGGGCTCACCTGGTTCGACGGTGAGGGGAAGCGGCTGGGCGGCGGCTTCGAGAACTCCCTGAAGATCGACTACGAGAAGAGCACCCCGCTCGTGGACGGGCCGAACGCTCGCGGCTTCGACGTGTCCTTCGTGACGCCGAATTGCCCGACCACCGACCCCCTCTACCTCTACCTAAAGGACGGGATGGTCGTCACTCCCGCCAGCGTCCGCCACAAGCGGGACCGCCTCCCGAACCCGGGCGGCAAGTGGCGCTGGGACAACGACGAGGGCTGGATGGCGCCGGGCTATCGGTTCGTGGGCGCGGACCAGCTCTTCCTCGAGAAGGCCCTCACCTTCATCCGGTCCCACCGGGAGGCGCGCCCGGAGGAGCCCTTCTTCCTGGTGCTGTCGACCCAGATCTCCCACGCGCCCGTGCTCCCCTCCCCCGAGTTCGCCGGCACCTCTGGCGCCGGGCCGCGCGGGGACTTCGTGCGGGAGCTCGACCAGATCACGGGCCGGCTCCTCGACGCCCTGGCCGAGCTGGAGATCGATGAGGACACCCTGGTGATGTTCAACTCGGACAACGGCCCCGAGACGCTGCACACGCGCTGGATGCGCGAGGACCACGAGCACGACGCCGCGGGCGGACTGCGCGGCATGAAGCGTGACGGCTGGGAGGGCGGCCACCGCGTCCCCTTCATCGCGCGCTGGCCCGGCCAGATCCCCGCCGGTCAGGTCTCAAGCCAGCTCACCAACACCACCGACCTCTTCGCGACCGTCGCGTCCATCGCGGGACACGAGCTCCCCGCCGAGGTCGCCCTGGACAGCTTCGACATGCTCCCCGCGATGCTCGGCCTGCAGGACGACGCCGACCCGATCCGGCCCCACATGCTCACCCAGAGCTTCCGCGGTCAGTTCCAGCTCCGGGTGGGGCCGTGGAAGTACCTGGACCACGCGGGCTCGGGCGGCAACAACTACTCGAAGGGCTGGATGAAGGAGTACGCGCTCCCCGAGAGCGAAGGCGAGCCGCCCGTGGGCCAGCTCTATCACCTCGGCCGGGACCCCGAGGAGGTGTCCAACCTCTTCGACTCCGAACCCGGGAAGCGCGACGAGATGAGGGCGCTCCTCACTCGCCTGACCTCGAGTGAGGCTGGGCGTACAGCTCCGGTCGCGCGCCCTCCCATGGGAATGGCAGCCATCCGCGAGGCCACCCGCGGGCGCGGAGCCTCCGGGCGTTGAGGGCCCGTCCCGGCGGAGCGACCTCGGACCTCAGTCCTTCGCCGGCTCAAGCGCCACGGCGTCGGCGATGACATCGCCGTCCGTCCCGCGGTTGGACAGCTCCTCGAACGCCCACATCACCTCACCGTCGCTGGCCCGGGCGCTGCCGCGGTAGGTCTCGGCGCGCTCCTGACGCCAGGCCTCAGGTCGACCGTCGTGACGCGACACGCGCCGGTAGAACTCGCGCGAGGGCCCGCCAACCGCGCCCTTGTGTCCGATGTCGGTCGCGCCCAGCCCGCCGCTCGAGAGCCCGCCGAGCTGCCCGTCGGGATCGACGAGCACCGCCGGGCCCCCGATGCGCTCGACCTGGCAGGCGGCGACCACCCCGGCGCTCGTCGCCCCGTTGATCACCACGTCAGGCGTCGGGTCCCCTGGGTCGACGGAACCACCGAGGCAGAGCGCAAGCGCGCGTAGCACGGCGTGAAGAGCGGGGTGGAGGATCTCAGGAGTCGATTAGCGGTCACGCAGATCCGAGGAGTTAATGGAGCTTGGGACGCGGTGAAAGCGCCAGGAGTAGACGTCGCCGTCCCGCACGTGAAACCGAAGGCGGACGGCCCGCCCCTCGAGCGTCCCCAGGTCCGCGTCCCCTGCCCACCGCGCGGCGCCATCGACCTCGTTGCCGATGAGCTCCCCGGCCTCGTCGCGGGTGAAGCCGGGGATCGCCGCGCCGTCGGCGCCGACGATCTCCACCCGCAGCCCCCCCGCGGCGGAGGTGGCGTAGTTGACCTCGAGGGCGTTGCCCTCGAAGCGCAGCGGCC
>CBFHHK010000073.1:12888-18573 GCA_965655435.1 Planctomycetota bacterium | reverse complement strand
GCCGCGCTAGCCGCTGCGACCCCGACATGTCCCAAAACGACCGCACCCTCACCTCTCGATACGAGTGGAAGTACTTCGTTCCGGCGAGCCTCCTGCCGTCGATCCGGGCGATGGTGCAGCCGTTCGTCCGGCCGGATCACTTTGCGCGCCAGCACGCCGACCGGCGGTATCCCATCGTGAGCCTGTACCTCGATGGCGACGGCTTGGAGCTGTACCGGACGACGGTCGAGGGGCACCGCAACCGCTTCAAGCTCCGCGTGCGAGCTTACGACGACGACCCGGCCTCGCCGGTCTTCCTCGAGGTCAAGAAGCGCTCCAACGTCGTGGTCCGCAAGACCCGCGCGCGGGTCTCCCGTGAGGTCGCCGACGCGGTCCTCAGCGGTCGGCCCGCGGCGCTCTCGGACGTGGAGGGGGCGAGCGAGTTCGCCCTGCGCCTGGGCGAGCTCGCCGCCCGACCGCTGGTCCGCGTGCGCTACATGAGGGAGGCCTACGAGTCGGTCCATGGCGACCCTGTTCGGTTCACGATCGACACCGAGGTGGAGCACGCGATGACCTCCACGAACAACCTCGCGCTCGAGGCGCACCGCGACTGGGAGAAGACCCCGACCGAGGGAGCGATCGTCGAGCTGAAGTTCTCCGAGCAGTGCCCCTCGTGGGCGACGCGGCTCATCGACCAGCTGGAGATCAACCGGGAGTCGATCCCGAAGTACGTGCTCTCCCTCGACCACGCGATGGAGCACGGGAGACTGTCACGCCCTCGCCAGACCCAGCTGCGACATGCCCTGAGCGAGGCGCGGCGGCCCCTCCGACTTCCCAATGGTTGAGCTCAGATCAGCGATCGATAGCCTCGTCGCGGGTGGCAGCGCGGGATCTGCGGGCATCTCCGCCCTCCTCGCGTCCCTGATGATCGCGGCCTTCATTGGCCTCGCGGTCGCGTGGGTCTACCAGCGAACGCACCACGGCCTCTCCTACTCCCGCGGCTTCACGCAGTCGCTGGTCGTCCTGACCATGGGGGCGACGCTGCTGATCTTCGTCATCGGAGACAGCCTCGTGACCGCTTTCGGGTTGCTCGGGGCGCTCGCCATCGTCCGCTTTCGAAACGTCCTCAAGGACACCCGCGACACGGTCTTTGTCTTCTTCTCACTCGTGCTCGGCATGGCAGCCGGCACCCAGCGCTACGGCATCGCGCTGGTGGGGGGCGCGGTGCTCATGTCGGTGGTGACCTACCTGCACCTCGTGGCCTTCGGGTCCAAGACACGCTTCGACGGGCACGTCACCTACGCGGTGAAGCGCGGTGGGCCCAGCGGGGACGAGTGGAAGGTGGCGCTCGTGCGGATCGATGAGGTCCTCGGGCGCTTCTGCCGTGGCATCGAGAAGATGACCTCCCACGACTCGGACGAGAGCGTCGAGGTGGTCTCGGCTGTGAGGCTGCGCGACCCCGAGCGGGGTAGCGAGATGGTCGAGTACCTCCGCGCCACGCCCGGCGTGGTCGAGGCCAGCCTCGTCCTTCGTGACCGCTACGCCGAGCTCTGATTGCGAGACGCCATGGAGATCAACGAGCAACCGACCGCCGAGCAGGCGATGCCGCCGCTGCCCAAGCGTGTCCCCACGCCGTTCGGGCTGCGACTGCGGGACTTCATGCGAGGTCCCGGACAGTTCTTCGTATGGATCGGTCTCGGTTTGACCGGGTTGTGGGCGGCCGGTACTGCGGTCCCTGCCCCACAGCTGGTCGGCATCGTGAAGGGCACAGAGGTGGCCCACGCCTTCGGCCAGACAGGGCGCGTGGCGTCGGTGTCTGTGGGGGAAGGGGACCAGGTGAGCCCGGGGGATATGATCGCCCAGCTCGACAGCGGGCCGCTGGAGTCACGCCTGTCCGTGGCCGAGGAGCAGCTCGCCGCGGTCCTCGCCGATGTGGCGTCGCTCGCGGCGTCCCAGGCCTTGCAGGGGCTCGAGCGCCTGCAAGCGGACGAGCTGGCAAGCACCGAGCTGGTCCAGGATCGCCGGGCCAACGGCAGCCGGATGCGGGACGAGGTCTGGCGCCTTCAGATTGAGGCGCGGGACCGGCGGCTCTCCATCCTCGCCCTCGAGGTGGAGATCGAGCGCGACCTGCTCAAGGCGGATCAGGTCCGGGTACAGGCGGATCGTCTGACCCCCCTTGTGGACCAGGGCTTCGGCCGCGCCGCCGAGAAGCAAGACTTCGAGCTCGAGGAGCGCACGCTCCTCGGACAGGTCGCCGCCAACCGCGCGCTGCTGGCCGCCGAGGTGGAGGAGCGCAGCGCCGCGGACGGGAGCCTCGCGCAGGCCCGGCTGATCCTCGACACCCTCTCAGCCCCGACGGCCTCGGCCGCCACTCGCGAGACGGTGCGCGGCGCCGCCCGTGTGGCGGACGATGCCGCGATCACCGCGCTCCAGCAGCGAGTGGAGATTCGCCGAGCCGAGCTCGCCGCGCTGCGGCTTGAGCGTCAAGGCCTGACCCTGGTCGCGACGGTCGCGGGTCGGGTGGGGCTTGTCAGCGCCCGCCCGGGTCAGTCGTTGCTCCCGGGCGCGACGGTGGCGCAGGTGGAGGCCGCGGAGGCCCGCAACGTGACGGTGTTCCTCCCTGAGCCCGCCGCAGCGGAGGGTGCAGCGCCGGAGACGGTCCTGCTCGCGCGCCGCTCCGCACCCGCCGTCCTGGCCGAGGCCGAGGTGGTGGGATACGGGGTCGGAGTCGAGGAGCTGCCGGTCCGCCTCTGGCGCCAGCCGCAGGTGCCGGAGTACGGCCGCACGCTGATCGTGCGTCCGCCGGCTTCGCTGGGCCTCGTCCCGGGCGAGATCCTCGGCGTTCAGCTCGAGGGACGCTGACCTCGGCCCTCCGAGGCGGGCGGGGAGCGCAGCGGCAGGGGAGCACCGCGGCAGGGGAGCACCGTGGCAGGGGAGCACCGCGGCAGGGGAGCACCGCGGCAGGGGGCCGGGAGGCCCGAGGAGCAGCGCCCAAAGGTGCGCCCAACGGTGCGCCTGGGGTCGGCGAGGATTCCCCGCAGCGGCCTCGCGTTGCATCGGTCACTGCCGTGTCGGCCGCCGCTGGACCTCCCGTTGCAGTACCGACGGCCGCGGCGCCCGCCGCTGCCGTTCTCGCCGCCTCAGGTCCCGTCGCGGCAGTCCGCGCCGCCGCCTGCGGCGGGTGCCGCTCAGGGAGCGTCCGGCGCGGATGACCCGCTGTCCATGCGTCGGTAGCTCGTTGGATCAGCTCGCAGGACCTCGAGGTCGCCGAGCCGTGAAAGGGCGCCTGTGATCTCCACAGGCTCGGCAACCAGGTGGAGGATACGGTCGTTCACCGCGTCGCCGTTCGCGTCGACGAGCAGCACGTACCGTGCGGTCCCGTCGGGTCGTCGGACCATCAGCACCGGGGGCACCCCGCCGCTGATGCAGCGCGTGGCGCAGGCCCGGTGCACCTTGAGGTTGCCGGGCTTCATGACGCCGAGGTAGCACTTGGAGTCGACGATCTCACCCCGGAGGGTCGCGGCCGTGACGGCGGTTGGGGCGGCGTCAGCGACCGTTGCCTCGCCGAGGTCTTCCACCGACTCGGGGAGGAGCTCGACCATCGTGATCCCGTCGCGGTCGATCAACGTCCCCGTGAGGCGCACGCGGTGGCCGGCGAGATGACTGACAGCGGAGTCGGCTCCACGCTTGCCGAAGACGGTGAGGAGCCAGCGGGAGGTCGCGGTGACTCCCGTGCGCTCGGCGCCCGGCCGGTCGACGATAAGCAGCGGATAGGGGGAGAGCTCGATCTGCCCCTCGAAGGAGCGCTCCACGCCGAACTCGAACCTCGACGCGCCAAAGGGAGCCTGGGTAGCGGCGATCCCCGCCGCGAGGCCGAGCCCGACCAGGAGCACGGCGATCACGCGCTTGCGGACGAAGCGCGCGAGCCCCGGCGCGGTCTCGCCCTGCCAGCCGATGTAGAAGGCCTCGGCGTCGGTCTGGTGTGGTTCGCTCATGGGGTCAGGCCGAGGACGAACCGGCGGGGAAGACGGGGACGGGCTCGGTCTCGGTGCCGAGTGGGAGCGGGCGCGGGTCCAGCAGGACGCGCCCGTCCTCGACCCGAACGCGGAACGTGGGCACGCGCTCGTCGAAGGGCTCAGGGGAGGTGCCGCACCGCGGTCGGTACTGGAAGCCGTGCCACGGACAGACGACGAGGCCGTCCACGATGCGGCCCTCGCCGAGGGGGCCGTTCTGGTGCTGACAGACGCTGGAGAGCGCGGAGAGGTGACCCTCGGAACGGAAGATCGCCACGCGGTCGCCGGCGGCGACCACGACCCGAGCCTTGCCCTCGGGGACCTCGTCGACGCCGCAGGCGTCCACCCACGGCGCACCTGTCGCGGCCCCTCCGACGTCCCCCTCGCGGTCGCGTGCGCCCTCCGCGCGGGCGGCGCGCAGGTGCAAGGCGCCGAGCCAGACGGCGCCGAGGCCGAGGGCTGCGGGCGTGACTGTGCCGGACTCGGTCTGGAGGGCGCCGAGGGCCACGTGCAGGAGGATCAGCGCGTAGGCCACGTAGACCAGCATGTGCAGGGCCTTCCAGGCGGGCGCCGAGAGGTTGCGCAGCCAGAAGTCATGGCTGGTCGCGGCCATCAGGACGATGATCACCAGGGCGCAGGCCCCCAGGGGCTGGAAGGGGAACTGGGCGATGCTGTCGACCCGCGTGTTCGAGGTGAACAGGCTGACGATCGGGTTCACGTCGCCGAAGGCGTGGAACTGGAGCGTCGAGAAGGCGCCGTGCAGGAAGGCCACGGTGGCCATGGTGACGCCCAGGTGCCGGCGGTTGTAGAGCAGCGGCAGCCACCGGGGGTCGCGGCGCGCGAGCGGCCCGATGCTGAGGATGACGTGCAGCAGCACGAGCGCCGCCGTACCGAGCCCGCGGATCAGCAGCGTCTCCAGGGTGGCCTCGGGAAACACCGCGGCTGACACGGCCATGAAGACCGCGAGGTAGAGGAGCACGCCGCCGACGACGAGCTGGTCATAGCGCCTCTTCTGCGGGTTCCATTGCACCGCCTGGTAGGTGTGCCCCATGGTCAGCGGCCGCCCTGAGGGGTGGAAGTGGAGGCGAGCGAGCCGTCGAGGTCCAGGCTCCCAAGGACTCGCTGCTGGCCCAGGCTGAACAGGACCAGGTGCGCCGCATGGGGAGCGGTCACGACAAGCCTGGTGGCGCCGAGGGGAGCCACGGAGCCCAGCAGCCGCGCGTCGTCCGGGAGCGGCGCGCCATGAGAGCTCGAAGGGGTGGGCGCCGCAGAGGAGAGGTAGGCGAGGACGTCCGCCGCCTCGAGGCGAGCTCCGGCCATGAGCCAGAGGTCGAGCCGGTCTCCCTCGCCGGGGACGAGCGCGGCGCTCAGTCCATTGGTGCCCGGGACCAGCCGCGCAGCTTGTTCGGCTTGCTGCGGGGCGGCGAGCACGGAGTCTCGTCCGCTGCCGGCTTCCACGAAGGCGTCAGGTCGGACCATGACGCCGGCGATGACGCCGACGACCGCAGCGGCGAAGCTCGCGGGGGCCAGCCATCGGTGACGGCGGCGGAGCGGCGCGATCAAGCCTCCGCTCCCGTGCGGTCCCTGGCTGCGCACTTGTGGGGCGTTCGCTCCTCGGCGGGCTGGGCGCCAGTGGCCCAGCGCCGCGCGAGGAGCGGCCAGAGCAGCGCGGCTCCGGGGAGCAGGAGCAGGC
>CBFHHK010000073.1:9860-12878 GCA_965655435.1 Planctomycetota bacterium | reverse complement strand
ATGTGGCCGCCCTGGCGTCGGGGTCGATCCTACCGGCGCCCACGAGGGCGAACGGGATCGAGAAGACCGCGCCGACAGCGAGGTACAGACCGGTGAGGGCGACGAGGACTTCGATGGTGGTCATGGCCGGACGCAGCGGACCGGGCGGCCGGCTCGCGAAGGTGGCTCGATCCTAAGGGGCTGGCCAGCGAGAGAGAACCACTGACGCGTGACAGGCACAGCGGTGAGCCCTCCGGAGGCGGCGCCGGCGACCACCAAGGAGACGGGCTCGGCTCCCTCCGGTCATCTCCGGGGAGGCTCTTCTTCCGGCGTGATGAGGAGCGCGGGCGGAGCTGGAGCCCCAAGGTGTCTGACGCGTTCTGGCTCGACTCAGCGACGCATGAGGTGCCGGCGAACGTGTACGGACACACGAACAGCGACCCCCTTCACCTGCCATTTGTTCAATAAATTGAGGGCTGAATCGGTGCAGGTGTGGGAGCCGTCGTTCGACAGATGAAGCCGCAGCCGAGCTTGGAGCGAACGCATTTTTGAGACTCATCGCGCGGCGGTGGACGCCGCGGCGCTCACCGTCCAGTCCCGGGGGGCCTTTCGACCCTCGGCCCTCACCTCTCTTCGCTCGGCACAGGGACTCCCTCGTGCAGGACCCGGGCCAGGAGGAAGCGAGTGCGCCCCGAGGTCGTGCGGACGAGCTCCTCGAGGGGGGGGGCAGCGCCCGCGCTGGCGGCATCGGCCTGACGCAGGGTGAGCAGCACCAGCTGCCCGGCGGCGGGCCAGGACCCGTCCACCTCGAACCGGCGCCAGGGGTGGTCCAGCAGGAAGTGGAGGTTCGAGTGGGTGTCGAACCAGTCCACGTGGAGGACCTCGCCCTCGGCGAGGTGGGGCGCCAGTTCCTTGGCGGTGGCCACCATGGAACGGCGCTCGGCTCGCCGGAGGTCCGTGCCGAAGGCGACCGCTCCGCTGAGCGCCAGGGCACAGCTCGCCAGGGAAGCTGCTCCCATCGTGCCCACGGGCAGCCAGCGCCGCTGGCGGAGGGTCCGAGCCGTGAGGGCGAGCGCGGGGAGGCTGAGCAGGAGGCACAGCGCCCGCGCCGAGGGAGGCGCGTGGGTTCCAAAGGCGCCCAGCGCCGCGGCGAGGCCGAGGCCGCCCGTGATGGGGGGCAGCAGGCCGAGGGCGCGGAGGCGGATCCTCCCGGCCGGAGGTCCGGTGAGTTGCAGCGCGACGAGCGCGCCGATTGGCGCCGCCAGGGGCAGGAGGTAGCGCAGGCTCGTGCGCGGGACGAGCATGAAAACCACGGTGCCTGCGACGACGAAGGCGAGCAGGGCCCGGCGCAGGGCGCGCTCCTGGTCGTCGCCCTGGATCCTCACCAGCGGTAGGGTCAGAGACCAGGGGGCGAAGAGCAGCAGCACCGCGAGGGGCGCGGTCAAGGCGGTGAGCAGCCGCTCGACCGACCACGCCGCGGCGCGCTCGCTGCCCTCGGTGAGGGGCTGAGCGAAGGCTGCGGCCCCCGCGTCCTGCCAGGCCATGAGGGCCCAGGCGCCGATGGCAGCCAGGGAGAGCGCCCAGGCGAGGCAGGCCGTGGGTTGCACGAGGCGCCGTAGCCTGCCGGTGGCCCAGGCGGCGGCGAGGAGGCCAGGGACGAAGAAGCCGACGGCGGGCGCGCCCTTCGCCAGGAACCCCAAAGTGAACCCGGCGCCGACGAGGAGCCAGCGGCGCGGGCTGGAGACCGGGGCTGCGAGCTGGACCGCCGAGGCGAGGATGGCGACCCCGAGCCCGGCGGCGAGCAGCCCATCGAACTCGGCGATGCGGACCTTCTGCACCGTCAGGACTCCCGTGGCCCCGGCGAAGGCGGCCCAGGCCGCGCGTTGGAAGCCGATCACAGGTGTGAGCAGCCGGGCGCCGATCCATGGGCCCAGGACGGCCATCAGGGCGAAGGGCAGGCGCAGGGCCAGGACGGTCTCGCCCAGGAGCTGGAAGCTGGCCGCCACCAGCCAGTAGGCCAGCGGAGGCTTGAAGGTGTAGAGCTCTCCGTAGAGCTGCGGGACGGCCCAGCTCCCCTCGCGGAGCATGTGCCGCGCGCCGGCGCCCACGATGCCCTCCATGGTGACAACGGGGGCGAGGTCGAGCTGCGCCAGCGCCACGAGCGCCAGCCCCCCGAGCAGGAGGAGTTCCGCCCGCAGCCGAGCCCCTCGTCCATGGCTGGAGCCCCTTCGCATGGGGGGCGGCGCCGCGCTCACGTGGTCACCCGCGGATTCGGAGGGGAGGGAGGATCAACGCCTCGAGGGGCGGGCCGCTGGGGGGCTCCCCCGTGGGCGTCGAGCCGGCTGACCATGCGGGCCACACTAGCAAACGTCCGCCCCGCGGGAGGCGCCGGTGCGCCCCGCGGCTGCCGAGAGAGCCAGCGGTCGCCGAGAGGGGCAGCGGTCGCGAGGGAGGCCCGAGTGGAGGGCGCCGTGCACCACCTGGGCCGGGCCCGCCGCTGGCCCGGCGTCCGACCTGCTGGAACAGGAGCGCGCTCGTGCTCGTGAAGTTGAGCCCGCCGGACTGTGGCAACTCGCGGTGGATGATCTGCGCGTTGCACGTGCTGCCCGGCAGGGCGCCTCCGCCGACGGGCGGCAGCGGCGCGATGTCGAGGCTCTCGACGGTCGTACCGTCGGCGCTCGCGACCGGACTTCCGAGCCGGGTGAGGTTGCCGCTGACGCGGAGGGCGCCGCTGACGCAGGCGACGCAGAGGGCGCCGCCGAGCGGCCACGCCGGCGAGGCGTCGCTGAGCACGAACAGGCCCGCCGCGCCAAGAGGGAGCCGCCGCACGTGCAGCTCGAGGTCGTCCTCGCTCACCCGGGTCGAACCGGGGGCGAAGAGCTCCCCGGCGCTCCCGGCGGACTTCGCGATGGAGCCGTCGCTCAACGCCACCCGCGACACGAGGTCGATCGTGCCGACCCGCCCGGGGCCATTTGGTATGTCGATCCCGAAGGCCGCGAGCCGGGGCCGCGCGAACGGCGGGCTGCACCGAGCTCGCTG
>CBFHHK010000073.1:0-9762 GCA_965655435.1 Planctomycetota bacterium | reverse complement strand
GTCTGCCGCGGCCAACGGAGCGCTTCATTCCAGGATCCGGGCGGAGCTTGGCCCCTGAGACGCACCGGCTCCCGCTGCAGCCTGGCCAGGAGCGCTTCGCGATGGCGCCGAGCGGCTGGCAAGAGGTCGCGGCGCGCGGGCCGGTCGTGGTCGACGCGGGCTCGCACGTAGGCCTCGAGCAAGACCTGCTGCTCTTGCGTGGACCACAGGTCCATGCCCTCGAGCAGCAGGCACGCCAGGTCATACGCGGGCCCCCGGAGCGAGGCGTTCGGCGCCGCGCGCCAAGCATCCACGAAGACGATCCGCTGCGCTGCGGTGGGGGGCAGGACGAGGAGGTTCCTCGGAAAGAGGTCGCGGTGGATAAAGCCCAGCGCGTGCATGCGGCCGACCTCTCCCCCCAGCTCCCTGGCGAGGCTGCGCCGGCTCTCGTCGGCGGCCCCCTCGAGGGCGCTCCCGCCGGCGCTGTTCGGGGAACCGTCGTGCGCCCCAGCGAGCGCCGCGTCCAGCTCCTGTGCGCCGGAGACCTCTTCGAGGATGAGGGCCTGGTAGCGGGGGAGACCACCGCGCCAGAGGCCCCCAGCCGCGAGGGCGCGTGGGACCTGGAAGGCGTGCTCGGCCAGCCAGCGCAGGTTCTCGTACTCGCGCACCCGGGGCAGGGGCTGGCCCCAGAGTCGTCGGAGCGCGTGGCGTCGCGCGGCTGCACCACGCAATGGGCTCGCCTTGGCGAAGACCGGCGCCCGGTCCGCTTCGATCACCCCGGTGAAGGAACGGGGCGCATGCGCCTCCACCAGCTGGACGAGGTCTCGTTTGGCCTCCTCGGTGCCCCGCAGCACGAGGGTGCCCTCCGCCAGGCGGATGCGCTGGTCAGCGCCCATGGACGGCGGCGGCGACGAAGGTCTGGGGGGAGAGGTAGCGGAAGGAGGCGGCATGGCCGACGACGTTTGCGCCGGCGCTCTCGAAGTCCGCGCGGAGCGCGGCGCGCGGAACAGCGAGGCGCGTGTCGGCCGGTCGCGCCTGCCGCAGGCCTCTCCGCCGCCGCAGGGCGTGCCAGCTCCTCGAGTCCCAGAAGGATGCGATGACGACTCCCCTGCAGACCCGAACCAGCTCCCCGATGGCCTGGCGCCGCTCGGCAGGGCCGAGGTGGTGAAGGAGCCGGCAGCACACCACCGTGTCGAAGTGATCGTCGGGGAAGGGCAGTGCGTGCACCTCCCCCTGGACCCGCTCGCCGCCGCACTCGGCCAGCATGCTGGCCGAGTAGTCCAGGGCGAGGTACTCCCGGCCGGGCTCCAGGGCCGCCCGCAGGCGCCCGGTTCCCGAGGGAGCGTCCAGGATGCTCCCGCCGGGGGAGCCGTGGCGGTCGAGGAGTCTGAGCACCATCCGGGCATCACGGCCCCGGGACCGCGGACTCCGGAAGCGGTCCCCCGCGTAGTGTCGGCCAGCGCCCTCTCCGGTCCACTTCGTCTGCGCACGGGCCATCGCTCCAGTATGCCCGCGCCCGGGGGCGCCCGGCGAGATCTTGGCCCTGCAGCTCGCCGAACTCGTGGGCGCCGGCCGTGGATCAAGCGGCGTCCTGCGCCCACGCAGGAGCCAAGGCGCCCGCGGCCAAGGGGCACCGTAGAGGCCTCGGGTCATCGCGCTCGCGGTGGCGAGCGCGCCTTCCGGGGAGTCCGGCCTCCCCCGCCAGGGATCGAGCCTTCCGTTTGGTGGAGCCATGATCGATGCCTCCACGCCTCTCTGACGCGACCGAAGGGCTGCCTGCTGCGCCCTCGTCTCGTCCTCGAAGCGTGATCGCGAGAGCCTCTCCTGGCTGGCCGCAGCGCCTGGTCCCTGCAGGCTGGGCGGGTATGCTAAGTGGACGCATTTAGGGGTTTACCCTCATCAGGTGCCGCGGGGCGCCCTACGATCGGGGCGTCTTGAGTCCGGGACCGTGAGGCCTGGATCTGCTCTCAACGCCATCCGCCCCGGGCTGCCCATGAAGACAACGCACAGGTCGACCTCCGTCCTCGCCGCCGGATGCGCGAGCCTCGCCGCTGGCGCCTACCACGGTGATGACCGTCCGGCCCAGGGTCTCCGCGGCCAGACCGCCCCAAGGGCCCCGGGGGCGCTTTGACGTTGCAGTCCCTTCCCCGGCCTGGAGATGGCCATGGACCTCCAAGTGATCGGGCAGAGCACCTGGGATCGAAGACCCTGTTGGCTGGGTTGGAGGAGCGGCCCATCCAGTCCGCCGAGCCCATTCTCTCCGCTGAGCCCATTCTCTCCGCTGAGAATGAGGAGCGGATCGGCAAGTTCCGCCTCGTCCGTGAGATCGGTCGCGGCGCCATGGGCGTGGTCTACGAGGCCTTCCAGGACGACCTTCAGCGCTGCGTCGCCCTGAAGGTGATCGCGCCGGGGGTGCTCGACGCGAGGCCCAACGCTCAAGAGGCGTTCGAGACTGAGGCGAGGCTGGCTGCCAGCGTTCGCCATCCGGGGGTGGTCTCGGTCCACGAGGTCGGCTTCGCCGATGGTCGCGCGTACCTGGCGATGGAGTTCGTGGAAGGCGATTCGCTCAGCGCAGCATCGGCGCCGATGGACCCGAGGGAGCTGGCGCGGGTCACGCTTGAGATCGCGCGCGCCGTATCGGCTCTGCACGAGGGCGGCATCGTGCACCGCGACCTGAAGCCCGATAACGTCCTCATGGACCGCGACGGGCGGGCGCGCGTGACGGACTTCGGGCTGGCGTTCCTGCACGGCGAGAGCGGCGTCGAGGTCGCGGGCACGCCGGGGTTCATGGCGCCTGAGCAGCTGCGTGCCGGGTTTGGCGCCGTCGGAGAAGGCAGCGACGTCTACGCGCTGGGCGCGGTGATGCACTCGCTGATGACCGGGCAGCACCCCAACGCCGCGAAGCGGGTGATCGATGTCGTGATCGCCACGGTTGAGCGCGACCTCCCGGTCGTTCTCCCAGCACCCGGTGTCCCGGCCGAGCTGTCGGCCATCTGTCGGCGATGTCTCGAGCGTCGCGTGGAGGATCGCTATGCCAGTGCGGCGGCGGTCGCCGATGACCTGGAGAGATGGTTGCGAGGAGACGCGCCCGAGGCGACGCCGCCAGGGCGACTGCGACAGGCGCAGTCGTTCTTCCGTCGCCGGCGAATGCTGGCCGGGCGGGTGCTCGCCCTGTTCGCCTTCGGAATGCTGTCGCTCCTGAACTACGCGATCCTCGGGGTGATGGAGGCGGGCTACTTCTTCCGTGTCATCGCCGTGCTCGGGTTGCTCGTGACGGCCTCCGTGCTGCTGGACTGGATGAATCGTCGCGGCTCGCTCTTGCGTCAAACGCCCTACGTCTGGCCGCTGCTCGATTGCGTCGGGTTGACCTGGGTCCTGCATGTCGGAGACGGCCTCGACTCCTCGCTGATCGTCCTGTATCCGCTGTTGATCGTCATGACCGGCTCCTGGCTCGACCGCTCGGTGGTGTTCGTGACCATGGCCCTGGCCATGCTCGCTTACGCCTCGGGGATCGCCCTGGGCACAAGCGAGGTGGCTGGCATCGAGCAGCACCTCGCCGTCATGACAACGCTCCTTGTGACCGCGTTACTGATGGGCATGCAGGTCGAGCGCACCCGTGCGCTGCGTGAGTACGCGTCGAGCCGCTGGTAGGACGCGACGGCTGCGGATGCGACGGTTGGGGATACAGCGGCTACCCCCTCCGGGTCACCATCACCGGAACGTCACGGTGGGTGGATCAGCGATCCAAGCTGCCACTTGGCGGGGCAGCGGATCGTGGGGGGTGGTTGAAGGGGAACAGGGGGGACGGGCGAGGACCGCCCCGGACCAGGGCAGGGCCGCTGAAGCGGCCGAAGGGCCTCGAACCCTCGACATTCAGCTTGGGAAGCTGACGCTCTACCAACTGAGCTACGGCCGCTCGCGAGGCGAGAGGGTACGCGCGGGGGCTTCAGGGCCTGATTCGCCCGGAGGTCCAGACCCTCGAACGAGTGAGCGCAGCGGAAACGTCAGCTTGGATCCCGGGGCCGGGACCTCCATCCGACTGCGGAAGTGGATCGAGCAGCTCGACGCGGAGGCGGCGAGGCGGCTCCTCCATCTCGCGCTTGGGGATGCAGAGCTGCGGGAGCGCCTCGTGGCGATGACGGAGGCCCTTGATGGGGGCGCGGAGGATGGATGACCCAGGGCCACGTCCATGTGGCAGTGACCATCCTCGAACGGGTGCTCCACGCGACGCGCTAGAGCTTCCAGGTCACGGTCGCCGGTCCATCCAACTCGACGAGTGCCTGCAGTCGAGAGACCTTCGGCGGCTGATCAGGGCAGTCAAGCAGTCGGACCTCGAAGCCCTCGGCCGCGGCCTTGTAGGGGCCGTCCAGCAGGCCCTCGACTCGGAGCGGCCCGGCTGTAGGAGTCCACAGAAGGTACGACGTCACTTGCGGTCTGCTTGGGTCCCCGTAGTACCTCAAGCGCAATCTGACGAGGCTGCTCGGATCTACCCGGCAGCCAGAATCGTCGAGTAGGCGGTCCGGATCGACTTGCACGGTGAGAGAGCAAGCGCCCATTCGTTCGAATGCCACCGGATAGTCTCCTGGAGCACGAACAGAGACCACTTCCTTCCGGGTGCGGTGGCGATTCAATTCCAACTGCTCACGGAGTTCGACCGTGTACTCGCCCAGCGAGAGATCGTCGAAGACGAATGTCCCGTTGGCCTTGAGGTCGCGGTACCCGAGAACCTTGGAGGAGCGGATCTGCTTCGGACCGTCCCCTGAAGGCTCCACGGTCTGGTGGCGCGTCAGGACGACGTGTGCCGTGAGCGCCGATGGATCAAATGATGGCGCCCCGATGATCCGAGATCCGGCGAGATACCTAGTGGTGAATTCCTTCGGCTCACCCCGAGCGAGTCGGAAGGCCGCGCTGAGCGAGGACTGATGGAAGTGCTCCTCATCGAACGAGACCCCGCCCGCAGGTGTCACATGAAATGAGACACTCTCGCCCTTCGGCACGATGTCGAAGTGCGCGGAGTCCTCATAGTCGAGGCACAGTCTGACCTCGGTGGGCACCGACGGCCAGAGGACCTCACGACCGTCGAGGTTTACGGCTTCTGGGAGCGGCTGGATCCGCCGGAGGGTCTCGCGGAACCTCAGGTCGGGTACGGCCGCGTCGCTGGGTAGCCGAACGACCTGCCCCGCCTCGAAGTCCTCGGCGAGGAGCAGCGCGCGAATCGCCTCCCCCGTACTTGGACAGAAGGAGGCCGCGGGCTCGAGCAGGGGCTCGACGTGGGCAAGTCGACAACGGAGCGGCGCAAGGGCCTCACCGGCGAGTCCAAGGCGCACGCTCCCAGCTGCGTCAAGCTTGCATCGAAAGGTCTGATCGTCACCCACGTAGGTCGGCGCCCAGGTGGTCCCCTCGCAGCACAACAGGACCGGAGTCGCCCGAGCTCCGAGCGTGACCGTGGAGCCTTCGACCCGGCCCGTCAGGAGGGCCAGCTCGTTCGCGCTGAGTTCAGCGAGGACGACGACCGGAGCACCATCCTCCACCCGCCCGTCCAACTCGATGACCGTTTGCGCGGCGATCGAGGACTCGAGTGACGTCCTGTTGCCCGGCGGTGCAGGGAGGGGCGTCTCGCTTGCGGGACCGCTCAGGCCCTCGCGGTGGACCTCGCTTTCATTCAGGGGCGTCTGGACACGTTCAGAACGCCCCGTCCATACAGCGAGCCCGACGAGCGCGAGCGTGAGAGGGAAGGTGAACCGCGGGCTAAGCATGCTGTGAACAGGGTGTGGGTGCGTGAGGCGTTCTTCGTCCAACTCGGACACGACGGCATTTGGAGCGTTGAGTATCCATTTGACTGCGCGTTCCCAGCCGACACGATCAAGGGGGAGCGATCCTCGGCGAGACGGCGAGGATCGCGTCATCGCAGCTGTGTAACCGCGCGTCGTTCGTGAAGGTCTCGGCGAACTCTCGGCTAGCGGACTTTGATCATCGCGTCGACTTCTTCCGTTTCCGACTCGCTGGGAGGATCGACAGGCTGGATCAGCACGCCACCTTCGTCTGGGCTGATAGCAAGGCCGCCGTCGCCGCCCGGAAGCGGTTCCCAAGTCCAGGGCACGTCGTCGGGGTCACCCGTCGGGCTCTCGCCCGGTGTTGCTACGTAGCCCCCTTCATGGCCGGGGCGACTGAATGTGACAGCACCGGTCGCATTGTCTTTCTCTATTTCGATATCCCCCCCGCCGCCAACATCCGTCACGAAGAGATGGCTCCCATGGACGGGCAACGCAACGTAACCGGGCTCTGTGATAGCGCCTACGACGTACCAACCGCAGCTCCCGTCGCCACTCGATTCAACTCCGGCGCTAATTGGTGCCCAAGCGCCTCCGTGCTGGTACTCGGGGGGGTGGTTGACGGGGCTCGACCGTCCTCGCACGCGGAGGCTGAGACTGAGGCGGGTTTGGGACAGGACGAGGAAGCTGTCGACCTCATCCTCGGCATAGAGTGGGCATTGCATGTTGGGAAGAGGAGTGTTCGGTCCAGTTCGCGCCTCGATGCGCTTGCGTGGGTCGCCCGGATTGCTGATCTCAAGAAGGTCGAACTCTAAGAAGGGGATCGAGGCGCCGATGGTGAACGGGCCGATACCGGCTCCTAGCCCAATGTCAACGCCGCCGAACGACGAGCTGCCATTGTCTAACTTCTCGTACTCGACTGAATGGCGGAGTTGCGTGCCTGCTCCTAACGAGCAGTCGAGTCCGACGTCTTGTGCCAATTGGTAATGAACCTCATGTCCGGTCACATAGATCTCCGGGCTCGGGTTCGAGACCCAGCCACGGAAGGTGACGTACTCCCTCTCAATGCCCCCAGTCGAATACTCATAGATGCCCTCGGTGCCCTCGCTCACGCTGGCCGTCACTTCAGGTGAACTCATGCCATCGTGGGTGACCCACGCATGCAGCGAATGCTCAACGGTCGAGGGGGTCGTCTCGTACGAGAAGGAGGAGTACTTCCTTACTTGCGTTGTTCCTTCTGCATCTTCCTCAAGTTCGTTCTCGGAGTGCGAGGTCGGGTCAAATCCGAACTCTGTCCACCCAGGGTCGTCAGAGACCTCGTCGATCACGAACGGGAATTCGTCATGGGCGCCAGCGTTCGGCGGATGTTCGCCATTCGTGGCCTGAGGCGCGAGCAGAGCAGAGGTGACAAGGGCTAGCGTGATCATCTGGAAGTTGGGGAAGTGGTTGCGGCGAGGTGACTGGCATCGATTGGCCGAAGGGCGGAATGCAGGAGCTTGATCGAGCGCTCCGGCCTTCGCGGCACCTCTTTGGCTACCACGATCGCTGCAGATGGAGACCTCGCTTCGAGCGCGCATGCCCTAGAGCTGGCCCCGTCGCGCGCGACGCAGTGAATTCAGCAGTTCGGCGGACGAACCTGCCTCGACCGCTCGGTTTATCCACAACGCGCACTGAGGGTCATCGGCGGGCCCCGTAGAACTGGGTCCGGCAGCCAAAGGGCGACCATCGTTCCGCCCCAATGGCTCTCATTGGCGTGACCGACTTTCCCGAGTACGGAGTCGTAGCAACTATCGCGCACAACTCCGCTCCCGCGCCCTCTCTCGTCACGCAACAGACGAGCCTCGACCGCCGTCTGTCACCTCGACCAACCCGCCGCGTCTCCTCCGCTGGAGACACCCATGGCGAGACGATCGAGAAAGGACGAGCCCGGCCGCTGGCATCACGTGATGAACCGCGCCATCGCGCGGAGGACGCTCTTCGAGGACCGGACAGACGTACGGTACTTCCTCTCTCGGCTCGCGCGAGAGGTCAGGGCCGGTCGGTTGGAGATGCACGCGTGGTCCGTGATGACGACGCACTTCCACCTGCTGGTCAGGAGTCCGCGTGGAGAGTTGTCCGAGGCTATGCGCCGAGCCCAGAACGAGTACGTACGCCACTTCAACAGGCGACACCGACGAGATGGGACGCTCATGAGGGGGAGGTTCTTCTCCAAACCAGTGACGACGGAGCGCTACCGGCGCGTCCTGGTGGCGTACATCGATCAGAACCCCGTCGTCGCGGGGATTGTCAGCCGAACCTGGCTCTATCCGTGGGGAAGCGCGACGCACTTCGCCTCAGAGCGGTCCGTGCCCTGGCATGAGCGCGCCTGGGTTCATTCCGTCGTAGAGGAGGTCAGGGAGGAGGACGAGGCTCTCGGGACCACCTACCGCCGTCGCTTCGGAGGGTCGCTCCAACCGGGCCTTACAGACTGGATCGAGCAACGGCTCTCCTTCCGCGGAGCCTCGGTGCAGGCGCTGGACGACCTGGTCAACACGGCTCCCGAAGGGGTCCTTGACTGGATGCGACGCAAGGCTCGGCTCGCCGACGGTCACCTGGTCGGCGAACCGGTGGGGAGCCTCAAACTCGTCGATGACCTCGCGAGGGAGAGCCACCTTGAGCCGACACGCTTGGGAGACCAGGGGCGACCCATCAAGGTCGCGTGGGTCTTCCGCGTCGCGATGTGCAGGCTCCTGGCGTCGGCATCCTGGAACGAGATTGGGAACCAGACCGGCCGGCCTGCGTCTTCGTGTGCGAGCTCGTTCAAGCGTCACCATGCTCGATTGATCGATGGGCACGAGCCATACCGACAGGCCGCGGCTCGTGTTGGCGCTCTGGTCGCTCAGGCGGTTTCGGGCCAAGAGTAGACCACCGGGCGTTGTGCGCGATAGTTGCTACGACTCCGTACGTCCGCGGCCGCGAGCTCGCGAGCAGGCTCCTGTTCGGAGCCAACAGGTCCGCTCGAACTCCTCGCGGTCGTTTCCTCGGCCGGCGAACGATCAACGGACCCGCCTCGATCCTCCGCATGGGGGTCGCCACCGAACAAGTAGAGTGCGGCGCCCAAGGCTGCCAATCCAAAGATGAGCGCGTAGCGAGATCGGTTGCTTTGTGTCATGGAACGGGAGGGATCGCACGGCCTCTTGGCCGATCGATCGCGAGGCGAGTGGGAGCTCAACGAGGAGGTTCAAGTGCGGCGGGAGGCCGGGACGTTTGATCCTTGGTGGGGACTTGCTCCACCAGCGGGTCGAGGTACGGGGCGCCGTGAGACCACAGGATGAACCCGATGCTGTTGAGTTCAGCGAGCAGCCCCACGCCCCCGAAGACGCCGCCTGCGCGCCCAACCCTCATAGGTCGAGCCGCCGGTGGCTCAGGAAGTCCGCTTGAACCAGGGGGAACTCAGGGCACTCATGATCGCCATCGGTCAGGTCCACCTCGCCGGAGACGAAGAAGCGCTTCCCGACATCCATGTAGACCCGGATCTCGTAGTAAGAGGGCGCCAGGCCGTCGATCTCGAAGATGCCACGGCCGCGTGGATGGGTCGGGGGTGGCTGGTCGTCCTCTTCGCCCTCGCCGTTCTGGTGAAGCCTGACGTGGTCTGCCCAGGCCGCGTACTCGGTCTCGCTGGTACTGCAGCCTGCAGTTGCGACCACTCGTGTCAGGTCGGTCCTGTCGAAGACCTCCACCTCGAGGTAGGCCTCGTCGGCGTCGGGCCGGTGGAAGCCTCCGAACAGCTTCCTGTTTCCGGGCAGGAAGAGGTCGTGATAGGCCACCTCTCCGACCTCCGGGATCAGCACGTCGCCGAGGTCCACATGGCATAGCCCCTCGCTGCCTTGGCACCTCGCCCTCCAGCGCCCCGGACCAATCGAGCACTGGAACTCTCCGGAGGCGTTGGACGTCACGGCGAAGCCAATTTCCCGACCCGACGCGTCCTCTCGACAAATGCTCAGACGGCGGCGTGGCGCGGGCTCGCCGTCGT
>CBFHHK010000072.1:0-18816 GCA_965655435.1 Planctomycetota bacterium | reverse complement strand
GGCGCCGCGTACATCTTTGACCTCGCCACCGGCCAAGAGGTCGACAAGCTCGTCGGCAACAACTCGAACGAGTGGGAGATGTTCGGCAGGTCCACCTCCATCTGGGGGGACACCGTCGCCATCGCCGGGACGGGAGGTGGACGCGTGTTCAACTTCGACTTCACGACCTCCTTCTGCGCCCCCAGCACTGGGAACTCGGTGTCCAGCGGAGGCGCCACGCTCCTCTCCACGGGGGGATTCGGCACCGCCCAGGCCACCTTCAACGTCATCGGCGTCCCCAACTCCTTTGGCCTCCTCGTCGCGGGTACCGACCCCGCCAGTGTCTCCTTGGGCTGCAACACGCGCTGCATCGGCGGCAGCGTGATCCGAGGCCAGGTCATGATGGCGAGCGCCAACCAGGTCCTCGACATCCCCTTAGACATGGCCCTGTCCGGGGTGACCCACGTCCAGTTCTGGTACCGCGATGCGAGCGGCTGCTCGGCTGGCTTCGACCTCTCCAACGCCCTGACGCAGTAGCCGCAGGCCGCTCGAGATAGAGAAAGAAAATCCCTGACCAGACTGCAACACCTGGTCAGGGAGGACGCTTCTCCCGATGGCCCCGCTTCCCTTGGCCCCCTCGCTGGTTCTCCCGCTGGCGCTCCCGCCGGCTCTCCCGCTGGCCCCTGACCCGACCTCGCCATGCTGATGCCCGTCACCAGATCCGCCCTCCGCGCCGCGACCCTCTGCGGCGTCGCCCTCGCCGCCGCCTCCCTCTCGCCCCGCGCTGAGGCTCAGCAACTGATGGTCGGTGGCCCCGACACGTTCATCCGGCGCACCCTTCCTGTGGCGGACTCCTTTGACGTCGTCGGTGCGTGCGGCGGCGTCGTCGAGTCGATGGCGGCCGTCGGAGACGTGACCTACATCGGGGACCGTAGCGGCCTGATCTACGTCCACGAGCCCGGGGTTGGAGTCAGCTATGCCTTCAGCGCAGGCAACGACGCCGAGGCCCTCGAGAGCGACGGGACGAGGCTCTTCGTCGGCGGGAGTGATGGCTCTGTGGAGGTCTACAACCTCGCCACTGAGACGCTGGTCGACACCTGGCAAGGACCCCTGGGGCTCCGCGCCATGACGATGGTGAGCAACCTCCTCCTCGCGGCGGGAGACGGCGGCGTCATCCTCCAGACCCTCGCCCAGGGCAACGGAAGCTTCCAGCCCGTCGTCACCTTGGGGACGCCGGTGACCGCCATGATCTGGACCGGAAGCGAGCTCTTCGTGGGCTATGGCGCGGGGGTCGGGGTTCTCGCTCGGGTCGACCTGAGCGCGGGGGCTGTGACGGGCACGATCCCGACGACCGCTGGCGTCACCGCCCTCGGCTTCAACCTCGACCAGCTCCTCGTGGCGAGCTCCAGCGGGACGGTGGAGCGTGTCGACCCCAGGGACGGCGCGGTCCTGGACGTGCTGACCGCAGGCAGCGACATTCGCGCCCTCGCCCTCACCGACGGCGCCCCGCCGGCCTTCACCTACTGCTACGGCTTTCAGTGCCCCTGCGGGAACGACGACGACCTCGCAGGCTGCGAGAATTCCATGGGACGAGGGGCACGGCTCACGGCAGCTGGTACGACCAGCGCGTCGACAGACGACCTCGCGCTCTTCGTCACCGGGGCCCCGCCCCAGTCGACGGCCATCGCCTTCGTCGCGGAGGGCTCAGCCTCAGGCGCCCTCGGCGACGGGAAGCTCTGCATCGGCGGCCCCTCAGGGCTGCAGCGCTTCATGCCCCAGCAGACGAGCATTCACGGCGCCATGGTGATCGACGGCATCCGCCAGCGCGCCGAGGCCCGCTTCCGCCCGGCCTTCCAGATCGTCTCCGGGGCCAGGCTTCACTTCCAGGTCTGGTACCGCGACGTCGGCGGCGCTTGCGGCTCTGGCTCCAACGTGACCAACAGCGCGCAGGTCCTCTTTACCCCGTGACGCGCGTCGCTCGCGGCCCGGCCTCTCGCTACTCGACCTCGAGCCGGGCGGCGAGCTTGGCGAGGGCCCGTGAGAGCAGCGAACGCGTCGCGAGAGGCGTCCGCCCCATCTCCTCCGCGACCGCAGCATGGCTCAGGCCCACCACGCGGCTCAGGAGGATGACGCGGCGGTCGTCCTCAGACAGCTCATCGAAGGCCGCCTCAAGGCGCTCGAGCTCCTCCCGCCCCACGGCATCGCGACTCGGCGTGAAGGCGTGAGCGAGCTCGCGGATCTCCTCTAGCGGCACATCGCCCGTCCCCTGCTCCATCCCCACGGCTCGCTTGGCTCGATTCCAGAAGCGGCCGCGAGACCGGATCTTGTTCTCCGCCCGTTGCATCAGCCACTTGCGGAAGCTCTCCGGGCCCCGATAGTCGAAGCCTCCCAGGTCCGTGAGCACGTCCCCGCAGATGGACTGCACCAGATCGATGCTCTCCTCCCGGCTCCTCAACCTCTTCCCCAGCCGTAGGCGTACGAACCCCCTGAGCGCAGGGACATGCTCGGCGAGGAGGCGGTCGCGCGACTCCAGGTCACCGGCACGGGCCCTGTCAATCAGCTCCTCGGGGCTGAGCGATTCATCGGCGGAGTTCGGGTCGTTCGGGGCCATGGCGGAGCTTCCCAAGAAAGAGGGCTCATGGGGCGCCGTGGTTCCTGAATTCTGGCCTCGCTTCACGCCCCCCGTTCTCTTCGCCATGCCGGCCGTGAGCGTGCTCCAATAGCGATGACCATGTCAGTGCCAACTCCGGACTCGAGCGAAGACGCACGGAGCCCCGCCGAACCTCACGAGGGCGAGCTCGAGCCCCTCGCGGCCGAGGCTATCGAGACGCTTGAGCAACGGGGTGCAGCCGCGTTCGAGTCGCTCCTGCTGGCGCACCCCGAGCACGCGGAGGAGTTACGACGGCGCGTCGCCGCCCTCTCCAGGCTAGGCCTCCTTGAATTGCCCACATCCGACTGGGGGGAATCCGTCGGCCCCTATCGAGTACTGCGCAGCCTGGGCAGCGGTGGCATGGGTGAGGTCCTCCTCGGCGAGCACGCGGAGACGGGCGAGCAGGCGGCCATCAAGCTAGGCCCGGTCCCCCAGGCGGCCCTCTCCCCCAGCCACGGAAAGCAGACCCAGCGCGCCGCGGAGCGGTTTGCGCGCGAGGTGCGCGCCGTCGCCGACCTCAGCCACCCCTCGATTGTCCCGATCATCGAGATCGGAGAGCACAAGGGGCGGGCGTGGTTCGCGATGGAGTTTGTCGATGGGGTCGGTCTCGACCGCGTCCTCGAGGCCGTTCGGTCCTCCGCCGTGCCGCCCACCGAGCTCACGGGCAGCGACCTCGCAGCCGCCGTCCCGGGGGCGCCGTCAGAGGCCTTCGGGGCCACGTGGTTCGGGGCGATCGGGAACATCGTTCAACAGGTCGCGCAGGCACTCATCGAGGCCCACGCCGCGGGGGTCGTCCACCGCGACGTCAAGCCCAGCAACATCCTCCTCAGCCGAGCGGGCGGGGTGCAGATCGTGGACTTCGGGCTCGCCCACCTTGAGGACATGCCCACGCTGACGCTCTCCGGCGAGTTCGCGGGCACGCCCTACTACGTGGCACCCGAGCAGATCGAGAATGTGCGCGGCGGGGTCGACGGGCGCGCCGACGTGTTCTCCCTGGGCGTGACCCTCTACGAGTGCGCAGCCCTCGAGCGCCCGTTCGCTGGACGAACCCCGGTTGAGGTCCTCAGCTCGATCACCACACGCGAGCCGGAGCCCCTCGGGCGCGTCGCGCCGCACCTCCCGGCCTCGCTTGAGCTCCTGTGCGCCAAGGCCCTCGAGAAGAGTCCAGCGCTCCGCTACGGCAGCATGCAGGAGTTCTCCGACGACCTCGGCAGGTTGCTCCAGTTCAGGCCCCTCCTGGCGAAGCCGCCGTCCCCCCCGGCGCGCCTTGTCCGCTGGGCCCGGAGGCGCCCGTGGCGCGCGGCCTCCACGGCCCTCGGCGCGCTCTTGCTCCTCGGGGCGCCGATCGGGCTGCTCATCGCCAACTCGAAGATCCGTGCCGAGCGGGACCTCGTCCGGGACGAGGCGCGCCGTAACGGCATGGTGGTGGATCACTTCGTCCACCACTTTGACTCGTCCACAGAGTCTGCCGACGCGGACAATTTCTCCCGCAGGCTCCTCGACCGTGGCGTGAACCGACTCAGCGGCGAGCTGAGCGACGAGCCTCGCGTGAAGGCTGCGCTCCTCCACGGGAGCGGGCGAGCGTACCTCGAGCTGGGCCGCCCGGCGGATGCTCGGCCGCTCCTCGACCGGGCCCTCGGCATCTGGCTCCGCGAGGGTGTCGAGGCCAGCGGGGAGCGGGCGAGGGTCCTCGCGGACCTCGCGCGCGTCCACCTCGCCGAGGATCGGCCTGGCATCGCCCGTGACCTCGCGAGCCGCGCGCTCTCCGAGGTCAATCGATCGAGCCTCACCATGGAGGTCGGGCAGGAAATCCAGATCACCATCGCCTCGTCGAGCCTGGCGCTCGGAGAGATCGAGGCCGCCCGGGCCAGCCTGGAGCAGCTTCGCCTTGACCCAGCAGCTGAGGCGCTGAGCGGCGATATCGCCCGTGTATGGGAGGGCATCGGACACCGTGAGCTGGAGTCGTCGGACCTCCCGGGGGCCGAGGACGCGTACCGGCGATCCCTCGAGCTCCTCCAGCGAGCCTGGGCCCCCGATGGAGCCCGGCTGGCCGTCGTCCATGACGGGCTCGCCAATGCCCTCGAGCCGGCTGGCCCGGGGAGTGAGGCTGAAGCTCGAGAGCATCGCGCGAGAGCAGCGCGACTGCGCGGCCTCGACGGCGGAGCCCTTGGCTCGCCCGCTTCGACCGGCCTCCCCTTCATGCGCGAGCCCTCCTGGGCGGCCACCTACGGCGCCGCCTTCGACGACGGCGTGACCGCCCTCCAGGCAGGCCGCCTCGACGCCGCGCGGAGGCGCTTCGTGGAGGCTCTCGAGATGGCCCCGTTCATGGCCGTCGCCGCCTACAACCTCGCGTGTGTCGAGTCGCGGGAAGGCAACCTCGAAGCGGCCGTCGCGTGGCTCGACCGAGCGCGGCGGGCGGGGTTCGCCTGCACGGAGGCGCGCCGTCAGTCCATCGAGAGTGACGAGGACCTGGCCGGGGTGCGCGCCTCGGCGGCGGGCCAGGAGGTGCTGGCCCGCCTGGGGATGCAATGGTCCGAGGCCCAGGGTCACACCTCGCGTCACGGCCGCGCGTCTTCCGAGGCGCTCGACCAGCAGCCGCCGCCGCTCCTGGTCGTGATCCACGACCGCGGCGAGCGCGCCCTCGACGTCGCTGCGGCCGGCCCCTGGAGGGACCTGGCCGACCAACTCGGCGCCACGCTCCTCGTGCCCGCCGCCCCCTTCCTCGTGGGCGCCACCGCCGCCGACGGCGCCGCCTGGGCCCCCGACCCCCGGGAGCTCTGGGCGAAGCCGCGAGCCTTCGGCCAGCCAGTGCTCGATGCCGTGAGCGAGGCGCTCGAGGGGGGCGACGTCGACCGCCAGGCCGTCTGGATCGCCGGGAGCGGTGTCAGCGCAATGCTGGCCCTCGACCTGCTGGTGGAGAACCCGGGACTGTTCCGCCGCGGATGGCTGGTGGACCCGTACCTCCACGGGGCCAGCGGCGCCTCGAGCGGGAGCCTCGCACGAGCGCTCGGCGCTCGCCTCGCCGTCTCGATCTCAGGCGCCACCCCCCCGGCGGAGGCCGACGCAACCGACGCGGCGAGCTTCGCGGCGGACGTCGAGCGGTGGCTCAGCCTCGACGGCGGCTGGCGAGCCTCGCTGGCCGTCGAGAGGGCCTGGCCGCTGGTGTCACCGCAGCTGCTCGACTGGTGGCAGCAGAGCGACGACTAGCTCCGCCGCCGGGAGGCCTCGCCGCGGAGCGGACCTAGCGGCGTAGGTCTCGCAGCACGCGAAGCTCCGGGTCCACCTCGACCTCGGCCTCCCCCACCTCCAGGGTCGCCTGGCCACCCTCCATGGGGACGCGGCGCGCCTCGCCGCCGACCATGACCTCCACCGGCATGGGGAAGGGCAGCGCGTCCGGCGCCTCCCAGCGCAGGCTCAGCGTCCCTCCGTCACGCTCCACTGCGAGAACCGGCAGGGGGCCGCGTCGCAGGTAGACCTCGAAGAACCACCCGAGCTTGCGCCCGGAGACCTCCTCGGCGATGGCGAGCAGCTCGTCCGTATCGCTGAAGCGAACCGCCGAGCCGTCGGTGGTCTTCTCGAGCGCAGGGTCCGGGTACGCCCACCGGCGCAGCACCTTGAAGAAGGCCTCATCCCCGAGGAGCCAGCGCAGGGAGTGGCAGATCCACGAGCCCTTGAAGTAGATGTCGCCGCCCGGGGCGTCCGTACCTGTCTTGGAGAAGTAGATCGAGTCGCTCGTGCGCGGCGGCGCGGGCGCCACGGGCGCGTTGTTCATGACGCGCAGCAGGTCGATCTTCATCTTCTTCTGGTACGCCTCGCGGCCGAAGCGCTCCTCCAGGTAGAGCGGCTGCATGTAGGTACCGATCCCCTCGTGGATCCAGAAGTCAGCCCAGTCCCGCGCCGTCACAAGGTTCGCCCACCACTCGTGCGCCAGCTCATGGTGGTGCAGCCAGTCGTAGTCGAAGTTCGGGTCGCCGCGATACTTGTTGCCGTAGGCGATGATCGACTGGTGCTCCATCCCCAGGTGCGGGGTCTCCACGACCCCGTACTTGTCCCCGCGGAACGGGTACGGCCCGCACACGCGCTCGAAGAAGCGCAGGTGCTCGAGGATCTCCGCCATGAAGGCCTCGCCCTTCTCCTTGTTCTCCGGCAGGACCCAGAAGATCACGGGGAAGGTGTCCCCCGCGACGCTCTCAAGGGAGCTCACCAGCTCCACGTAGGGCGCCGCGTTGAAGGCCACGGTGTAGTTGGCGATGGGCGTGGAGACCCGCCACTGCGACGTCGTCTTGCCGTCGAGGGTCGAGCTCCCGATGCGGCGGCCGTTCGTCGCGACCACGAGCCCCTCGGGGACCGTGAAGATGAGGTCCATGGAGTCCGGCTTGTCCGAGGGGTGGTCCTTGCAGGGCCACCAAAGGTCCGCCCCCTCTCCCTGGCAGCTGGTGGCGATCCACGGCTGCCCGTCGGCCTCCGACCAGGTGAAGCCGCCCTCCCAGGGCGGGCGCTCCGCCTCGTGGGGCACCCCGCCGTACTCCACGACGACCCTGAACTCATCCCCCGCCACGCCTGTGAACGCCGAAGAGCCAATCCAGATGTCGCCACCCGTCCGCTGGAAACCCAGGGGCAGGAGCTCGCCCTCGCCCTCCTGAATCCGGCCTCCAAGAACCCGCGAGACCTGGAGGCTCGGGTCGAGCTGGAGGACGATCTCACGCGTCGCGTCCACCAGCCGCGCCGTCATGGTGAGTGACCCGAGGATCGACTTCGACTCGGGGTCCACCTCGAGCTCCAGTTCGTAGTGCAGGACGTCGAAGGCAGCCTGCTCCTCCATGAGCACGCCACCGGAAGTGTTCGGGGTGGCCTCCTGGGGCGAGAGGGCGGCGGCGAGCAGCAGTGCGATCATGGGGTCGTCCGGTGAGGGACCGCGTCGAGGCGGCCGGAGAGTCCGAAGCCGTGGAGCAGGGGGCCGAGGATACCCGGGGCGGCCCCCAAGTACGCGAGGTCATCCAGGGCCGCGTCCAGCGGCGCGTCCACGGCGCAGGTCGCGAGGTCCCGGGACAAGAAGGCCGCGTCCCGGTGGTCCGCGAGCTTCTTGCCGAGGGTCTTGGCCCCACGGATGGAAAGGGTCGCCACGCGATCCAGGTCACCGTAGAGCTCTTCGAGGTCGGCGAACTCATCGAGCAGCGCCACGGCCGTCTTGGGTCCCACACCCCGCACGCCGGGGATGTTGTCGACGCTGTCCCCCGCGAGACCGAGCAGGTCGCGGATCTGCTCCGGCCGGACCCCGAACCGCTCGATGACCTCAGCCGGCCCCAGCCGGGTCCCGCGCGCGAAGTCCAGGAACCAGCTGCGCTCGTCCACCAGCTGCGCGAGGTCCTTGTCCGCGGTGACGACGACCGTCTCGTCCACCGAGGCCTCGAAGCGCGCCTTCGCTGTCGCCACGAGGTCGTCCGCCTCGTAGCGGTCATCGATGCAGCAGAACGCCCCCATCGCGGCCGCCACCTGTTGGCAGCGATCCAGCTGCGCGACCAGGTCCGCGTCAGGGAGGTCACGGTTGGCCTTGTACTCGGGGTAGACCTCGTTCCGAAAGCTGGTCGTCAGGCTCCCGTCGAAGGCCACCAGCAGGAGCTCGGGGCGCTCCTCGCGGATGAACCGGCTCAGCATGTCCACGAAGCCGCGGACCGCGTTGATCGGGCGCCCCTCGGGGTCCGTCATGGACGAGGGCAACGAGAAGAAGGCGCGGAAGATGTAAGGGCTGGCGTCGACCAGGTGCAGGCGACGGGGCGCCGTGCCTGCGGGGGCATCGTTCGGCATGGCCCGACGAGAGTAACAGCGCCGCGGAGGATGGCCCGGCCGGGACCCGCAGGGGCCCCTGGAGGCGGGTCAGGCGCGCCGCGCCCTGGCATCGGCCCGGTAGCCCGAGAGCCGCTCCGCAGCGCCGGGCAGGTTCGGGTCGAGATCAATGGCCTCCTCGAGGTGCCGGATGGCCTCCACCGTCCGCCCCTGGGCCGCGAGCACCACGGCCAGGTGGTGGTGTGCCTGGGGGAGCCTGGGCGCCATCTCGAGGGTCGCCCTGAGCCGCGCCTCAGCCTGGGTGTACTCACCCCGAAGGTGAAGCTCCACCGCTCGACGCAGGGGCCGGAGCAGGTCTCGCGCGGAGGGCGCGGGGCAGGGGTCCAGTCGCGCCGCCCCCGGAGGGGTGGCGCTGGCAGACTGGCGGGCGTGTTGGTGGGGTCGCGGGCTCATGGCAATGGGACAGGCCGCGTCACCGCGCGAGGGATCCTCGCGGGACAGCGGCTCTCTCGACCAGATCAGCCGGGAGCTTGAGGCATTCGGAGCCAGCGCCACCTGGCACGTCCAGGGACGCCACCTCAACGGCAAATCGCCCGCTGATGACAGGCGGCGAGATTCAAGAAAACCTCTACCCTTGGCGTGCTCAGGGGCACCCGTGTGCCCTCTCCCCATCCTCCATTGCTACCGATGACGTTGAAGAGACTCCTCCTGGCCGCCGGCGCGGCCGCGACGCTCGCGGCCCTCGCCCAGCCGAAGGGCGCCGGCGACCTCCACGCCAAGGGACAGGCCCGATCCACCCCGAACACAGCGCTGACGCTGGACGACAAGGCGCTCTACATGGAGCACTGTGCGAGCTGCCACGGGGAGTCCGGCGACGGCAAGGGCAACGAGGAGCTCGAGCGCCCCGCAAGGAGCTTCCTCCTCGGCGGCTACTCCTACGGCAACACCCAGAAGGCCGTCCGGCGCTCCGTGATCCACGGGATCCCCGGCACGCCGATGCCCGCCTTCGGCGCCACCCTTGGCACCGATGAGATCAACGCCGTCGCGGACTACGTGATCAGCCTCGGTCCGCCGGGCACCATCGTGCAGCCAGGCGAGAGCGTCCTGGTGGTCGAAGATCGCCCCGTCGTCGTGAAGGGCATGATGCCCGCCTACGAGCAGGGCGCCTTCCGCGAGCCCCGGAGCCTCATCGTCGGGTTTCCCAGCGGCACCACCTTCCAGTTCCGCGCCGAGGACAGCCGCCTCCTCACCGTGCGCCAGGGCGAGTTCCTCGATCGGCGTGACTGGGGCGGCCGCGGGGGCTCGGAGCTGCAGCCCCTGGGCACCCTCACCTGGAAGGCCAGCCGCGCGTCCCGCGACTTCACCGAGTTCGTGGACGCGGAGTCCGGCCAGGGCCTCCGCCGGAGAGTGAGGCGCACGGAGATCAAGGGCGACGACGTCTGGCTTCACTTCGACCTCCTCGACGAGGGAGGCACCCGCGTTGGCGGCGGCCAGGAGTTCCTGTCCTTCCTGATCGTGAACGACATCCCGGTCCCCATGCGCGCGATCCTCGGCAGCGGCGAGAGCCGAGCCGTCAAGCTCCGCAAGCTCCCCGGAAAAGAGAGTCAAGCCGACGACTCCATGGACGTCACAACCACCTCCGACGGCCTGGTCGCGTGTGTCCTCGACGACGCTCCGAACATGCGCATCTACCTCCACGCTCCGGCCTGGACCCCCTCGCTCGCCGCCGCCTTTGACGCCTCGCTTCGGAAGAAGGACTGACCCGATGATCACACTCGCCATCTGCAGCGCCCTCGTCGCCCAGGACCCCGTCTTCGCCGCCAGCGAGGCCGACGCCTACACCCTCGAGTACCTCAAGACCCCGGACGGCTGCGTCCTCGAGGTCGGCGGTATGGACTTCCTCTCCGACGGACGGCTCGTCGTCAGCACCCGCCGCGGTCAGGTCTGGATCGTCGAGGATGCCCTCGGCACGGACTTCGAGAACGCGAAGGTCACCCTGTTCCACGAGGGCCTCTGGGAGGGCCTCGGCCTCAACGTCAAGGACGACGAGATCCACGTCATCCAGCGCGGCGAGATCTCGAAGCTCCTGGACACCGACGGGGACGGCCGCTGCGACGTGATCGAGACCGTCGCCAGCGACTGGGGCGTGTCGGGCCACTACCACGAGTTCGCCTTCGGCCTCCCCCGGGACAGCGAGGGCAACTGGTGGATGGGCCTCAACGTCAGCTTCGGTGACCCCGAGTGGTGGCACGGCCGCTCCACCGCGCCCTACCGGGGCTGGGTCCTGCGGGTCTCCCCCGACGGCACGGTCACCCCCTGGGCCAGCGGCGTCCGCAGCCCCAACGGCGTGGCGGTGGACAGCCAGGACCGGGTCTTCGTCACCGACAACCAGGGCGACTGGGTGGCGTCGAGTCCGATCTATCACATCCAGAAGGACGGCTTCTACGGCCACCCCAAGAGCCTCAACTGGACCGAGGACTACCGCTCCACCGGCAAGCTCGCCCACGATGAGATCCCGCCCGCGCGGGCCGCCACCGGGCGCACGACCCCCGCGATCTGGATCCCCTACCAGTGGTCGCGCTCCACGGGCAACCTGCTCGAGGACCGCTCGGGCGGGGCCTTCGGCCTCGAGGACGGGCAGTTCGTGGTCGCCGAGCTCACCAACGGCATGATCCTGCGCGCCGGCTTCGAGGAGGTGCAGGGTCAGCTCCAGGGCTGGGTCGCCCCCCTGCGCCAGGAGATTGGCTCGGTCAACCGGGTGCTCCAGGCGCCCGACGGCACGGTCTTCTGCGGCCTCACCAACCGGGGCTGGGGTGGTCGCGCGCCGGCCGACGGCCTCGTCCGTGTGCGCCGCACCGCCGCCGAAGCCATGGACCTCGCGGGCATGACCCTGCTCGACTTCGACGAGGAGACGGAGAGCTTCGGCTTCGAGATCGCCTTCACCCACCCGGTCCACGCGGACTGGGCGCCGACGGCGGAGCGCGTGAAGATGATCTCCTACGACTACGACTACTGGTGGGAGTACGGCTCGCCCGAGCGGCACGTCACCGAGCTGGAGCTCTCCGACGTCCAGCTCTCCGAGGACCGCACCCGCCTCATCGTCCGGTCCTTCGACATCTTCCCTGCCACATGCGTCCGGATCACCATGGACGGGATCCAGGCGGGGAGCGGCGCACCGCTCCTCCACCCTGAGGTCTCCTACACGATCAATCAGCTCCCCAGCGGCGCCTTGACCAACGCCTACGTCTCCAAGGTCGTGCCCCCGCCCCCGAGCCGGGGTGAGACCGACGCGGGCGTGCTGCGCCTCTCCTGGGGTGATGCGCTCGGACAGTTCGAGGCCGCAGGCTGGGAGCTCGTGGACGCGTCCCTTGACCCCGAGGACAGCCAGCGCTTCAAGACGCGCGTCGGGAACGGCGCCCTCGTCAACATCGGCGCCGACGCCACCGATCTGGTGACCCGTGGCTCCTTCGGCGACGCCCACGTCCACGTGGAATTCATGCTCCCCGAGGACTCTGTCTCGGGCGTCGAGCTTGGCAGTCTCGGCAGCCTCAACCTCTTCCCCGACGCCGAGCTGTGCGGCAGCTTCACGGGGAACGGCGTCGCGGTGGGTCCCACGGCGAAGGCCTTCGAAGAGGCGGGAGCGTGGTGTCCCCTCGACATCTACTACCGCGCAGCCACGGAGGAGAGCCCCGGCTTCCTCGACCGCGTGGAGCTCAACGGCGTCACCGTGATCGAGGGCCTCGAGGTCCCGAACGCCGGCACCGGGCGAGCCCCCATCCGCTTTGTCGGTACCAAGGGCGCGGTCGCCTTCCGCAACATCCAGGTCAAGCCCCTGGACCGCCCCGCGGACGCTGGCGAGTGGGAGTTCCTGGACGCCGGCGCCTCCTGGGACGACTGGGAGCTGGTCGGCGACTGCAACTTCGAGCTCGAGAACGAGGAGCTGATCGGCAAGGGCGCCTTGGGATGGCTGTGGGCCCCCGTGGAGGACCTCGGCGACGCCACCGTCCGGGCTCGCGTCAAGATCAACGCCAACGGCGCCGGCGCCCTGATCGTCCGCGCCGCGGACGGCGATGACGGGGTCGAGGGCTACGAGGTGCGAGTCAACGCATCCTTCCCCGACGCCGCCATGACCGGCTCGGTCCGGGCCGGCGAGACCAGCGCCGAGGTGGGCTCTGAGCTCATCGCCGCCGACACCTGGGTCGACCTGGAGGTCGACGTCCGGGATGGAGAGCAGGGCACCACCGTGACCGTGTTCCTCAACGGCGTCCTCGTGAACCGGATGGTCCACGCCGACGGCTTCGAGCCCGGCGGCCTCGCGCTTCGCTGCGACCACGACGGCACCGTCTTCAAGATCCAGAACATCCGAGTCCGCCAATGATCCAACGCACCCACCTCGTCCTCACGTTCACCGCAGCCCTCGCCCTCGGCGCGGCCCTGCCGCCCGTCTTCCGCGGCTCTGTCCTGCGGATGCAGCGCTCGGGTGAGCTGGAGGGGGCGCTCGCGGGCCCCCTTCGGCGCGCCAACGCCGAGCTGGCCTTCGCCCCCGAGGCGGTGGGCGGCGGGTTGATCTTCAACAGCGCGGACGACGCGTACATCTCTCTCGGAGGCCAGCAAGGGAAGCTGCCCGAGCAGGAGCTCCACGTGGGGGCGCTGGTGTCCGTGGAGACCCCGCGTCGCTGGGGCGGGATCGTCGGCGCCGTCGAGGACAACGCACAGGCCGAGACGGGCTGGATCCTCGGGTACGACGACTCCGCCTTCACCCTGATGATCTCCACCGAGGCCACGGATGACGGCGACGGCAAGCTGGTCACCCTCCGCGCGGATCAGCCCTACGAGTTCGGCCGCCTCCACCTGATCACCGCCTCCTACGACGGGGAGCGCGCCGAGCTCACCATGGACGGCGTGGTCGTGGCCAGCTCCGACGCGCCCGGTGGCCCCATCCTGTACAGCGGAGAGGAGCGGCTGGTGGTCGGCGCCTACCGTGACGTGAACGAGATGTCCCCCCACGACGGCCGGATCGCGGCGCTGGAGGTCTTCGATACGCCCGTCGGCGGCAAGCTCGCGTTCCAGAAGCGCTTCGGAGCGGCCAACACGACCCCCTGGACCGACGCGACCTTCGACTGGAGGGTGCAGCCGTACCTCACCTGGCCCTCCACCGACGCGGTGAGCGTCCTCGGCGAGTCCAGCTGGCCCTCGGAGGCCCTCGTCCTCGTCCGCCCCGAGTCCGAGGCGAGCTGGACCGAGGTCTCCTCCGAGACGCCTGGCTCCCGGCTCCACGAGGTGCGCCTCGAGGGCCTCGAGGCCGACACGAAGTACTTCTATCAGATGAACCTCATCGGACCCGCCAGCGGCGACGCGGTGCCCGTGCTGGAGGGGCCCGTGCGCTCGTTCCGGACGGCGCCCGACAGCGACCGCAGCGCGTTCACCTTCACGGTCATCGGGGACACCCAGACCAACGGCGCCGTGGCCAAGCGCGTGAGCGACCTGGCCTTCGAGCAGCGCCCGAACTTCGTGGTCCACTGCGGCGACCTCGTGGACACCGGCGGCAACAAGACGGACTGGACCGAGACGTTCTTCCCCAGCATGCGGCCCCTGATCGAGCACGCGCCGCTGGTGTCCGTCCTCGGCAACCACGAGCAGGACGCCCGGCTCTACTACGACTACATGTCGCTCCCTGCCCCCGAGCGCTGGTACTCCCTCCGCTACGGGTCCGCTGAGTTCTTCATGATCGACGGCAACCGCTCCCTGACCCAGCAGTCAGAGCAGCTGGCCTGGCTGGAGGGAGCGCTGTCCGCGTCGAAGGCGAAATGGCGCTTCGCCGTGCTGCACCAGCCTCCGTACACCAGCGACTCCAACGACTACGGCGACACGACCAAGACCTCGTCCACCCGGGGCGACATGAACGTGCGCAACATCGTCCGTCTCCTGGAGAAGCACGGCGTCGACATCTGCTTCTCGGGTCACGTGCACGACTACGAGCGTACCTTCCCCATCAAGGGCGGCTCCGTCCGGCCCCATCAAGACGGCGGCGTGCTCTACATCACCGCCGCTGGCGGTGGCGGGCCGCTCGAAGACTTCGACGGCACGAACACCTGGTTCGGCAACCGCAAGGCGCGGCGGCACCACCACCTCCACGTGGCGATCCTGGGCGACGACCTCGAGCTCCAGGCCATGGACGAAGACGGCCGCGTCTTCGACACGCTGCGCCTTGAAGCGCGCTGAACTCGGGGCCCGTCAGACTCGGCGCGCGTCAGACTCAGCGCGCGTCAGACTCAGCGCGCGTCAAACTCAGCGCGCCAGGAGCCCGGGGCGCGCGGGAGCGGGCGGGCTCGAAGCTCGTTGAGCCTGAAGATCACCGAGCCCGAGAATTGGAGCCCGCCGACCCCAGGGTCCTAGAAGCCGATGGAGGAGGAGCCAGCCATGGAGCCCAGCGCGACGATGTCGTCGAGCTCCTGCTGATCAATCTCCAACGCGAGGGTGGACGGCCACCCGAGCGGAATCGAGAGGTTGTCGAAGCCCTGGGCCGCTAGCAAACGCCCCAGGTAAGTCGAGAAGACCGCGACCTGCACCTCTCGGTTCGGCGGGAGTTGGTTGCGTCCTTCCGCGAGGCTCTCCGCGGCGGCCTCGATGGCCGGTGGGAGCGACCAGTTGCGGGCGAGCATGACGCAGAGGGCCGGTCCGACACGGCTGACCAGCTCCCTCCGCATGCGCGAGGACAGCTGCGCCCCTTGCCGCGTCTCCACGCGCTGGACCATCTGGTGCCCAAGCGGCACCCCGG
Source organism: Planctomycetota bacterium (assembly GCA_965655435.1). Lineage (GTDB taxonomy): Bacteria > Planctomycetota > UBA1135 > UBA1135 > Saltatorellus. The sequence continues at coordinate 3,625 of CBFHHK010000072.1, read as the reverse complement.
CGCAGAGGATGAGCCCGGCCAGCATCGAGGCGCGGTTCGCGCCCAACTTGGACGACGAGACGCGGTGCGAGATCGCCCCGGCGATCCGGGCGCTCTTCCAGGTCTGCTCTCCGCCGAGGACGCTCTCCAGGACCGGGCCGAAGACATGCGACCGAGCGACCTTGATCACCGCGAGCTCCCAGAGGCCACGCATTCCGATGCGCTGGGCGGCGACGCTCGGCGAGTCCACCGGATCGCTGGCGGCGTAGAGCGCTGAGTTGGCGAGGTCAGTGACCTGGCCCTTGAGCACCTCGTCACCCTCGAGGATGTCCCCCACGGCCACAGCGTTGTACTCACCGCTGACGACCAGCGCCGCGAGCTCAATTGCAGCTCGACTCAGCTGGGGCAGCTCTGCCTCCGCAGCCTCAAGCTCCACGCGTACGGCCTCGCGCCAGTCCTGGCCGAGTGAGCGGGGGATCCCTTCTTCAAGCGAGAGTGCCACGTAGGGGTAATCGAGTGCAGACTGTCCGCATGCGGAGGCAATTCAACAGATCCGAGGGCCGCAATCTCAGAATGCGCTCTCTCCACCCGACCCTGGGGGCCCTGGGCCTCCTCCTGCTTGCCTACAGCTGCCAGGCCTCCGCTTCATATCCAGAGGACAGCACGTCAAGGAGGCCCAGCGGGGCGGTCGTCGCGGTTGGCGGTGGCGGCACGCCAGCGGCCGTCGTGCAACGGGGGCTAGAGCTGGCCTCGAAGGCGGGCACTGGAGTACGCGTCGCCGTGGTCCCGTTCGCCTCGGCGCGGGAGAACCGGGGCGTCGGCTCGGTGGAAATGTGGAGGGCCGCCGGGGCCTCGTCGGTCGCCCTCGTCCCGGAGGATGAGCGCGCGCGAGACCTGCTCAAAGAGGCGAACCTCATCTGGCTTGGGGGCGGCAGCCAGCAGCGGCTCATGGAGGCCCTGGAGCGCCTCGACCTCGTGGAGCTCATCAGAGAACGCCACGGGGCGGGCGCCGTCGTGGGCGGCACGAGCGCCGGCGCCGCGGTCCTTGGGGGGATCATGATCTCCGGAGACCCCGAGCCAGACGCATACACGGCGGGCGCCATGACCCCGCTCAGATCCCTCGAGCTGATCCCGGGCGTGATCGTGGATCAACACTTCCGCGAACGCCGGCGAGAGGGGCGCCTCATCAGCGCGTTGATCGACCGACCCAGGGGTTGGTTCGGCCTGGGAATCTCCGAGGCCACCGCCGCGATCTTCGTCGACGGGGCCTTCGACGTCATGGGCGAAGGCGTGGTCCTCCTCTTCGATACGCGCGAGGCCACGGTCTCGGCTGCGGCCGCCGGGGCCCGGCGCAGCGCAAGTGGGATCACGCTGTCGGTCCACCGACCCGGTGAGCAGCACCGCCTCCGGGCAACGAGCGGACCCTGAGCCCAGGAGGTAACCTCACGGCATGCTCCTTCTCCCCGCGCTGTCCCTCTCCCTCATTGGCCTCCAGCTCCCCGCTCCCGCAGCGCCCCCCAAGATCCTCGTCGTCTCCGGGGCGAACAACCACGACTGGGAGTGGACCACTCCCTCCCTCGCGTCCATCCTCCACGAGAGCGGCCGCTTCGAGGTCTCGGTCACGCGTACACCGGGTGAGGCTCTCGCTGATCGAGACGCCCTTGAAGCGCTGGACGCGGTCGTCCTCGACTACAACGGCCCACGCTGGGGGGAGGCGGCCGAGTCCGCGTTCCTCGAGGCCGTGCGCGCGGGGCTGGGCGTCGTCGTCATCCACGCGGCGGATAACCACGGGAACGGGTGGCCGGAGTACGAGAAGCTCGTGGCGGACCTCTGGCGCAAGGGGACCGGGCACGGGCGGTTCCACCCCTTCGACGTGGAGGTCGTCGACCGCGACCACCCCGTGACCCGCTCCCTGCCGACCATCCTCCAGCACCCCGACGAGCTCTATCACAACCTCGTCAATGTCCATGACGTCGAGCGACGGGTCCTCGCCACGGCGCTCTCCAGCAAGGAGAGCGGCGGCACCGGCGAGGCCGAGCCGATGATCCTCGTGCGCTCCTATGGCAAGGGGCGCATGTTCCATACGCCGTTGGGGCACGTCTGGAAGAACGTGCCGGGCTCACAGGCCTCCCACCGCGACCCACAGTTCCGGGGCCTCTTGATCCGCGGCGCAGAGTGGGCCGCCACCGGGACCGTCACGGATGAACGGACCGCGCCCGCGGCCGCCGCCGACGGGTGGACCTCGCTCATGGGCCCCGAGCACTGGCAGACCTTCGGCGGCGGCGAGGTCCCGGAGACCTGGCGCTTCGAGGGGGACGTCCTGCGGCGTGACGGCAGCGCCGGTGACCTCACGACGCGCGAGCTGTTCGGGGACTTCGAGCTCACCTTCCAGTGGAAGACCAGCGTCGCCGGGAACTCCGGGCTGAAGTACCGCATCGCGGCCGATGCGAAGCAGCCCATCGGACCTGAGTTCCAGCTCCTCGACGCCGCCTCCCCCACGCAGAACAAGGAGCATCGCGCCGTCGTCTCCGCGGGCGACTCCCCGGCGCTGCCCTGGGGCGAGTTCCACGAGGCCCGCATCGTCTCCCGCGGGCCCCTGCTCGAGCACTGGCTCGACGGCGTCCTGGTCGCCTCCGCGGACACCTCCACCCCCGAGTGGGCCGCGCTCGTCGAGGACAGCAAGTTCAAGGGCGTCGACAGGTTCGCCGCGTCCGGGCCGGGCCGCCTCTTGATCCAGGACCACGGCGACGAGGTCTGGATCCGCGGGATGCGCGTCCGCGAACTGAGCGGCGGCGCACAGATGGCCACCCCGCTCTTCAGCAGCGGAGACACCGCGGGCTGGTCCAACGTCGGCGATGCCCGCTACGAGGTTCAAGGGACCACCCTGATCGGACGCGCCGGTCCACAGCAGCAGCAGAGCTTCCTCGTCTCCGACCGCGAGTTCGGCGACTTCACCATGGAGGTCGATGTCAGGATCGCCGTCGAGGGCAACTCCGGGATCCAGCTCCGGAGCCACGTGGGCGAGGATGGGGTGCTGCGCGGCTACCAGGCCGAGATCGACCCCTCACCCCGCGCGTGGTCCGCCGGGCTCTTCGACGAGGGGCGCCGCGGGTGGCTCGATGACCTCTCGGACAACCAGGCCGCGCGCGAGGCCTTCGACCTCGACGGCTGGAACCGCTACCGCATGGTCTGCGAGGGCCCCCACCTGCGGACCTGGATCAACGGGGTCCCCGCCGCCGACCTGCTCGACGGCGCCGACCTCCGGGGATCGCTCGCGTTCCAGATCCACGGCTGGGACGACGACATCGAGGTCCACTGGCGGGACGCACGCATCGAGGAGCGCGGCGTCCATCGGTGGGTGTCCGTCGCGCGGAGCCGGCGGCTGGAGCTCGGCGACGCGGCCGGAGTCCGCGTGCAGGTGAGCGGCGAGGGGTTGATGCTGTCCCTGCTGAACGAGGCCGGGAGCGAGTCGGTGGACCTCTCCGGCCATGAGCTCTGGAAGGGCGGCAAGGTGAACGTGGTCACCGTCCTCCGCGGGCCGCACCGGACCGTGGTCCAGCTCGGCGACCGCACGGCCGCGGAGCTCCCCATGTCGGGGCTCACCGCGGTGGAGTTTGTTCCACCTGGGGCCGACCTCGAGATCCGC
>CBFHHK010000071.1:3926-18980 GCA_965655435.1 Planctomycetota bacterium | reverse complement strand
GCCGGTGATCTGTTCAGATCACCGGCCTCCTTGCATTTAAGCTCTCGCCGCCTATCAGCTGGCGGTTGCCGTGGCGAGGTCGTACGAGATGGGGATCTGCGACGCCTTGCTGTGCGCCTCATCCCAGACGACGTACTTCATCTCGATCTTGGTGAAGCTGAGGGAGAACGACTCGCTGGGCTGGTCGCCCGAGCTCGACACGGAGTACGAGCTAATCAGCGAGGCTTCGAGGGTGTACTCGACGATCGACTCGAGCTGGTTGGCGCCTGTCTTGGTGACGTGGATCTTGACGGTCTTCGACTCGCCCACGACGGACTCTTGGAAGAGATACGGACTCGCGTCGTCCATCTGCTTCGACAGCGAGATCTCGCTGAGTGACGGGTGGGACGCTTCCCGATTGGACTGCGTACCAACGGCCATGGGGATGGCTCGACCCACTCCGAACTGCATCGAGCTGCACTCGATCCAGTCCTCGTGACCCTTGGCGGAGACGTTGCCTTTGATTTTGCCGATCTGGAGGTAGATGGCCATAGATGATCCTCGTGGGGGCGGTCAGCGGCAGCCCGTTCAGGGCAGTCGCTTGAGCCGCAGAAAGGTGAAGTGGGGGAATGCCCCGCCGTGGCGGGGTGGGGAAGGATGATAGCCGGAGCGCAGAGATTCGACAATCGGCGGAAGGAGCCCCGAGGGATCGAAGCGCCGCGGCGCAATCCCGTAGCCGCGGCCCTTCATTTTATGCACGGCCGGATTTGAAAAACTTCCCGACCGAAGACGGCCGCTGATCCGTTAGCCCTTTGGCTCCAGCACGTAGGTGAAGTTTCCTTCCTCACCGACATCAATGGCGACGCGCCCAACCTCGTTGCCCTCGGCCATGCTCGCGAGGAATTGGGCCGCCAGCTCCGGGAGCAAGGTCCGGTTGAGGATGTGGTCCACGTTTCGGGCGCCGGTCTCGACCTCACGGCACCGCCCCAGGATCGCGTCGACGACACCATCGGTGTAGCTCAGCGGCGCCCCGTAGTGTGTGGCGATTCGACGTGAGACCTTGCCGAGCTTGAGCTTGATGATGTCCCGCATCACGTCCTCGTCGAGCGGGTAGTAGGGGAGCACCTGGCAGCGCCCCAGGAACGCCGGCTTGAACGTCTTCAAGAGTTCAGGGTGCATCGCTTCGACGAATTGGGCGGGCTCGGGGCGGGTCTCTGGATCCCCGCAGAGCGCCATCACGGCGTCTGTTCCCGCGTTCGTCGTCAGGATGATCACCGTGTTACGGAAGTCGATGTCGCGGCCCTCTCCGTCCTTGAGCTGCCCCTTGTCAAAGACCTGGTAGAACACCTCCTGGACGCCCTCGTGGGCCTTCTCGACCTCATCGAGCAAGACGACGCTGTATGGCTTCCGCCGCACGGCCTCGGTCAGCACGCCGCCCTCGCCGTAGCCGACGTAACCCGGGGGCGATCCCATGAGGAGGGACACCTTGTGCTCCTCCTTGAACTCGGACATGTTGATGACGGTCATGTTCTGCTCACCGCCGAACAGCTCTTCCGCCAGAGCAATAGCGGTCTCGGTCTTACCGACGCCGCTGGTCCCGGCGAGCATGAAGACGCCGACCGGCCGATTGGGGTCGGTCAGGTTGGCGCGGCTGGTACGAATGGCCTGAGCGATCGCGTCGAGCGCGTGCGATTGGCCGACGACGCGCTCCTCGAGGCGGTCCTTGAGCTGGAGAACGGTCTTGATCTCATCGGAGACCATTCGACCCAGCGGGATCCCGGTCCAGCTAGCCAGGACCTCCGCGATGGCCTGGCCATTGACGGCTGGGTGTACGAGCGCGTCCTCGACCTGCAGGCCACGAAGCTCCTCATCCGCGGACTTGAGCTCCTGGCGAGTGGCCTCGAGGTCGTCCGCGGTCAGCTCCTCGTTTCCGTAGGCGTGCGCCTCGAGGCGAGTGGTCAGGCTCTTGACCGAGTCGACGAGGTCGACCTCGCGCTTCCAGCGCTCCTCGAGTGCCTCCAGCCGCTTCTTCTCCAACTCCACCTGTGCTCCGATCTCGGTGATGCGGTCCTTGTGCCGACCGTCGATCACGTCCTCACGAGCAAGCGCCCTCTCCTCTGTCTCCAAGCGGACGATGCTTCGGCGCGCATCGTCGATCGCGGCCGGCGTCGCAGACTGGCTCAGAGAGACGCGCGCGCACGCTGTATCGAGCAGGCTGACGGATTTGTCCGGAAGCTGTCGACCCGCGAGGTAGCGACTTGAGAGTCGGACGGACTCGATCAGCGCATCGTCTTCGACCCTCACCTTGTGGTGTGTCTCCATGACCTTGGCGAGCCCGCGCATGATCTCGATCGCGATCTCCTCACTGGGCTCCTCGATCTTCACCACCTGGAAGCGTCGAGCCAGCGCGGCGTCCTTCTCGAAGTACTTCTTGTACTCGGCCCATGTTGTCGCGGCGATCGTGCGGAGCTCTCCCCGGGCGAGGGCCGGCTTGAGCAGGTTGGCCGCGTCGCCTTGGCCCGCTGCACCCCCTGCACCGATCATCGTGTGTGCCTCGTCGATGAAGAGGATGACGGGGGTCAGCGCGCCCTTGACCTCCTCGATCACGCCCTTGAGCCGGTTCTCGAACTCGCCCTTGACCCCAGCGCCCGCCTGAAGGAGGGAGAGGTCGAGGGTTCGAACGACCACGTTCTGAAGAGGCGGAGGGACGTCCCCGGAGATGACACGCAAGGCAAAGCCCTCCGCCACCGCCGTCTTGCCGACCCCGGGCTCACCCGTCAGAATCGGGTTGTTCTGACGACGGCGGGTCAAGATGTCGATCACCTGACGGATCTCGTCGTCACGGCCGAGGACCGGGTCGATCTCGCCCGCTCGCGCTCGCTCGGTGAGATCGATGGTGTATTGGTCGAGGTTCGGTGTCGCCCCGCTGCCCCGGGGCTTGTTGGAGGAGCCTTTCTCGCTGGGGCGAGGTGCCTGCCCGGCCTCGGTGGAGTCCTGTGCGATCTGAGCGAGCTCGGCGCGGAGCGCCTCGATCGAGACATCACCCAAGGCGGCCGAGGCATCCTTCGCGGCGCGGGCCAGCTTCTGGTCTGCGAGCAGGGTGAGGAGCAGGTGCCCGCTGCAGATACAGGACGAGTCGAACTCGAGTGACGCGGTCAACCACGCCGCCTCGGCGAGGTCGACGATGTCAGGGGAGAGCGCGGGCGTCCGCGCATTCCCTGTCTTCAGCCGGTCGAGCGTCTGCAACAGGTCAGCGTTGAGCCGGGCAGGGTCAATCTCGAGGGCGCCGAGAGCTCGCTCCAGATCAGAGCCGCCAGCGTCGAGGATCTTCGCGAGCCAGTGCTCGATCTCGACATTGTAGTTGGTCCTCGAGAGGCAGAGTCCCGTGGCGCCCTCAAGAGCGCTGCGCGTGAGCGGGCTGAGGCGAGAGATCAGAGACTTGAGATTGACGTTGGCCATGGGGCGAGGCGAGTTGGGCTCGTTGTCTAAGGAAGGTACCTCTGGTAGCCAGAGGTACATTGGCAGCGGTCGGCACTGGGCCGCTCTTTGTTTAGTTGCAGGTGAGGTTGAATCTCGCCTTTCGCTGCTCCGGCGGCAACGGCGAGGCTTCGAGCCAGGAGTCCACTCCGAGTCGTCGCTGTCCGTCCAAGGAGATGCCCGGCGATTGGTTCGCGGCGAGGACGCACTCGATGTCGGCTTCGATGAGATCGCCCACGAACGCCCGGACCAATGACATCACTCTAATTCGACCGGGGTCCGCTCTGGCGAAGAAGTAGAACTGTGAGAAGTCCAACGGGCCAACGAGCACCCGGATTCTGGACTGAACATCCCAGACATGTGAGCCGAGGGTTAGGCCTTGCCCGAGAGCGTGGCGAGCACCTCCAGCCTCACCCTGGACGAGCAGCGATGAGCGAGCATCAGCCGGGAGTTCGAGCCAGGTGCCCATGAATTGCTGGACCTTGAACCTGACGTTGAAGGTCGCGCTTAGCGTGCGTTCAAGCGCAGCGGCGCTCCTGACCTGGTTCGCGCAGCTGCCAACGCTGAATGCAAACGTGAGGTCATTGACCGCGTGGCTCCTTCGGAGCGATGGCGAGCCCAGGCCGGTGAGTGAGAGGAGCGCATTGGTGAAGGCGTCGAGCTCCAACCGGTGGCGGGACTCTAGCTCGAACGCGAAGGGGAAGTGGTTCCTCCGCCAAGCGCGATGAAAGAGGCCGAGCGTCCGGCGATGGAGGACGTCCAGGAAGTCGCGGAGCGCCGTGTCCCGTTCCTGCTGCCTGGCATGAATCAGCTCGCTGTAGTGGGGAGGCAGCACTCCGGCGGCACCAAATAACCCAGCGAACGTCACGTCAAGCTCCGCCAACGCCTCCCCGTCGTCGTCTCCGGCCTGGGAGGAACGGATGGCCGCCGTGGCGTAGGCCAGCGACGGGTGCACGCGGAGGCTGACAGCCTCGTCCCTTGGTGCCGTGGAGACGCCCACGGGCTCCCTCGAGCCCTCAATGAGGCCCTGGAGCTCAAGCAACCTGACGGCTTGATGGAAGTCGAATCGCCCCGGCGCGGAGACGATCGAATCGATCAGAGGAGTGGTTTGTTTCCTGCTCTCGGTGGCCATGTCTTGACGACGCCGTCGCGCATGTTGGTCTTGAGCTTGAGCTGCGTGAAGCTGTTCACCGTGGCGTAGAGGCCGAAGAACCGCTCCAGTATCGAAGCGAAGAGGAACAGGCCACTCCCGGAGAACTTCGTTTCATCCAGTGTCAGTGAGACCTCCAGGCCTCGGCAGTGCGCCGGCTGCCCGCACGCATTGATTCGAGCCACCACAATGTCGCAATCTAGCTCGAGAATGGCTTCCACCAATCGCTGTGTCTCGGCGCTGTCCTGGGAGTCTTGCATTCGCAGGAGCTCGCGGAGCGCCTCGACATTGCCGCCGCCCGTCGAGAGAGTGAGGTGGTTGATGGCGAGGTGCGATAGGAGCTTCCATCGGGTGCCACCGGCCAGAGATGGACGCTTCGGCCGCGTAGGCGCCGCGAGACACTCGATGCCGCCGACGGCTCCACCTGCAACCAGCGAAAGGAAGGGGTGGCCTGCACCGAATGGCAGCTTCAGCGGGAGGTCTCGGTTGGTGCACGTCGTCTCGGCTGTCAGGATCGAACCCTCGAAGTCAGCGGCGTTGAAGTCGAGATCAACAACCTTGAGGTAGAGCTCGGTCCCGGAGTCCTCTTGTTCGAGTGGCTCGTCTGTCGGTCGCCTGGAGGCCTGCCAGAAGGCGGGCGCCGCGTCGCCCGCCGGACCATGGTCGATGCCGTAGAACGGGCGGAGGTCCCTGGATTCACCCTCGGCGCTGATCGAGGTCACGGCGTCGATGGAGTAGACCTCCATCGCTAGCGGCTTCCGCGCGTTGGGGACGACCCGCGCCTCGAACTCGACGTGGTCCACGCGAATCGGCTCTGCCCGTCTCTCGAAGAGGTTGACCAACGGGGAGCAGTTCAGGGCGAACGTCTCCGCATCGACAAAGCGATCGAGTTCCTGTGGAAGGCGACGCAGATAGATGAAGACCTCGAGGGTGTCATCAACGATCGGATGAGCTGCGCCGAGCCCCTCCAGGTCGAGGAAGAGGAACTTCTGCGGAAAGGCGAAGAACTCCGAGAGCAGCCGGAAGGCCGGCGACGTTCGATCCTCTGATGGGAGGATCGACTCATCCTGGTCAAAGCCCACGGGGCGGATGGCGTCCGGGCTCAAGTCGACCGCCGACTTGTCCGCGGCCGACCTGCCGAGGCTGATGCCGAGGGTGTCATTCAGGAGCAGCTCGTACAGCGGATACACCTGCTGCGGTAGGCCGCGCAGGTGAAGTCGAAGACTCTGCAGCTCGAGGTCGGCGAAGGTCGTCCCTTCTCCAGAGCGGAGGGTCAGGCGGAGGCATGCCGCGGCCTGGCGAGCATTCGCGGATGAGGGCGAATCGAACGGGGTCGGCGTGATGGCTGCATCAACCACCTCGATGGGCCAGACGTCCGTCTGAAACGCCGTGCGATAGGTGCAGGTGTGCCCGTCCACGCGCTCGGTCTCGACCTCAGTGAAGCGGTTCAGGACATATCTCGCGGTCGCGTCATCAGCGGCTTCGAAGCGGGCAATCGCCATCGACGGCACGGGCGCGAGGACCTGGGGGTTGAGCATCCCCAGGAGCGAATCGGAGATCTCTGGAAACTCGTCGTCGAGGCGATGTTGGATGCGCCCGTTAAGGAACGCCACGGCCTCGATGAGGCGTTCGACGTGGGGGTCCTCGGCGACATCGGTGCCCAATCGCAACCGCCCTGCGATCTTCGGGTGGTCTCTTGAGAACTTCAGTCCCGCCTGGCGGAGGTAGGTCAGCTCGCGGTTGTAGAAGGGGAGAAGTTCGTCAGTCATGACTCGAAGGTCCTTGTGGCGGGCTCGAGTTTGAAGTCGAAGGCGACCGGCTCGATTCCGGACTCCACGTGCACGGTGGCCTCGATCCGGAACCTGAGAACCCGGTCGCTCGACTCGCGATTGCTCGTCGGCGTGATCCGGATCGTCTTGAACCGGTGGTCGCAGCGCCGGATCAGCGGGCCGAGTGTGTTCAGGAAGTTATCGCGGTCTTTCGCGGTCGCCAGATGGGCCCCTGCGATATCCGGGATGCCGTAATTGAAGACAGACCGACCGACCTCCGTCCATTGATCCGGGGTCGACCGGCACCGCTTCCGGGTGTTCAGGAGCTCAAGGAGATCTCGCTTGAGCCCCTCGATGACGGTGCGGTACGCCTGCTGTTCGCTGGGAGGAGCCTCCTGCACGGTCGCAGGGTCATCGTCCAGGAGCTGATCGAGCAGCGAAATTCTGAGGCGTCCTTCTCCCACGCTACTCGGGGGCGTTGTTGGTGAATCGCAGGAAGGGGAGGTCGTTCACGCTGACGGCATCATCGCCCAGCAAGAACTGTCGTCTGCCCTGACCGCGCACGGGGTCGGACTCGCTGAACTCACTGACGCGGCCGAGAAGGAGCTCCTCGCTCGCCTCCGCCGGCATGGGGCCGTAGATCGCCGGCATGTAGACCTCTCCTTCGGGCCCGCCGTTGACCTCCAGTCGAAACCGGGGCCAGAGAAGATCACGAGGACGCTCGATCGGACGCGGTTCCAGCTCAACGATGGTCTCCATCGGGACCCAGTAGTACTTGCCCGTGCTGGTGAAGATCTCCAACACGCCTCCGACGAGGTCATCAAAGTCGCGGACGTCCTCATGCTGCTGCCCATCGGAGGAGCAGGGCTGGGCCTGGCGTACTTCCTCGGCCTGGGCGAGCAGCTCGGCTGCCTCGGCCTGCTCGCCCTCGCGCAGGGCAATGCTGGCGCGGAGCTGAAGCTGGACTCCCTCCGTCGGCGTGGAGAGGAACTCGGGGGTTCGGCCTTCGCGATAGAAGTCCCCGCGCCAGGTCTCGGCCCGGATCAGCTGCCTGGTCAAAGAGACGACCGTCATGGCCTTTGGCTCGAGCTTTGAAATCGCCTCGAGTTGCTTGTCTGCCCGGTCGTAGTCGGCTGTGAAGCAGAGCAGGTCGGCGAGGAGTGATCTGCGACCGAGATCCGTCGGGTTCGCCTTCACCTCAGTCGTCGCTGCGGTGATGGCTGCGGCAAGCTGGCCTTCGTTGAAGAGTTCGAGTGTTGCCATGATCACATCCCTTGGGACGTGGAGATGTCTGTGGTGAGGTTGATGGACGTGGCGAGTTGGTCCAGCTGATAGTGCGGTTGCAGGTGCACCTGGCAGAGGTACTGCCCAGGCCGCCCCGGGCGTTCCTCTACCTCGACCCGTGCGTCCCGCAGAGGATACTTCGCTTGGGCTGCTGCCGTGGCGCCAGCGTTGGACGTCGCATAGTTGACGAGCCAATCGGCCAGCAAGCGCTGAAGATCAGTGGCGTTGGTGAAGGAGCCGACCTTCTCTCGAGCGATCACCTTCACGTAGTGCGAGAAGCGAGAGACGCAGAACATGTACTGCAGCATGGAAGACAGCTTGCCGTTGGCCGCGGCCGCCTCGTCGCGCTCTGCGCCAGCGAGCGTGGCACGCCAGTCTTGGAGGGACTTGTTGCTATAGAATGCGGCGTAACGGGTGCCGTGGCAGTGGAGCAGCGGCATGAACCCGAGCTCCCCCAGCTGATGCTCTTGGGACTCGGTCAGCTGCACCTCCAGAGAGCCGCGTGGTGCGACTCCCCGGGACTCTGGCGCGTGCCAGTCGTGTGCGAGCCCCGTGACGATGCCGCGTGACTCGACATCCTCTTCGACGCCGCGGATGGCCGCGAGCCAGCCGGAGTCCACGAAGGCGCGGATCAGGACCTCGCCAAAGGGGTAGACGGCGCTTCCCCAGAGCATCTCGCTCCCGTCGGGGCTGCTTGTTGACTCGACATATTGGAAGCCATCGTTCCGGGTCGGGTCATCCTTGTAGGGGCGACGCATGAGGGCGCCGGGCAGGGTGACGCCAATGAAGCGCGCGTCCTTCTGCTGCCGGAGGGCGTTCCAGGCGATGTACTCGTTGCCCTTGAACGTCCGCTCGAGGTTGATGGGTCGCTCAAGGTCGCTGAAGGACTCAAGGCCCAGAAGCGTGGGGTCGGCGGACGCGATGAACGGGCAGAAGGCGGCCGCGGCGACGTTGGCGATGCCGCGCAACGTGCCGATGTCGTCACGGTGCGCCTTGCTTCGTCGGTGTGAGAGTTGGTAGTCGCCCAAGATCACGCCGTAGGGTGTCCCGCCAGGCTGGTCCAACTCCTCCGAGTAGACGAGGCGGAAGAGTTGGCTCTGGTCGAACTCGGAAGCTCGTTCAATGTCTCGGGTGAGCTCGTGCCAGGACAGATCGCAGACCCGCAGTTCGACGAGATCCGCGTCACTCCCGACGAGCCGGGACCGGAGCTCGTGGAGGCTGTGGAGGCCCCGCCAGCTTGCCTCGAGGCGAGCGAAGTCGCCGTGGTGCAGCACCGCGTCGACTTGGCGGCTCAGGAGCTGGTCGATCGCCGCAATCTCAATCGTGAGGCGGCCGATGATGTCGCGGCGGCTCGGGACCTCATCGCCGGCCTCAAGGCCCAGCCAGATCGCGAGGCACTGAACCCAATCACGCTCGGTATTCAGCGCATGGAGCCGTCCCGGTGGCACCGACGGGGCCATCGTCTCGCGGAGCACATCTTCAAGTCCGACTCGGCTCACGATTGGTGGGGGGGGCGAGGTAAGGGAAGGGGCGCGCGGCGCATTACGCCGCGCGCCCCTGTCGGTCAGCGCGGAGCGGCGTGCTCAGGACGCCGCGGGGATCTTCGCAACGAGGCGCATCGAGGTCGTCAGCGACTCCATCTGCAGCCACGGCCGGAGGTGGGCGACGGCGTTGAAGGTGCCGGGGGAGCCGGGGACCTCCTCAACCTTGACGGCGGCCTCAGCGAGCGGGTATTTGGCCTTCATCTCCTGTCCAGAGTCCGCGTTGGCGTTCACGTAGTTCTGGATCCAGTTGTTGAGCCACCGCTCGCAATCACCTGCCTCCATGAAGCTGCCGACCTTGTCGCGCGCCATGATCTTGAGATAGTGGGCGAAGCGGGCCGTGGCCATGAGGTAGGGCAGCCGTGCCGAGATCTCCGCGTTCGCGGAGGCGTCGGGGCTGTCGTACTTCTGGGGCTTCTGCACGGTCTGAGCACCGAAGAAGACGGAGTGGTCCGTGTTCTTGTAGTGGCAGAGCGGCAGGAAGCCGACCTTGGAGAGCTCGGCCTCACGCCTGTCCGTGATCGCGATCTCCGTGGGGCACTTGAGGTCCGAGTCGCCTTGGTCCGTCGTGAAGGTGTGCGTCGGCAGGTTCTCGACCATGCCACCGCCTTCCTTGCCACGGATCGCCGTGCACCACCCGTTCTCCGAGTAGGAGCGGGTGAGGACCGTACCCATCACGTAAGCCGCGTTCATCCAGCAGTACTGGTCGTGCTCCATCGCACCGTCGGTACCGGCGCCGTCGACGTTGACTTCCTCGTAGTGGAACTCCTCGACGGCCTGGGTGGACTCTCCGTACGGGAGACGGGCGAGGGCCCTGGGCATGACCATGCTGACCCAGCGAGCGTCTTCGCTCTCGCGGAACGAGCGCCACTTCACGTACTCCTGGGACTCGAAGATCTTCTCAAGGTCACGAGGCTTGGAGAGCTCGGTCCAGCTCTCGAACCCGAACATGCCCGGGCCGGGAGAGGTGATGAACGGCGCGAACGAGGCGCCGGCGATTCCGGACATGTTCTGCAGGAACTCGACGTCCTCCGGGTGAGCGGTGAACGAGTAGTCGCCGATGAGGCAGCCAAAGGGCTCACCTCCAGCGACGCCGAACTCACCCTCATAGATCTTCTTCCAGGTCTCGCTCTGGTCGAACTCAACGGCCTTCGAGAGGTCCTTCGCCACGGCCTTCTTGGACGCGTTGAACATGCGGATCTTCAGTCCTGAGCCCGTCTCCGAGTTGGAGACGAGGTGGTGAAGTCCACGCCATGACCCCTCCAGCTTCTGGAACTCCTCGGAGTGCATGACTGCGGAGAGTTGCTTGGAGACCATCCGGTCGATGCCAGCAATCGCCTCCGTGAAGGTCACGGTGAGGTTCTTACTCCAGGTGAGGGTGCCGGACAGGCTCTCGGCCGCGAGGGCCTCGAAGAGCTCAGTCGCCCGCGAGGGCTCGGTCTGCTTTGTCGCGGCGATGGCCTGATCGAGAAGGCTGGCGCCAGCCTCTTCGGTCGTTGCTTGGGGCTCTGCGGCTCCTTGTGCTTCCATGTCAGACATCTTCACTCACCTCCTTCGGTCGGCGCGTCAGCCGAACCACTGTCCATGCCCAGTTCGGACTGGAGCTTCTTCAGGGCGTCGGGGTCCTGGAGAACGTTCTCGAGGAGACCTTCAAGTTCATCAGAGCGGTCGACCTTGGCCATGAGATCGTTCAGGCGCGACCTCGTCTCAAGGAGCTTCTTGAGCGGCTCGACCTGGTTGGCCACGTTCGCGGGGTCGAAGTCAGACATCTCCTTGAACTGCAGACTGACGGACATCTCGCTCCCGTCGTCGGCGAGGGTGTTCGCGACCTTGAGGTTGAGCTCAGGGGCGACATCCGCCATCACGTTGTTGAAGTTGTCGCGATCGATTTGGACGAACTTCTTCTCCTTGAGTGACTGTAGGGGGCGGTCCGGATTACCCGAGAAGTCGCCCATGACTCCAACGACGAACGGGAGCTCCTTCTCGACCTCAGCGCCGCCGGTCTCGACCTCGTAGGTGATGTGAACGCGGGGCTTGCGCACTCGCTTGAGCTTGTCTTGTGTACTTGCCATGGAAGGGCCGATCCGTCTTGATCGGTATCAGGGAAAGGGGTGCAGGTTCTCGTGGTTGAAGCGCTCGAGGCCTATGCGTCTTCGGCGGCTTCGGTGGTCTGTACGCCTGTGAGGGCGTTGAACGTCTCTCTGGCGCCTTGGTCCGGAATTAGCTCGCCGAGCAGTTGGGGGAGCGGGGTGTGAGCCCATCGGACGCCGCGTTCGAGTATGTATGCCAGTGGGGAATGGGGCTCCGTCCGCTTGAAGAACTCGGAGATCTTGAGGAGCTGCTGGAGGGCCTGGTCGCGGGTCGCCAATTCACCGGTGGGGGAGGTCCCCTGGGTGACGCTCGAGGTCTCCTCGGCGCTTGACTCAGGAGCAGCCTGGTCGCCGGACTCTTCGCCGGCGTCGACGACAAGCTTGTCGGCCGCAATGTGGCGGATGCTTGAGAGCACCTCCTCCAAGGCCGAGCGGACGTGGCTCGTGGCCGGGGACTCGGTGCCGGCCCGCTCGTCCAGGGCGGTGCCAAGGGCTGCCCACTCTTCCAGGGCACCATTCAGGTCGTCGACCAAGTCCGAATAGAACGCTGCGTCGGTCTCAAGGACCGCGGCGTTGATCTGGGCCATCTCCGTGGCGCCGGCGGCGACTCGCTCCTCGCGAGCGTCTGCGTCAAGGCGCTCGAGGTCCACGGCCTGGTCCACGTTCCACTTGGCAAACGGGCCATGGTCGCTCCCCTGCGTGATGGGAATGCGCGCTATCGGGCTCAAGAGAACGCCGCCACCTCCGGACCCATTCAGCCCAACGAGAGGGGCGACGCGGGTCTCGATCCCGTACTCATCTGGCATCGGGTACAGGTCATCCCAAAAGCGCTCTACGAGCTCCCGGGCCAGCCTGAAACCGGCTCTGAGACCGCCGAAACCGTGCGTCCTCGCCAGGGCCTCAATGAGGAAGGCGACGATCTCAAGGTCCTTGGCTCGGTCGCGCAGGAGGTCCGGCGCGAGCTCCGTCACCGGACGCCAGCGCGCGGCCTCGTCCGCTCCTATGACGCCGCCGAAGAGGCCCTGCCGCTCATCCGCACGGGCTGCGCTCCTGGCGTCCTTGACCTGGTAGTAGGGCGACGTCGGCGAGGGATCCAGTCGAAGGTCGATCCCCGTTGATGAATCCTCGGAGACAGGCCTGATCAGCGCTTCAAGGTCCAGGGGCGAGGGCGAGGGCATTGAGCGTCATCCGTATGGCGGTGGGCGGCTGGGCGAGGTCTGGGGGCGATGATAGTCCTGCCTAGGAGAATCCCGCAAGGAGTGGCGTGGATCACGCTGAAACGGAGCGAACGTGCAGGGGCCATGAGGCCCCACCGGTTCCGGATCTGCGCCCCTGGCGGGAGCGAAAGGGCTACCCGGACGCCCGCGCGCGGGCGCTGATCAGGGGCCCACGCATGGACTCAGCGAGGGGCGGAGTCGCCTCGCTCACGGGCGCGAAGTCCTCCACCACTCGGACCTCTTGAGGGGCATGATCCCCGGGTCCCAGGCTGGCCTCGCGCGGGGCCAGCCACGGCTGTTGGGTGGGGTGCAGCGGGCCGGTGAAGAAGGTCGCGAAGTGCGGCGAGGCGTGCCCCTCCCCCTGGAGCGGGAAGAACACGCTCGGCGCCTGGTCTCGCGGGCACAAGCCCAGCTCGGTCAAGGCCACCCACCAGGCATGCACCTGCGGGACGGCAGGGAGCCCCGCGACCAACGGAAGGCGGATCGGGCCTACCGGCGTCGAGAGGGCCTTCAGCGCGACAAGAATGTCCACGAGGTGGTCCTGGCCGCCGTCGGGGAACGCGGCGGACACCCAGAGGTCGAAGTCCACGCGTTGGGGAGGCGCCCCCGATGGCTTCGGGACGGCAATCGACTGTCCACGCATGGAGGCGAGGAAGGAGCCGCCATCCCCGTAGCTCCGGTGAGCAGTGAAGACTCCCACGAGCTGCTCCCACAGTGGTCTGAGATCGGCTGCTCCACCTTGCCAGGCGGAGAGGAGCGGCTTTCTGCGTCGGCTGATGAACGCGGTGAAGGGGAATGGGCGCAGGCCTCCAGAGTCGCTGCTGGGCCAGCAGCAGCCCATGACCGGATCGCCGCCGAGCGCGCCCAGCATGAAGCGGCCAGGCCAGGCGAGCAGGGGGCGGTGCTCCGCGTCGCTGGTGGGCGAGAACCCGTGGTCGAGCCAAGCGCGCAATGCGAGACCGCTCTCCTCGCCGCCGCCGACCCGTAGGTAGTCCTTGGCGATGGGGAGCTTGCCGTAGAGCTCTACGGCTGCGATCTCTCGTCGGAAACGCGACAGCATCAGGAGCGACTCACTTGTTCGACAGTTCCTCGAGGTCAAGGTTGGGTCGGCGGGGGGGCACAGGGTCAATCGTGAGCTCGAAGGGCGTCTGGGAGCCCTCTTTGACCTCGAAGTTCACGAGCGCAGAGGGCTGCTGTTTCGCTGGGGAGCGGTCGGTCGACCATGACTTTCGATCGCTCCAGAACAGCTGCAGCGGTACGAGACTCGACGGATCCTCATAGCTCACCCAATCAGCACCGGTGCCGTCGCGCCATGCGAGCACGAATTGCCTGCGCTTCTCGAAGCCCCAACCTCTCTTGGCGTTGGTCTCGATGATGTCTCCCCCGCTGCGGGGGTCCTGAATCGAGGTCGGCCCGCGCTCATCCGTGAACAGCGGACTCTTGAAGCTGTTCCACTTCTTCCAGGTCAGATCAAACTCGTCGTAGTCGGCCACCACGTTCAGGCTCATCTCAAAGTCCTCAAGCGGCCCGAGCGGGTGCTCTGGGAGCTGATCGGCGGAGAGGTCTGTGATCCTCTCGGCGCCCCTGACGTAGAGGAGCATCTGCTGCAGGAAGTGATCGAGGCGCCAGAGGTTCGCTTCCCTCCCCGTCATCCCCTCGGCCGTCGTGTCGGCGGCGAGCGCTACGGCGCCGACGCGGAAGTCCCGATCCGCGTGGCCCGGGATCTCGTACCGCTGAAGCAGTCTCAAGTACTTGCCGTCGTCGTCGAAGAAGTAGCCCACCGCATCCTCATGGTTGAAGGGGCGCTCCGTTGCTACTGCGGGGTCGTACCAGAACTCCTTGAGTTGCTGCGGGTCCTCATCGATGGCGCGCTCGCTCAGCTCCTGCAGGTAGTCGGCCCTCAGCTGCATGATGACGGCGTCGTTGAAGGAGCTGGCAAGCGCCCTGCTGAACTCCAGGTAGATCCCTCGTCCGGCGTCGTCCGGATCGTCGCTTGGTTCAGGGAGCGGGTCCTTGGCGCTGAAGTACCTCTTCGCGAGGTCGTCTCCGGACAGCGCCTTCCCAGGCTTCTGCCTGAAGTTGGCTACGTAGTCATACACGGCCTTCGGCGGCTGGTTCTCCGGGGGCAGGCTCCCGGCGCGGGAAACGAGACGATAGGCGACCATGGCATCGTCACTGGGCGCTCCCTCTCGACTGAAGAATCGGGAGAGTTCTTGGTCGTTGTGCTCCGGAACCCTCAGCTCACCGTGGAGACCCTCGACCCACTCTCTCAGCGGCTCGAAGTTACTCCCACCGATCAGGGCCTCTGCCTTCTGCGGAGTGGTGATCTTCTTGATCGCAGCGCTCAGATCGCCTGAATCCTGAAGGCTTGCGTGGTCACGGATCGTGCCTTGGATCAGCCTCGAGTACTCGCTCAGGCGCCGATCGAGACGGTCGCCTGTGCGTCGAGTCCACCTCGTTTGACCGGGGTCCAACTTCGTGTCGAGGAAATCGACCAAGTTCAGGTGGACCACGGCGTCCTCGGCGATTCTCGGGGCCGCTGGAGAT
>CBFHHK010000071.1:0-3827 GCA_965655435.1 Planctomycetota bacterium | reverse complement strand
CCTTCGTCTTCTCGCCACGCCCGCTCCAGTTCGTCCCAGCGCCGCTCCATGCCCTCGCGCACGGCAGACAGGTGCGCCGTGATGGCCTTGGCGCCCGGATCCTTCGAGGCGGGGATCAGGGATCGCGTTCGAACCAGCGCCCGCAAGGCATTTGGTTCCACCTGCTCGACTGGCAGCGAGTCCCTCACAAGCTCGACTCCACTCTCTCCACAGGTACGTAGATGGTCGGTGAGTCGGCCGAGGTCCACGGCGCGGGCTCCTGCTTCAGAGCCCCTGGCGGCCTCGAGCAGGTCGAGGATGACCCCCTGGGTGCGAATCCAGGCGTCGATGGATCCGGTCTCGTCGCCATCCTCCGTGCACACCGCGGCCTTGATCGAGCCCCAATCGGGATACGTCTCCGGGAAGTTGTCGCGGACCAGCATGAGCTTGATCTTGGCGATGCTGGCGACGAGTTCCGTCTCGGAGCTGGCGAGGGTCAAGGCAGTCATGAGCTCGCTGCTGAGGGTCGCGGGGTCGTCGCAGGCCTTCCGCCCGAGGCAGCTCTTGCTGAGCACCTTCTTCAGGTTGGCCTGGCCTAGGTATTGCTCCCGGAGAGGCTTGAATTGGTCCTCTGAAAACTCGCCTCGTCCGAGCGCTTCAAGCTGCTCAGCGCCGAGGCCCTGCTTCTCATTCTCGAGCCAGGCGCGAAACTCGTTCTTCGTCTCGCCCCAAGCCTCGGTCTCTTCCGACTCTTCCGACTCACTCCCACTGATCACGTCGTCGAGCTGGCCAGCGAGGGTACCGAGCGTGTGCTCCTTCTTCTGGAAGTCGATGACGTCGGCCCGGAGCAGCTCCGGAGACCCACTCATGGATTGATCGAGCTTGTCGATGATCTCTGAGGCGCGTTCGATCTCGGTGTAGAAGCTCTTGTCCAAAGTGGTGCCGGACACCTCGCCTCTGACGTCGTCGTCGAAGTTCGAGAGCTGCCACCAACCCAGGCAGACGCCGACCGCGCCGTCGGGGCACACGGGATCGAGAGGGTCGAGGGTCGCCGCCCAGATCTCACGAAGCTTCTTGGCAGACGCTCGGACCGCGCGGGCGTCGCTCGCAACCGCTTCGAAGCCGCTGCCGCGTTGCTCGTGAGCCTCTTCCGCTTCCTTGACGAGCCTCTCCTCAAGGACCTGCGCTGCTAACCCGGCCGACTCGGCGTCGCTCACGCCCTTCCCCAGGGCCACGATGGCTCTTGCTTGCTCCAGCAATTGGGCGTGGTCGGCGGGGCGCTGGCCCGTCGGCTCGAGCTCGTAGTCGCCCGTGAGCTCTTCGAGTGTCTCGGCAGCCTCCCGCTGGAGTTCGAAGCGGTAGACGCTGTCGTAGACGGTCTCGTATAGGGCCTTGAGCTGCGGCTGGCGACTGGCGTGGAGGCGCTGCATCACCGTCGGCTGGCGGTCGCGGGCAGTCTCGATTTTCTTCAAGGTCTCCAGCAGCGAAGCGACTCCCGGCGGCACCACTTCAGCGCCCACACCCGCTCCGGTCCCCCGGGGCTGAAGAGCTGCCGCGGCGTTGATGGCGTTGTTGTAGATCGTCTGCCCCGACTTTTCGTGCTGGGAACGGATCTCGAAGACGCCCCAGATGAGGCTGGCCAAGGCGAGACCTGCCGCGATTCCGTACCCGAGCCACGACTTCTTCTTGGCGCGTTCCACGCGCGTACTGGTGGGCTTGACGAGACCCCGCTCACCAAAGACTCGGTCTCTGATCAGGTCCTTGATGAAGTACGCCTGCTGCCTCACGAAGAGCTTCTCGAGGTCGCGCTCATCGGCCTCTCCAGGTCGGTCGAGAATGTCGAGGAAGACCTTCGCGATGGGGGCCCCGCTCTGGAGGCCAGACGTCAGATAGACACCGCGGAAGTAGAGTTGCTCCACAAGTTCGGAGCCCACGAAGATGCGGTTGAGGTAGGCCTCGAGCGGCCCGTAGAGGCCGCGGAGTTCCTCGGGAAAGCCGAGCAGTCGATCGACCTCGGGCAGCGCCTCGGGGAGCCGGGCGGTAGAGAGCATCTGGTTGCGGAGCGTGTCGCTGCGCTCGACGATCCCGTCCCAGGCGCCGCGAAGCTCGCTGGTGTCAAAGGGCTCGTCCAGGTGGTCCGCGCTCCGGGACCAGCCGAACATCTGGTGGCGTTGCTCGAGCGTCAGCCGGTGGACGGACTCCGCGAATCCGAAGATCTTGTCAGCCTTGGTGAGGATGACGTAGATGGGGAGCTTGGCCTCTAGCTTGCGGGTCAGGGAGAGCAGCGCCTCACGGCTCTTGCTCGCCTTCTGGGCGCAGACCTCGGCTGAGTCGCCTAGCAGGACATCGCAGGGGATCACGAGCATGATCCCGTTGGCGGGGTCGAGGGGGCGGAAGTTGTTGACGAGGTCGAGGAATGCCTCCCACTCGGCCTCGTCCGACGCGCCCCCCTCGTGGGTGAAGAGCCTGCCCGCGAGATCGAGGATCACCGCCTCGTCCGTGAACCACCAGTCGCAGCCGCGCGTGCCGCCAATGCCGGACAGGCGGCTCTGGCCAAAGAGGAACCTGAGGTCGGAGTTCTGGAGGAGGACCGACTTGCCGGACTGAGGCTCACCAACGAGGAGATAGAACGGGAGTTCGTACCGATCGATCCCGTTCTTCTCGAGCTCATCCACCCAGCCCTGCCACTCGCGGCGCCGGTCGTCGATGCCCTCGCGGGCGGCGATCCCGGCGTCGAATTGACGCTGGCGGCGCTGGCGACCGCGGCGCAAGACGAACGTGATCAAGAACCAGGAGAGCGCGACGACCAGCAGGCAGCCAATGCCAACGATGAGGGCGGCGTAGGCCGAGGCTGTGCTCCCAAGCAGTCGCGCGATCACGGCGATGAGCAGCACGATCGAGATACCTGCGATGGCCCAGACCTTCGGACCCCCGGTGGTCAGTGACTTGATGCTGATCATTGGGATTGCCTCTCGGTACGGAGCGCAGCGTTGATGGACTCGATGTTCTCCACGTCCTCGCTGACTTGAAGGCTGGTGACCACGCGTCCAAAGCCCCACGCGAAGAGCAGGGCGGCGAGGGCCACCGAGGCGATCCGGAGGGAGGACGCTGTGGGTAGCTTGAGGGCCACTATGGAGGAGTTCTTGTCGTACGCCTCCGGGGTTAGACGGAGCTCGGAGCGAGCTCCGGCACGGTCGCCGAGCTGGGCCTTGTCGAACAGCTCTTGCCGCCGCGCCTCGAGCTCCCTGCGCTCGCCACGGAGTTCGCCCTGGAACCCCATGGCCATGCACTGGAACAGCAGCTCGGCGATCTCCGCGGCCTCGTTCGTGGGCTCGCGCTTGATCTCTTCCACGATGCGAAAGAAGTCAGAGCCTCCCTTCGCGCTGCCGAAGTAGGACGTCTCGAGGAGGCTCATCGACCAAGCGGTCCGCTGAGGCCAGTTCGAGGCGAGGACAATCTGGTCCGCGGTCGCGACCAGCGGATAGAAGGCTCGCTCGATGAGGGGTGCCAATCGTGGGTCCCGCTGGCAAGCGGACCTGACCTTGTCGAGCTCGCTCCTGAGAGCGTTCTGCGCAGCCTGAATGCTCAGCCCGGTGGTGGCTGCGTTCCTTCGGAAGGTCGCGAGATAGAGGAGGACTGGTGTACAGGCTGCGGTCAGGCTTTCGGTCTTCATGTGCGGACGGCAGGGTCGAGCCCGCAGCGCGGACCGGTGTTGGTAAGGACTCCGCTGCGGTGGTCGGGGGGGGCAACGGGGCAGGTGGCGAGCTAGCCGCGGAGCTCGGCGTAGATGCCGAACTCCCAGGCCGCGATCGCAGGGTCGGCGCGCACTAGCAACGCCCGGCCACTCT
>CBFHHK010000070.1:0-19154 GCA_965655435.1 Planctomycetota bacterium | reverse complement strand
GCGTCCGTCTCGGGGCGCTGCAGGTCGGCCTGAAGGAGGTGCGCCTGTCCACCGAGGGCGTCGAGGCGGACCCCTTCGTGGTGACCTCCCGGGTCGAATTGAAGGACGCCGTGGCGTTCGATGCGGAGGACTTCCTCGACGACGCGCCGCCGGTCGAGATCGCCATCACGGGGAAGGCCGAGCCTGGAAGCGCCAGCCTCAGCCTTGAGCTCGCGGCCACGCCCTTCGATACGGAGCCGGAACTCGACGCCCAGATTCGGATCGAGGGTCTCGACGGGGAGTTCCTCCGCTCCGTCTTCCCAGAGCGCCAGGTCTCGAGCAGCGAGTCCGGCTTCAGCGGTGGGAGCTTCTCAGCGTCGGTCCACAGCCAGTTCCGCTGGAGGCGGAGCGGCCCCCTCGACTTCGACCTGCGGGGAGGCTTTGGCCTCGGCCTCGAGGTGAATGACCTCGTGCTCCGTCACAAGGTGGAAGGCCCCGTGATGCTCGGGCTCGACCTCCTCTCGCTTGACGCGGCGAACATCTCGCCCAGAGCCGGGCGCTATCAGTTCCGTCGCGTCGAGATCGAGAATCCCCAGGGGGTCGTGCGGAGGGTCGAGGAGGGGCTCGAGGTGGCGGGGATACTGGTCGTGCCTGAGGCGGGTGACTCGACGGCCGCTGCCTCGACCTCGGCGGCGGGGGACCAGCCGGACAACCCGCCGGGTTCGGGCACGCCGCCCGAGCAGGCACCGGGGGCCGTGGTGGCCGCCGCGGGCCCAGTGGCGGAGGGAGCCGGCGGCGCCAGCACGGGGGCCGAGGGGGAGGCCACGCCGAACGAGGCGGGCGGCGATGCAGCGGAGGCGTCGCCCGGACCGGACTCGGGGGCTGCCCTGGAGGGTTTCGCGGAGGCTGCGCCGGCGAGCGGATCGGGTCGATCCACGGCCAACGTGACCATCGAGGACCTCCTGCTGCGGGACCTGGACCTCCTCTTCGAGGACCAGACCGTGACGCCCACGCTCTCCATCCCCCTCGTGGCGATGGACGCCGAGGTCCGGGGGATCAGCAGCAAGATGCTGACGCAGCCGCGTCCCTTGAGGTTCTCGCTCTCGCTCGGCGGGGGGGATGTCTCCCTGCCGGTGAGGCTCAAGGCGACCTCCGTGCTCCGCGGTGTGGCCGAGGGGGTCGCGGGCGCCGTGTCGTCCCGTGAAGCCGAGGTCGTCCAGTACGAGGACCGCCCGCTCTTCAGGGAGTTCGTCACTTCCGGGCAGCTGACCTTCTACCCGTCGACGTCGGGGTGGGTGCAGGGGGCGCTCCAGGGCTTCGAGCTCACCGCCCTCCGGGGGGTGGCCATCGCCTCCGGCATCGACATCGGAGATGGCGTCCTCGACGTCAACTCCCGGACGCGTCTGGCGGGCACCCGGGGCGGCCACGTCGACTCGACCGTGAGCCTCGCGCACCTCTCCCTGTCCGAGCCAGACGGCGGGCCGATCTCGAGGTTCCTCAAGCTCCCGGCGCCCCTCGACACGGTGATCTTTGTCCTGAAGAACGAGCAGGGTGAGATCCGTCTCCCGCTGTCCTTCGACTTCGGCGGTGGGTCCTCGATGGGGGTGGCGGAGCTCTCGGCCAAGGCGTCCGCGGCGTTCCTGCGGCTGGTCACCGCCGCGCTCGCGGCCGCCCCGCTGCGGGCGGTCGGGTCCGTGACCGACGTGGTCGGGCTCGGTGGCCTGATTGGCGATCGGGACCGGACGCCAAAGTACGCGGGCATGACGGCGGAGCTGGACTTCCCCGTGGGCAGCGCGCACGTGGACCGCCAGCTGCCCTCCCCGCTCGAGGCCATCGTGAAGGCCATGGCCAAGGACCCCCTGCTCGAGCTGGAGGGGACGCACCACTTCGGCCCCGCCGACATCGAGCGAGCGCGCGAGCTCGCCAACCCCGACAGCGACGTGGCGGTCAAGCTGCTCGAGGCCCTGCGACGGGAGCGGGACGTGCTCGCCCGCCAGCGCGGGGAGCTCGCTGCGGCGGCGCGATCGAGCCTCACCCTCGGGCGCGACCGCGCCTTCGACGAGGCACGGGAGGCGCTCCTGCAGGTCTCTCGGGAGCTCGGAGAGGTCGAGGGCCGGGTGGACCAGGTCGCGGGGCTCCTCGGGCGGAGCTCCGCCGGGAAGGCAGAGCGTCGCCGCAGGCGGGTGGCGCTGGACCTGGCCCAGTCCCGCATGGACGCGCTGATGCGGGCGCTGCTCCGGAGCGGGGTGGACCAGAGCCGGGTCAACCTCAAGCGCCCGCGGTACGCCCCCCCTGACCCCGACGACGACCGGCAGCAGAGCTGGATTGAGGTCGAGACCCGGGCGGGGACGCCCCGTCAGGGGATCATCGGAAGGGTCTTCAGCTTCTTCAGCTTCTAGACCGTCGCGCCGCTACCGACGCGGCGCGCGCCTCACTGCGTGCCCTGGGCCGCGTCGCGCGCGGTGGTCTTCGCGGCCTCGGGCTTGGCCTCGGGGGCGCCCGAGAGCCGCTCGTTGAAGGTCTGAGCGTCGGCCTCGACGACCTTGCAGTCCTTGCTCATGACCGCCATGGTCGCTCGGAACCGGCCGTTCTCCCCACCGAGGAGCTCCCTGCTGGAGCCCGCGAGGTTGTGGTTGAAGTACAGGGCGTAGTCCTTGTGGGTGGAGAGGCTGGCCACCATCTGGCCGTGGACGCCCGCGAGCTCGTCGTTCAGGAGGGCGAAGCCGCTGCGCGCTGCGTCGAGGCGTCGCGAGCTCTGCTCCCGGATCGCCTCGCTGGTGAACTGCTCGAGCTCGGCCTCCCAGTCCACGAACAGCTTCTCAGCGCCGGCCTCCAGCACCTCGATCTGTTCGTCGAGGCGCTCAACGCGGCGCGCGCAGAGGTCGATCTGGTCGAGGTACTCGGAGTAGAGCTCGGACGCCGCCGCCTCGCTCGCGGTCTGAATGCTGGCCAGCATGCGCCCAGCGGCCGCGAACTCGTCTCGCGCCATCCCTTGCTCCGCGACGCCCTCGTTGATGGCCTCGACCACCTCATGGCGGCTCTCGGCGCCGGTCAGCGCGACGGAGGACATGTACCCTCCCGACTGGCAGGCGGTGAGGGGGAAGACGAGGAGCGAGAGCAGGCAGATTCGATCGGAGTACTTCATAGCGGTCTGGGCCGCGGCGCGGCGCCAGGGGGGTCAACGGACAACCAGGACCCCGAGCTTGAGCGGTAAGAGACGGTTCCTGGGGGTGACTCGAATCGACACGGTGGGGAGCCCTCCCGGGCTCAGGGCGGGGCTCGGTCAGCCTTGGGCAAACGGGCCGCTGCAGGGAGATGAATGGTCCCGGAGTCCTGGGCTTCTCGTCTAATGGAAGTCGGGGACCCGTCCGCCCGCCACCACATGACCTCCCTCTGCCGCTCGCTTGATCCTGTCGCCCGGTCCGCGCAGGGGGAGCCGCGCCGATGAGCGCCGAGGAGGCCGCCTCGATCGCGGCGATGCTTGACCCTGCGGTGCTCGCGCGGGTCGGCCACATTCCCCTCGTGGCGAGGCGAGCGAAGGTCGGCTCCGTGTCCGGTCGGCACCGGAGCCCGCATCGCGGTTCGAGCGTCGAGTTCGCCGAGTACCGCGACTACGTACCCGGAGATGACCTGCGCCGGCTCGATTGGCGGGTGTACGGCCGTTCGGACCGACACTTCGTCAAGGAATTCGAGGCGGACACGAACCTCCGGCTCGTCCTCGTGATCGACGGGAGCGGGTCCATGCGGTACTCCGGCCAACACGGCGCCGGGCCGGTGACGAAGTTCGAGCTCGCCTGCCGCCTCGCCGCCTCGATCGCGCAGCTGGCGATCCGGCAGGGCGACGCCGCGGGGGTGACGATCGCCGCCGAAGGCGAGACGGTTCGCATCCCACCCCGTCGGCGCCCGTCGCACCTGAGGTTGCTCGTGGGGGAGATGGCCCGGGTCGAGCCGGGCGGCCCGACGCGTCTCGTGGAGGTGCTCCACGATGTGGCCGAGCGGGCCGGTCGGCGGGCCATGGTCTGCGTCCTCTCGGACCTGTTCATGGACCCTGATGAGCTCCGTGACGCCTTCCAGCACCTCCGCTACCGAGGGCACGAGACGAGCGCGTTTCAGCTCATCGACCGGGACGAGTCGGAGTTCCGCTTCGAGGACGCCACGCGCTTCGTGGACCCTGAGGGGGGCGCGCCGGTCCTCGCCGATCCTTCCATGGTGGCCTCGCGCTATCTGGCCGCCTGGCGCCGCCACCGGGCGGCCCTCGAGTCCATCGCGCTCGCGGCCGACGTCGACCTCCGGGAGACCTTCTTGGACGAGGATGTCGCGAGCACCCTCGCGGCCTTCTTGCTGGCCCGCGCGGGCAAGGGGGGACGCGGATGAACCTGCTGCAGCCCCTCGCCCTCTGGGCCCTGCCGCTGGTGGCGTTGCCCGTCGTCGTGCACCTCCTCCATCGGCGACGTCACCGCGTGGTCGAGTGGGGTGCGATGATGTTCTTGCTCGACGGGGAGCGGTCCTCGCGAGGTCGGCAGCGACTGCGGGAGTTCCTGCTGCTCGCGGCCCGGACGCTCGCGGTCCTCGCGCTAATCCTGACGCTCGGGCGGCCGATCGCTGGCGGCTGGGCGGCCCGAGTCGCTGGGGAACGACTCGACCAGGTGGTCCTCATTCTCGACCGGTCGAGCAGCATGGGGGAGGAGGTCGACGGGCTCCCCGAGACCAAGCTCGCCTTTGGCCTGCGGACTGCGGAGGAGGCGCTCGCGATCGCGGCGCCCCGCGAGCTCATCGTGGTGGATGCCACGCGGCCGGGCGAGGTCCTGCGCCCCGAGGGCCTGCGCCCCGACGGCCCGGGCTCCGAGGGTCTGGACGTCCTGCGGGAGCTCGCCTTTGACGAGGCGACCTCCGCGAGTAGCGACCTGCTGGCGGCCTTTGAGACCGCGGCGGGGTACATCGAGGGCGCGGGCGCCGGGCGGACCGAGGTCTGGGTCCTGACGGACGCGCAGCGGGAGGACTGGAACCCGGAGGCTGGCGGCTGGAAGGCCGTGACCGAGGAGCTGGCGAGGGCCAGCGGTGGCGGCGGCGCGCGCATCCGGCTCACCACGTTCCCTGAGATCGCGGACGACAACCTCGGGGTCCGGGTCGAAGGCGTCCGCCGGGAGTCCGAGGGTGAGGCCGCCGAGCTCGTCCTGGACCTGGTGGTGACGAGGGCAGCCGCCACCGACGCCAGCGGAGACACCGCCATGCGCGTGCCCGTCGCCGTCGAGGTGGGGGGCGCGAGGACCACGGTGGAGGTGGAGCTGACCGGCAAGGAGGGCCGCCTCATGGGGCATCGGGTCGCCATCGACCCCCAGCTGGAGGCGGGCTATGGGGCGGTGGTGCTCCCCGCGGATCGACGCGCGGGCGACGATCGCTTCTGGTTCTCCTTCGGGAGCACGCCGGTGGTGGAGACCGCGGTGCTCGCGCAGTCAGCGGCGGTCGCGACCGTCGTCTCCGTGGCGGCGAAGTCACCGGCGGGGCCGGATGTCATCCACGAGGTGCGAGAGCTGGCCTCGGGGGCGGCGGGTGAGCTCAACCTGAAGGGCGTGACCTTCCTCGCCTGGCAGGCGCCGCTCCCCGAGGGTGAGGCCGCCGCGGAGGTGGTGCGCTTCTGCGAGGCGGGCGGCGTGGTGCTCTTCCTCCCGCCGACCGCCCCCGAGGGCCGGTCGTTCGCCGGGCTTGGGTGGGGACAGTGGAGCCCCGTGGAGCAGGCGGCCCGGGACAGCGCGGTCAAGACCTGGCGCACGGACGCGGACCTCCTGGCCTCGGGCGCGGACGGGACGCCGCTCCCCGTGGGAGAGGTGGCGCTGCGCCGGGTGTGCTCGATCCGATCGGTGGGCGAGGCGCCCGTCGCTCGCATCCCCATCGCCGGGCTGGAGGGCGGCCAAGCCCTGATGACCAAGTCCGCCCTGGGCCGCGGCGCCGCGTACTTCCTGGGGACCCTTCCTGAGCCCCGCTCCAGTGACCTGGCCACCCAGGGGATCGTCTTCATGGCCGTCGTGCACCGGGCCCTCGAGCAGGCCGCCCTCGCGCTCGGCTCCGAGGAGCAGCAGGTGGCGAGCGCGAGCGAGCGTTGGCTGGAGGAGCGCTGGTCCGTGGCGGCGAGCGACCGGCCCGACTCGCTCGCCGAGCGAGGCCGCCGCGCCGGAGTGCTCACGGACGGCGAGGCCTTCATCGCGCTCAACCGACCGCTCGCCGAGGACACCTCTCGCTCACTGCCGGAGGAGGCGCTGACGGAGAGCCTCGCCCCGCTCGACGTGGTCGTGACCACGACCCGGACGGCCACCGATGGTGGCTCGCTCCTGGACGAGGTCTGGCGGATCTTCCTCCTCCTGGTGCTCGGCGCCCTGATCGCGGAGCTGCTGCTCTGCTCCCCGGAGGGCAGCTCGCCCGGGAGGAGCGAGGAGTGAACGTGTCCACAGGGCTTCAGTTTCAGGTCACCGACCCGGTCCTGGTGAGCAGCTGTATCGGGCTGACCCTCGTGACGGTTGCCCTGGGTATCCGCGCCTGGAGGCGCAGCGGAGGGCGGCCTGCGGTGCTGCTGGTGGAGGCGGCCCGGACGACCCTCATCGTCCTCGTACTCCTCGCGCTGCTGGGACCTGAGTGGGTCCGCAGCCAGGTCCCGACGGAGCGCGCCCTGGTAGCGGTCCTGTGGGACGACTCGCTGAGCATGGGGACGGCGGACGTGGTGACGGAGCGCACGGCCGCGGAGAACGCCGCAGCGGAGAATGCCGCAGCAGAGAACGCCGCAGCGGAGAACGCGCCCGCGGGAGCCCGGCTCCGGACACGCGCCGAGGCCCTGGCCGAGGCCGTGGCCGAGCTCGAAGCGAGCGGCGCGGCGAGCCTCGAGGCCTCCGCTGGAGGCCGGTTCGACCTCGTGGTCACGCCGCTCTCGGCGGCGGCGGACCCGGCGGACGGTGAGGTCGCGATCGAGGAGCGCGGCACGGACCTCGCCGGTCCCCTCGACCGCCTCCTCGAGGACCCGTCCCTGCGCGTGGTGCTCCTCGCCTCGGACGGGGACTGGACCGAGGGCGAGAGCCCCTTCGAGGCGGCGGTCCGCTATCGCCTCGCGGACGTGCCGATCTTCACCTCGACGGTGGGGAGCCAGGACCAGCAGCCGGACGTGGCCCTCGAGCCCGTCGAGCCACCCGCCTTCGCGATCGTCGGGCGCCGCCTGGAAATCCCCGTCTCCATCGACAGCGCCATGCCGCGTGAGGTCCCCGCGAGGATCTCCCTCGCCGGACCCGACGGCCTCGTGGAGTCCAGGGGCATCGCGCTGCCGGCGCGTCGGGTCACCACGGAGGTGCTGGAGTTCCTGCCGACCGAGCCGGGCCGGGTCTCCCTGACGATCGCCGTGGACCCCGTCCCCGGCGAGCTGGACCTGGAGAACAACACCCGCACGATCGAGCTCGACGTCCGGGAGGAGTCCCTCGACGTGCTCCTAGTGGAGAGCTTCCCGCGCTGGGAATACCGCTACCTGCGCAACGCGCTCGTGCGGGACCCCGGCGTCGAGGTGGACTGTTACCTCACGCTCCCGGGCATGTCCTCGAGGGGCGGCGGCCCGCACTACCTCGAGGCCTTCCCTCCCAAGGAGCTGCTCGGGGAGTACGACGTGATCTTCATCGGTGACGTCGGGCTCGGGCCGGATGGTTTGACCCTGGAGCAGTGTGAGAACATCGCGGGGGTCGTGCGTGACCAGGCGGGCGGCCTGATCCTCATGCCGGGCTTCGGGGGAGGGCACCTCGAGCTCCAGGAGAGCGCGCTCGGGGAGCTGTACCCCGTGGACCTCGACCCCTCCCGGCCGAGGGGCTACGGCGCGGTGACGCCGGCGCGGCTCCGGCTGACGGCGGCGGGGCTGAACAGCGGGCTGACGCGGCTGATCCCCGACGCCGTGGCCAACACATACCTCTGGTCAGAGCTCCCCGGTTTCCAATGGTACGCCGCGGTCGAGCGGGCGCGCGCGGGGTCCCAGGTCCTCGGGGTCCACCCTGACAGCCTCGGGAGGACGGGTCGGCGACAGCTGCTCGTGACGCGTCCGGCGCGGACGGGGAAGGTCCTCTTCATGGGGACCGACGGCGCGTGGCGCTGGCGTGAGGGCTTCGAGGACCTGTACCACTACCGCTTCTGGGGCCAGGTCATTCGGTGGATGGCGTACCAGCGCAACATGAACGTGGGCGAGTCCATGCGGCTCTTCTTCGCGCCCGACCGGCCGAAGGCCCGCACCACGGTCGCTCTCAACGCGAACGTCATGGACGCGCAGGGGGGCGGCCCCGTCGATGGGGCGGCGGTCACGGCGCGGATCGAGGCGCCGTCGGGCAAGGTCGAGCGGGTCCGGTTCACCCAGCCGCCGCGAGCGGACGGCCAGCCGGCCTGGGGCCTCTACTCCGCGAGCTGGCGGCCGATGGAGGGGGGGCGCCACCAGGTGACGCTGCGGTGCGACGACACCGCCTCGACCCTTGAGGCCGAGATCTCGGTGATCGCGCGCCCGCGGGAGCGGGTGGGGCGGCCTGCGCGTCCCGATGTCCTGGCCGAGGTGGCGCGCATCAGCGGCGGCGATGTCCTGGACCAGCTCACTCCCGGTGAGGTGGGCGCGCGGCTCTCGGAGCTGCCGTCGCCCGCGCCCCTGGTGACCAGGGTGCGGCTCTGGGGCCACCCGCTCTTCGGCCTCATGGCGGCGGCGCTGATGGCCGCCCTCTGGATCGGCCGCAAGGCGGCGGGGAGGGTGTAATGGAGCCGAGCCAACGAACAGACCCCGGGGGGGCTCCCCCCCCCGCTGACCTCCTGATGACCCCCGATGCCAGTGGCCCGCCCTTCCCCGAGGGGATCGACCGCTCCCTGCGAGCGTTCCGCGCCCGGATGCGGAGGGAGAAGCTGTGGGAGGCCGCGGCGACGTGCGGGCTCGTCGGCTCCGTGTCCTTCCTGACGGCCGCGGGGATCGATCGGCTCTTCGACTCGCCCTCGCTCCTGCGGGCAGCGCTCCTCGGCCTGGCCATCGGGGGCTCCGCCGTCGTCGTCCCACGGGTCCTCGCCCGCTGGGTCCTGCGGCACGGGACGGTCGGCTCGATCGCCCGCGAGGTGGCCTCCCGGGACCCGCGCACCGGAGACCGCCTGCTCGGCATCCTCGAGCTGGCGACCGACCCCGAGGAGTTTCGGCGGAGCCCTGAGCTCGTGCGCGCGGCGATCCGCCGGGGGGAGCGCGACCTCGGGGGGAAGACCCTCGCGCACGCGCTCCCGCTCTCCCGGCACCGGCTCCTGACACGCTGGCTGCTGATCCCCCTCGCCGCCGTGCTCGCGCTCTTCGTCCGCTTTCCCGACGTGGGCCTCAACGCGCTCCAGCGCTGGGCCCTGCCCTTCGGCGCCGTCGAGCGCTTCACCTTCACCCGGGTGGAGGGCGCGCAGGAGCGCTGGGTGCTCCCGATCCAGGAGGGGTGGCCGGTCCGCCTCGAGCTGGCCGCGGACACGCGTTCGCGCCCGGACGGGGCGGAGCTGCGGCTCCAGCGGGAGACGATTCAGGGTGAGCGGGTCGCGGGTGGCTACACCCTCGAGCTGCCGCCCCTCGCCCTGGAGCAGTCGGCGCTGCTGGTGATCGGCGACCTGCGCCGGCGAGTCCAGCTCTGCCCTCTCCCCCGGCCCGAGGCCGTGGCCGCGAACGCGACGGTCACCCTCCCCGCCTACCTCGGGCTGCCCGAGCCGCTCGAGCGGAACGTGAGCGGCGGCGCGCTCTCCGCGGTGGTGGGGAGCGAGGTGCAGCTGACGCTCGACTTCAGCCGTGACGCACGCGCCCTCGGCGCGGCGGCCGAGGCCGTGGCGATGCAGCTCGTCGGTGAGCCCCTCGCCTGCGAGGTCGCGGGTGAGTCCGTGGTCCAGGAGGTCGCCTGGGTGGATCGCTTCGGCCTCGAGGGGCCCCGCCCGTTCCGCTTCTCCGTCCGCCCCGTGGTGGACGCGCCGCCGGAGGTCTCGATGGTCGGCCTCGAGCCCGACCCCGTCCTGCTTGAGCAGGCGGCGCTGACCTTCGACGTGCTGGCGGTGGACGACCTCGGCGTGGACCGCTGCGGGCTCGAGTGGTTCGAGTCGGTCTCGGAGCCGGGTGAGGAGCCCCGCTCGTTGGGGGAGAAGGTCCTGCTCGCCCAGGAGCCCGGGCTGCAGCGGGCGGAGGCCTTCGCGACCCTGCGCCCCACGGATCTGGGGATCGAGCCCGGGACGGTCGAGCTCCGGGCCTGGGCCGTGGATCTCCTCCCGGGCCGAGAGCGGGCCTACTCGGCGCCGGTTCGCGTGCGGGTCATGGACGAGGCCCAGCACCTGAAGTGGGTGAGCCGGCAGATGGACGCGTGGATCGAGGAGGCCGCCGAGGTCCGAGACCGTGAGCTGGAGCTCCTGGCCACCAACGAGACCCTGCTGGCCATGACGGACGCGGAGCTGAGCACGGCCGAGGTCCAGGCCATGCTCGAGGACCAGGTCGTCGCGGAGCGCAGGAACCAGTCCCGGCTCGGCGCGCTCGTCGCGGAGGGAGGCGAGCTCCTCGACGAGGCGGCCCGAAACGAGGCCGTCGAGACGTCTGACCTCGAGATGTGGTCCGAGGCCCGGGATGGGCTGGAGGAGCTGGCGGAGGAGGACATGGAGGCGGTCTCCAAGCTCCTCTCGAGCGCGGCCCAAGCGGCGGCGACCGCGGACACGCCCGGGGGCCGGGAGGCGAGCTCCGCCGGGGTGGTCCGGGCGGGCGGCAGCGGGGGCGCGGCGCCGCAGGAGGGGGAGGAGGCCGGAGCCGACGAAGCCGCCGCGGAGTCCCCCTTCGACCCGACCCCCAACCTCCTCGACGTGGAGTCGAGCCTCGCGGAGGGCGAGCAGGCTCCCGCCGCGACGGAGCCAGGCCCCACCGAGGAGCAGAGCGGGCCAGGGTCCATCGGCCTGGTGGGGACGACCGTACCCGGGGCCAGCGGGGGGGATGAGGCGCCCAAGCCGGAGGCGGAGGAGCCGGTCAAGGAGGAGAGCTCTCGCAGCATGACCGCCCAGCAGCTCGCGAAGGCGGTGGAGGCCCAGCGCGCGCTGGTGGAGTCCTTCAACGAGCTGGCGCTCCCATTCCAGGAGATCCTCGCCCGGCTCGAGGCCAGCACCCTGGTCAAGCGACTGAAGATGGCGAGCCGCGCCCAGGCGGAGGGCGTCGAGCGCCTCTCCTTGCCCGTCGCCCGCGGGTTCGGCTCGAACGGCGCCTCCAAGCAGCGCGCCGTCGCCGTCGCCAACGAGGAGCTCGCCGCCCTCGAGGACCTCGAGCGCCAGCGGTTGGCCGCGCTCTTCACGGACCTCGACGCCTACGCGGACCGGCTCGCCTATCGTGGAGATGATGGGGCCCCGCGGCTCCTGCGCGTCGTGGCCGAGTGGAATCGCACCCGGCCCGTGTTCCTGGCGGGGGACATCTCCGCCAGCGCCGCCGGCGGCCGGCCGGGGGCGGCGGCGATGCTGGCGGGCTACCTCTCGGATCGCCTCGACCGCTGGGGCGACGAGCTCGTCCCGCCGGCGGAGGCTCCTCCCGAGGATCAGGAGGAAGAGGGGGGCACCAACGATGAGAGCCTCCCGCCGGAGCTCATCCTGGAGGTCCTGCGGATCACCGAGGCGGAGATGGTCCTGCGAGACGTGACCCGCGAGGTGGAGCAGGCGAGGTCGGCCCTCGGCGAGGCGCGGCACCGCGAGCGGTCCCTGGAGCTCTACGAGGAGCAAGATGACCTCGCCGAACGGCTGGACGCCCTGATGAACCAGATGCGCAAGCTGCCCGACGGGTCGCGGACCTTCGGGACGGAGATTCGCATGATGGCCAGCTCACGGCGGGCCATGGTGGACGCGGCGGAGTGGATGCTCGATGGCGAGACCGGGAGGGACACCCTCGCGGCGGAGACCGAGGCCATCGAGCTGCTGCTCCAGTCGCGGCGCGCGGGCGGCAGCGGGGGCGGCGGGAAGAGCAGCGCCTCGCCGGGAGGGGGGAACGGCGGGACGAAGGCCTCCGCGGCGCTGGCGCTCAGCGGTCGTGCAACGGGCGAGCGCGATCAGGGTGAGCAGCGCGGCATGAAGCGTGCCGCGCGGGGTGAGCCCTCCAAGATCCCTGTGGAGTTCCAGGAGTCCCTGGAGCGTTACTTCGAGGCGCTGGAGGCCGGACGATGAGCATCGACCGAGGTCGCGAGATCGAGCTGAGGCTCCGATACCGTTGGGGGGCTAGCCTGCTGGCCGTGACGTTGGCGCTGCACCTCGCGGGGCGCGCGGGGGCTGGCCTGCCAGACCCTCCTCCTCCCGGGCGCACCGTGGGGATGGGGGAGGTCGGGCCCGTGGACGTCACGCCCGAGGACTTCACCCGAGGGGCCGCGTGCCTCGAGGGGCGCGCGACCGTCCACCTCGACGGGATCGCGCGGATCGCTGGCCCGTCGGTGGAGCAGCTGGAGCGCCTGCGCGCGGTGCTGGGTGACCTGGTGGAGGACGTGGTGCTGGAGGTGCGGCGATCGCCCAAGGGTGCCGACCCCTACTGGGTCGAGTCCGGGTGGAGCGCCCTGCTCTCCTCCCAGGAGTGGACGTCGGCCCTGGGGCGAGAGCTGAAGGTCGCTCAGCGGGCGGCGCTCGAGGCCGACCTCGCGGCGCGAGAGGCCCGTGTCGTCGCGGCGTCCGTGGAGGTGCTCGTGACCGCTCTGGCGGTGGAACTGCGGCTCCGGGAGGCGCAGGCAGAGGGGCTGCGGGAGCCCATCGAGGAGTGGATGGTGGACCCGAGGTGGCGGCGTGCTCGGTCGACGAGTCCCGACCTGACGTCGGCGCTCGCCAGCTCCGGACCGGTCTCCGCGCTCCTCGTCAAGGAGCAGGTCAGCCGGCTGGTGCGCATGCGCCTGGCCGTGAAGCGGTCGGCCGGGGGAAGGCGACCCCCGGGGCTCCTCGGCGGGCGCTACCCCGAGGACGAGTTCGTGCTGGAGGCGCTCGCGCTCGCCGCCTTCCATGGCTGGGACGATGAGCAGGCGGCGCTGCTCGTCCGGGGCGCGACGGCCATGGGTCGGGAGGTCCGCCGTGGAGACCGCAAGCGCCCGCTCACCGGCGATCGGAACCTCCTCAGGGAGGTGGTGGACCTCGATCAGCAGCCCCTCTGGAAGGCGCTTGTGCGCCGAGAGGAGGCGCGCCACGGGGTCGATGGTGCCGCGCCGGCTCCCTGGCGCAGCGGGGATCGGATGGCGCTGGTGGAGGCCCGGAGTCAGCTCATGCTCGCGCACCTCGACGGGCTGCTCTTGCTGGAGCAGGGGCCGCGGGAGGCGCTGGGAGCGGCGCTCCAGCGTGAGGTCGGTCGGGAGGTCGACCGCGGGGCCCTGGGACTCGGGGGGATCGGGGCGGCGCCGATCTGGCGCGCGCTGCGGCTGCCCCTCCGCTTCAACGCGGCGGAGGCCGCCACGCGGCCGCGGCCGGAGTTCATGGCGGACCTGAACGACTCGCTCTCGGCGACCCAGCTGAGAGCGCTTGGAATCGAGGAGGAGGGATGATGGAGCGACGAGTTGGAAGGGCGAGAGTCGCGGTGGCCCTGGCCGCGCTGGTGACGTTCCTCGCCCCGGTGCAGGGTCAGGAGGTGCGCACGGGCGCGCCCGTGTCCCCGGCCCACCGGCGGCTCCACGAGCGGGGCGCGGAGTTCATCATCAGCCAGCAGGCGGACGGCGGCTCCTGGGAGAGCAGCGCCGGGGTTAGCGGCATCTGCATCATGGCGCTGCTCGCCTCGGGACAGGATCCCAACCACGGCAAGTACGCGGACAGCATCCGCCGGGGGCTCCGCTCGCTCATCGCCCAGCAGAGCCGGAGCTCCGGGCAGATCGGCAGCGGGATGTACGAGCACGGGTTCGCGATGCTCTGCCTCGCGGACTGCTTCGGCGCCGTGGATGAGCGGCTCTTCGAGGACAAGGACCTCGACCTGGAACGCTCGATCGGGGACTCCCTGCAGCTAGCGGTGCGCTGCGCGGTGACCTCGCAGAAGCAGAACCCGTTCAACGCCTGGCGCTACTCGCCGAGCTCCTCGGACGCCGACTCCTCGGTCACCGGAGCGATCTTGATGGGCCTCCTGGGCGCGCGCAATGCGGGCGTTCCGGTGCCCGACGAGTCGATCGAGAAAGCCCTCGCGTACCTCGACTCCATGACGACCGAGTCGGGCACCGTCTCCTACTCGGGGACGGGCGGGTTGGGCGACTCGCTCGCGCGGTCGTCCATCGTCGCGCTCTGCCGGTCGGTGGCGAAGCGTCCCTTGGCGGATGACGCGCTGCGCAGCTACGTCGTCTCGCGCTCGGTGGAGGCCACCGGCTCGGCCCACCCGTGCTACTCCCGCTACTACGTCTCCCAGGCGCTCTTCCAGCTCGACCACGCTGCGTGGCGGGCATGGAGCGCGAAGAACACCAACGACCTGCTCCTGCGGCAGGGCGAGGACGGCCGGATCGTCATCGCGGCGTCGTTCCAGGGGCCGGCCTATCAGACGGCCATGCTGCTCCTCTCGGGAGCCCTCGAGTACACCCTCCTGCCGGTCTACGAGCGATGATGGCGTCCCTGTGGATTCTCGGTGGGCTGGCCGCGGCCGTCGCGGCGCCGCCGCCTGTGGCGGCCCAGCAGCAGGCTCAGCAGCAGGCCCAGCAGCAGGCCCAGCAGCAGGTCCAGCCGCAGGGCGCGGAGGTCCTCCCGATCTCCGTCCTCTTGCGCGATGACTCCCAGTACGTGGGCCCTGCGTTCGTCTCTGAGGAGGGGGAGCTCCGCCTCGAGGTGGACCCCTACGAAGCGCCGGCCACGCTCGACCTGGAGGCGGTGACCTCCCTGGTCACGGCGCCCGAGGGGCTGCGTCTCCCGCTCGTCCCGGAGGGGGGGCGGGATCTCCTGACCCTCAAGCGGCGTCAGAACCTGCGCGGTCGCGTGCTCTCGGTCGAGGGCGGCTTCGTCCGCTTCGAGAGCGCACGCCTCGGCGTGTTCCAGGTCCCCCTCGAGGAGTGTGGTGACCTCCTGCCGCCTGCGTTGGCGGACACCGATGGCCCGGCGCGCCCCCTCTGGGGACCGTGGATGGACCGGAACGAGGGCGCGAGCGACGTGCAGACGGACGGCGCCGCCCTCCTGCTCACGACGCCGGGGGCCACGGCGACGCGCCGGTGCCTGGACTACGGGGACCGCTTGCTGCTGGAGCTCTCCTGGGAGGGCGAGCCGGAGTTCCGGATTCACCTTGGAGGCGATCACCGGCGGGATCCCGTCGGCGGCGTGGTGGTGGAGCCCTGGGGTGGTGAGCTCGTGCTCTACTCCTTTGACGGCACTGACCTCGACCTGAGAGAGACCGGGCTGGAGCTCGGCGATGACAGCTCCGTCGTCCTCCGGTTCGAGATCGACGGGGAGCGCGTCCGGCTCGCGAGCGCCGAGGAGCCGTCGGGGCGGGTATCGATGATCGGCGCGGAGCTGGACCGGCCGAGCCAGCGGGACTCGGTGCTCATCACGAGGCTCGGGCAGCCCATGGGGATCTTGCGCGCTGAGGTCGGCACGGCGGCCAGGGCGGAGCCTGGGCGGGTCGCCGTCGAGCAGGTGGTGATGCTGGACCGTGTCGGCGGGTTCGATTCCGACGCCCGGACCTTCGAGCTGGAGGCCGTGCCCGGGCGGAGCCCGGCAGGTTCGCCGTCGAGCGGGCGGTCATGGGAGGGCGGAACGGTCAGCTTCGACCGCTCCCTGGGCATCCGGTTCGCCGCAGGAGAGGACCGCGAGGCGCTCGAGGCGGCGGAGCCAGCGGCGGACTGGTATCGGGTCACCTGCCGGGACGGCGAGTCGATCGAGGCGCGGGACCTCAGCTTTGTCCGAGGCGGCCTGCGGTTCGTTCCCCGATGGGCCGAGGCCCCGGTGGTCCTCCCCCTCGACGAGCTCTGGCACTTCCGACAGCGGTCGGCGGCGGGCGGCGGCAACGTCCCCGCGGCCAGCCTGGAGCTCGAGGGTCGGGCCGCGGTCAACGTGAAGCTCGCGGGCTTCGAGATGGTGCAGGGCCGACCGCAGCCCCGGCTCCAGGTCTTCGGGTTCAAGGAGCCCATCGCCGTCCCCGCTGGCGTGCCCTTCAGTCTCACGCGGCGTTCCGCCGCCAGCCTCGATGGAGACCGGGCCTTCCCGAACGTCATCGTGCTCGAGGACGGCCAGCGCTTCCCTGCGCTCGTGGTGGGGGCTGACCGGGAGACCGTCACGGTCAGGACGCCCCTCCAGGCGGGTGAGGTGCGCCTCGACCAGGAGCGGATCAAGGCCGTCCTCCTCGCCTCAGGGCTCTTCATGAACCGGACGAGCAAGCTCACACAGCACCCGTTCTACCGAAGCGGCCCCCTGGCGGGGGAGTCCATGGACCTGTCGCTCAAGCCATCCAAGATGACGCGTGACGGGGACGCTCTGCGGCTCTCCTGGGCGCTCGCGGTCCCGCGGTCGGAGGCCGCGAATCCCGGAGAGCAGCTCTTCCTGGCCCGCAACGGGGACCTCCTGCGCGCGGACCTCCAGGGGATCGCGGAGGGGCAAGCGCGGCTCTCCGGGGGCGCCACCTCGGGTATCGCGGTCCCGCTCCCGCGCCTCGCGGGCTGGGTCCGCGTGGATCGAGAGCCGCAGCCGGGCGCCGCGGTCGCTGAGGGGGACTGGCAGGTCACCCTGGGATCGGCGGGCAACTCCGGCGGGCAGATGAGGGGAACGGCGGTGCTCCACGGGACCGCGCGGCGGTCCGAGGGCGGCCGCCTCGTGCTCGAGCACGGTGATCTGGGCATGCTCTCGGTCCCCACGGCGCAGATTCGGCGCGTCGACCACGCGGCGCGCGCGCGCCGCGCGCTCTTGCCCTTCGACTCCTGGCGCTCCAGACCCATGCGCAAGTCCAACGCCGAGGGCCTGATGATCGAGGACCGCTAGGCCCGTGGGCGCGGCTGATGCCGGGTCCCACGGTCCCCTCGAGGAGGCGCGGCTCGGACTCTGTCACGCGCAGCTTGCGCGCCGGGCGAGCCCGGCCGATCAGTCCTCACGCCGCGTCCAGACCTCGATCTCCGGGCCCCGCGCGTGGTTCGTGAAGACGTCGAGGAAGCCGAGCTTGTACCCGAGCGGGTAGCGCCGATCGCTGGACGAGTTCTTGATCGTCTGGTCGAGCTCCCATCGTCCATCGGCGCGGACGGCCGCCATCCAGGCATCGCGGATCGCCGTCGGCCCGATCAGGCCCTTGCGGAGCGCCGGGGAGGTGGAGATGAGGACGACGTCGGGGTCCGCTTCGGCCAGGGCCTCCGACGCGACCGCGGCCTTGTCCTCCGCGTGGAAGAGCTTGACCCGCGTCGCGAGGTCCGCCGGCATGAGCTGCCGCCCGAGGCGCGCGGCCGCCTCTCCTGGCGCCGCGGCACCCTCGCGGCGGGCCGACCGGCTCTCGCCCACCAGGAGTCGCTTCTCGGGGTGAAGGATGTGCCACTGGTAGGTGTCCCACGGTCCGCGGGACCAGATCGCCTCCTTCTGGATCATCTCGGCCCGGGTCATGAGGGGGATCCCGCTGACCTCGGCGAGGTAGACCAACGGGTCGCCGCCTTCGCCAAGCTCGAGCACGGTGTCGGCGGCGATCGTGTAGGTGTCGGGTTGGACCCTCAGTCTCCCCGCCAGGGCCGCCGCCAGCAGCATGCTGCCCACGGCCAGGGCCATGGTGCCGCCGGTGAGGGCACGGGGCAGCCTGCGCGAGGCGAGCCAGGACATGCCGTAGGCCGCGAGGATGCAGGTCACGGGCATCAGCGCCAGGTAGAACCGGTCCGTGCTCCGCTGGTAGATCCCGTAGACCAGGAGCGTGGGGACCCCGTAGGCCGCGGTGATCCAGGCGGCGCTCATCGCGTGCCGACCGGTCTCTTCCACAGGACTGCGCCGGCGCAGCGCCATGGCCACGACGCCCAGGAGCGCGAGCGCACAGAAGAACAGGATGATTGGGTCGTAGGTCGCGAGGGTCTTCGCGGCGACGACGAAGCCGTAGCCGTTGAAGTGCGACAGAGGGACGACGTGTCCGCTGAACGTGAGGACCGCCCTGTCCTTGTTGACCTCCTCGGAGGAGCGTCCGGTCTTGGCGACCTGGTCCAACTGGGCGTCCCCCAGGCCCCCGCTTCGCTTCGCGATGGCGCCCGCGGAGCGGGCAGGGTCGAGGCCGAAGCCGTCCTCCGCCCGGATGTAGAACCAGCCGGCGGACGCCGAGATGATCATGAGCGCCAGGAGAGTCCCGAGGAGGACCTTGGCCCTTGGCGCGGTGGAGCGCATGAGGCCGAGGAGGGCGCCCGCCGCGGGCGCGAGCGCCGCCGCGCCGGAGTGCAGCGTGCTGACGGAGGCGGCGATCGAGAAGCCGAGCAGGATCGCCCTCGAGAGCGATGGCCTCTCCCGCCAACGGATCGCGCACAGGATCGCCAGGGCCGTCATCGCCGAGACCGGGCCGTGGGGCCGGGCCTGGACCGAGAAGCAGATGTGGAGCAGGCTCGTCGCGAGCAGGAGCCCGGCCATGAACGCGAAGCGTCCCGCGAGGAAGCGGGCCGCGATGAGGTACACCGCCGGCGCCGCGAAGCTCGAGAGTACCGCCACGACGACCCGCCCGCGCTTGCGCAGGCGCGTGGCGAGCTCCTTGTGCGCCTCGAGGCTGGCCCCGGGCCCCAGCCGCTCCACGGGCTCCGGCGGGACGAGCGCGAGGACCGTCCCCACGAGGTGGGGGTACTTCCAGCCCGCCCGGTA
Source organism: Planctomycetota bacterium (assembly GCA_965655435.1). GTDB lineage: Bacteria > Planctomycetota > UBA1135 > UBA1135 > Saltatorellus. The sequence goes on along the minus strand of CBFHHK010000070.1, from coordinate 443 downwards.
CCTGTCGGTGATGCCATCCTCGATCATCGAGTCGGCCTGGTCCACCAGGTAGGCGTCGGGCTCACCGAAGTGGGGCAGGCCGTGGTTGATGCCCACGAGGCGGAAGCCGAGGGCGACGACCAGCAGCAGCAGCGCGACGGAGAGGCTTCCGCGGCGGCCGCTGGGGAGGTCGGAGGACAGGTCTTGGGTGGACCCTTGGGGGGCTTGCATGGGCACGAGGCGGTGGAACGCCGGAGTCTACCGCGGCCACTCCTGCGTGCGGCGTTGAGGGCATGGTCTCCATGCGAGCCGGTCCTCCGCGGCGCGCACGAGGGGGGAGCGTGGGCCATTTCGGGAGGCATGACCCGACGCGCATCGGGGTCCGCTGGCCCGGGCCCCTTCGCAGCCCCCCGGGCGGCGGTCGCGCAGGACCGAGGAGGACCGCGCAACGGGGTGCGCCGCGG
>CBFHHK010000069.1:6131-19536 GCA_965655435.1 Planctomycetota bacterium | reverse complement strand
GCTCTCAGCGCGCGCGCCCGCGGCGGCGCGCTGCTGCTCCTCGAGCGCCTTCCGCCGCCGCATGACGTCGAAGGCAGCGGACGCCGCCGGGCCACGCTGGGCCTGCCTCATGGCCTGCTGCTGCCGAACCTGTTGAGCCCGGCGCTCCTCGAGCTGCCGCTTGACCTCGTCGAAGCGCTCGCGAAGCTCAGGGGGCAGCTCCTCGAGCAGCGTGCCCTGATTGGCCTCACCCGCCTGCATCACGGCCATCAGCTTCTGCTCGTCAGGGAGCTGCTCGATGACCTTGCGTTGCTGTTCCAGGGGAAGCTCGTCAAAGCGAACCTGCCGCTGCGGCGCCTGCTGAGTCGGCGCGATGCCGCGGGGCGCGAGACCGTCGCCGCTGGCCCCCTCGGCCCCCTCGGGTCCCTCGGCGTCCGGCCGGGAGACCTCGATCCGCATGATCTTGGTGGTGACATCGGACTCGATCGCCGGCAGGAGGTTCTGAGCGAAGAGCTCGGTCGCCTCCTTCTTGTAGGCGATCTTAGGGTCCTGCTGGCCATAGCCTCGCAGCCCGATCCCGGCCTTCAGCGCGTCCATCGCGTGAAGGTGGTCCTTCCACTTCTGGTCGATCGCCGTGAGCACGAGGTAGGACTCGATGCGCCGGGTCAGCTCATCGCCCCAGCCCTCACGGCGCTCTTCGTAGCGCCGATTGATGGGCTCCAGCGTCGCCTCGAGGTTCGGCTGGTCCTTGTCGACCGCCGCCGTCGCCGCGGCCCCCTCAACCTCCACCGAGAAGTTGCGCTCGACCCACTCGGCGAAGCCATCGGCGTCCTCCTCGTACGTGAACGCCTGCCGGTCGGTGACGTTGCTGATCATGGCCCCGACACGATCCTTGAGGTCCTCGCCCTCCAGAACCGCCTGACGGGCGGCGTAGATCTCCGTCCGCTGGTGGTCCATGACCTCGTCGTACTCGAGGAGGCTCTTGCGGATCTCGAAGTTTCGATCCTCGACCTTCTTTTGAGCCTTCGCGACCTGACGGGCGACCATGCCGGACTCGATGGGCTGGCCCTCGCTCATGCCGAGGCGCTCCATCGCGTTCACGACCCAGTCGCGGTAGAAGATCCGCATGAGCGGGTCCTGCAGGGACAGGTAGAAGCGGCTCTCGCCGACGTCCCCCTGCCGCCCCGTCCGGCCGCGCAACTGGTTGTCGATCCGCCGCGCCTCGTGCCGCTCGGTGCCGAGGACGTAGAGCCCACCGAGCTCGAGGATCTCGGCCTCGTCCTGGGCGGACTGCGCCTCGACCCCCTTGCGGATCCGGTCGATCTCCTCGAGATGTTCGAGGTCGCCCGGCTCCACGCCGGCCTCCTCGAAGGCCTGCTCGAGGCGGTACTCCAGGTTGCCGCCGAGCTTGATGTCGGTACCGCGGCCGGCCATGTTGGTGGACACGGTGATCGAGCCCTTGCTGCCGGCCATGGCCACGATGTGCGCCTCGCGCTCGTGGTTCTTCGCGTTGAGCACCTCGTGCTTCACACCGCGCTCGCGGAGCAACCCGGAGAGGTGCTCCGAGTTCTCGACCGAGGCCGTGCCGACAAGCACGGGCTGACCGGTCTCCTGCACCCGCTCGATCTCCTCGCAGATGGCGTTCCACTTCTCTGGGAGCGTCCGGAAGACCACGTCCACGTGGTCCTTCCTCGCGATCGGGCGGTTCGTCGGGACCGAGATGACGTCGAGGGTGTAGATCTTGTGGAACTCCCCTGCCTCGGTGATCGCCGTCCCTGTCATCCCGCCGAGCTTGTCGAACATGCGGAAGTAGTTCTGGAAGGTGATCGTCGCGAGGGTCTGCGTCTCCTGCTTGGGCTCCAGCCCCTCCTTCACCTCGACCGCCTGGTGGAGGCCATCGGACCACCGCCGGCCGGCCATCTTCCGACCGGTGAACTCATCAACGATGATGACCTCAGGTCGCATCTGGCCGGTCTGCGGGTCCTGCGCCTCCTCGACGACGTACTCCTTGTCCTTCTCGTACAGGGAGTGGGCGCGGAGGGCGTTCTCAAGGTAGTGCGGCCAGTCCTCAAACCCGGGCACGTAGAAGGACTCCACGCCGAGGATCTCCTGCGCGCGGACGATGCCCGCCTCCGTGAGGGAGGCCTGTCGCTCCTTCTCCTTCACCTCGTAGTGCTCGTCCTCGACGAGCTGCCGCGCGACGCCGTCCGCCTCGCGATAGCGGCCCACGTGATCCTCGGCCGGCCCCGAGATGATGAGCGGGGTCCGTGCCTCGTCGATGAGGATCGAGTCCACCTCGTCGACGATCGCGAAGTACAGATCCTTCTGAACCTGCTGGTCCAGGGTCGTCTTCATGTTGTCCCGCAGGTAGTCGAAGCCGAGCTCGTTGTTCGTGGCGTACACGATGTCCGATCCGTAGACCGGCTTACGCGCGGAGGGGTCGAGGCTCGACTGGATGGCGCCGACGGTGAGCCCGAGGTACTCGTAGATCGGCTTCATCCACTCGGCGTCTCGACGCGCGAGGTAGTCGTTGACCGTCACGAGATAGCAGGGGCGGTCTGCGAGGGCGTTGAGCGCCAGCGCCAAGGTCGCCATGAGGGTCTTGCCCTCACCTGTCCTCATCTCGGCGATCTTGCCCTCGTGCAGGACGTAGCCACCGACCAGCTGCACGTCGTAGTGCCGCATGCCCAGGGTCCGCTGGCTGGCGACCCGGGTCAGGGCGAACATGCGGGGCAGGCAGTCGTCGAGGGTCGCGTCCCCGCTCCGGACGCTCTCCTTCATCTGCGCGACCTCGGCCTCGACGGACGGCCGGTCAAGGCCCTCGGCCCAGTCCTCCAGCCCGTTGATCTCCTCGATGATCGGCGCGAGTCGCCGGACCTCGCGCTCGTTCTCGGAGCCGACCAGCCGCTTGGCGAGGCGGCCGAAGCCCTCTCCCACCCTCGAGAATTTGTCCGTGATGTCTTCCCAGCTCATGTCTTGAACCCGTCTCGAGCCGCGAGATTCCCTTCCCGTCCTCCTGACGGGGCCTCCAGGGCGCGGGAAACGGCGTGCGGGGCGAGGAAGTATCGGTCCACCCCGTTGGAATGCCAAGGGGGATCGGCCCTCGCTGGCGGAAGGTTCTCTCGATCCGCCCCACACCCTCGCCCCGGCAGGCCCGAGTCACGGCCGGCCCGAGTCCCGGCCTGCCCGCGCCCGCCACCCTGGGCCCGACACCCTGAGCCCGTGGGCCCTGGGGCTGCCGGGCGGCCCCTGCTCGTTCCCTTCACATGCAACACCAGCGTGAAGCAACCGGCCCGGCCCTGGGAGTCCGCGACCTGCCGAAGCCGGGCCAGCGGCGGCGAGGCCCAGGCCCTCCAAGGATCGGGCCACGCTCCCTGTGACTGCCCCGCGCCACCTCGCACGCCGGGCCCGCCGAAGAGGCCCCCTCCAAACGCCCGCTGCAGGGGCCTGCTGGGGAGGCCACGGGCGCTGTGTACGGGCGGGGCGCCATGCGACCGGGGGGCCGAGGGAGGCCGGATGACCGGGTGGCCGGAAGACCGGAAGACCGGGACACCGGGACACACCTCAGACCAACGGCGGGACCCCGCCCGGCCGAGTCAGCCGCGAGCCTCGCCGAGGAGGCGCTCGATCATCTCGAAGAGGACCTCTCGCGGGTACGGCTTCCGGAGCAACCCGCTCGCCCGCTGGATCGTGGGAAGTTCGATTTCGCTGGCCGTGGCCAGGAGCAAGGGCACCCCCGCCGTGCGCGGGTCCGCTCGCAGGCGTCGCATCACCTCCTCCCCATCGAACTCGGGCATGGCGAAGTCGAGGACCACCAGATCGGGGAGCGGATCGCGCTGCATCCGGTCGAGGGTCTGCCGACCATCGAAGGCCGTCTCCACGGTGTAGCCCCGCGCGCGCAGGAAGGCCGCCTCACCGCAGCAGACGTCCTCGTCATCGTCGACGATGAGGAGCCGGGGCCCCGCGGTCCCGGTGGACTCCCCGGACTCGAGGCGAGCCATGCCCTCGCAGAGCGCGCGCAGGTCGCCGTGCGTCGGCAGGCCTGCGCGCTCCCAGTGAGCCTCCACCGCCTCCTTCAGCCTGCAGTTGTGGGAACGCAGCTCGGTCCACGCCTCGTAGTCGGGCATGGAGGGGTCGATCCGAATGTCGTCGTGGGTGTCCGCCGAGATGAAGAACTCCCCGGACACGAGGAATTCCTGGATCACCAGCTTCATCCAGGGATAGCGGTCATTCCCGAGCCGGAGGCTGAAGCGCCGGCGGCCCTCCCCCTCACCGGTTCGCACCAGCTCGAAGACCTCCGCCAACTCCTCCATGGTGGACGCCTCATCGACCGCGCGCATGAGCTCCGCAGCGGGTCCGGTCGGACCCGCCGGCCAGGCGTGCTCCACGAAGATCGACGCGGCCTGCTTGACGTGCGCCGGCGTGAGGTCAGAGAGCTTCATCGGCTCCCACCTTCCTGCGTCGCCCTCGCGCCCTTCGACCAAGCTCCCATTCTCTCCGGAGGATAGGCTGGCCCTCGCTGGAACGGAAGACAGGAGCGCAGCAGCTCAGCGCCCGGCGTCCCCATGCGGGTCGTGATCCGGGCTCGCGGAGGGGCCCTCGCCCGGGGACGGGGTGGTGCCCGCCGTCAGGTCCCCAGTCAGTTGTTCCGTCAGGTCTTCAGTCCGGGCCGCCGCTGGGCCCGAGCTGGGAGCCCGCCCGGGGGCCGAGGAAGGTTCCGCTGCCGCAACCTGCGGAGCCTTGGCCCGGCCGCTGCCGACACCGCTCAGGAGCAGGAGGATCGCCCCCACCGTGATGCAGGAGTCCGCGACGTTGAAGGTCGGGAAGTGCCAGTCCCACCCATAGAAGTAGACGTCGATGAAGTCCCGCACCGGTCCAAAGGGGCGGCCCTCCTGAACGCCGGGCAGGTTGGAGGCCGGGGCGAAGGTGAAGTTGTCGTAGAGGTTCCCGAGGGCGCCGGAGAGGATGAGCACCAGCGCGCCGAGGTAGACCCGCTGCCCCGTCGGCGTCCGGTAGATGAGGAACGAGAGGAAGACGGCCGCCACGCAGCGCCCCCCAACCAGCAGCCAGGGCATGGAGCCCCCCTTCCCGAAGGCGGCGCCGTAGTTCAGGTTCAGCATGAAGCCCAGCCACTCACCGAGGATGGGGAAGCGCGGGTGACCTCGCTCCGACCGTGGCAACGCAGCCTGTGCCTCAGGGTCCTGGAACCAGGTGAAGACCGCGGACTTCGACCACAGGTCCAGCGCCACGAGCAGCGCCACGACCACCAGCAGAACCACGTGCCGTCGGACCGAGGGCCTCCCTGCGGACGGGTCCGTGACGTTGGAGGGCTCGGTCGCCAGGCCGCCGGCGCCGGCACGGGCACCCGCCGGAGCGGCCCCTACCTGGGCGGAGCCTACCTGGGCGGGGGGCGTGGCGGCGGGAGCGCGCCCGGCGCGGTCGTCTTGCTCGCTGGAGGACATCGGCGCAGAGCCTACCCCGATCCCCGCGGCGGCTCCCGGTTCGCCTTGAACTCTTCCCTCTGCCCCCCCACGCTGGGGCCATGCCGCAGCGCGCCAACGCCAGGGCCACCCCCGGGGACAGCGGCCCCGGGCCCGTGCCCCCCCGGCTCGACGCCGACATCGCCGACTTCCTGGACGCGATGCGGGTGGAGGCCGGCCTGTCGCGGAACACGGTCGCGGCCTACCGCTCTGACCTCCGCTCCCTCGGCGTCTGGCTCGGCGAGGCCGGGATCACGGAGTGGGTCGGGCTGGAGGAGGACGGCATCATCCGCTGGCTTGGCGACCGTCGCGGCGCGGGGGCCGCGGAGTCGTCCGTCGCCCGCGCACTGGTGGCCCTGCGCATGCTGATCCGCTTCCAGATCGCGGAGGGCGCCCTCAAGCGCGACCCCACAGCCCGCATCAGCTCCCCCCGGCTCCGCCGCCTGCTCCCCACCACCCTCACCCCAGAGGACGTGGACTCGCTGCTCTCCGTCTACGCGGTCCCCGAGGCAGACGAGACCTGGCGCACCCTTCGGGACCGTGCCCTGCTCGAGGTCCTCTACGCCGGTGGCGCCCGCATCTCCGAGGCGATCGGGCTCACGACCGACGACCTCCCGCCGGAGCTCTCCCCGCTCAGGCTGCACGGCAAGGGCGACAAGATGCGGGTCGTGCCGCTCGGCCGCACCGCCCGCGAGGCCCTGGACCGCTGGATGCGCGAGGGCCGCCCCGGGCTCGCCAGCCGGGGGCGCGCGAAGGCCGTGTTCCTCTCACGAAGCGGGCGCCCGCTGGATCGCTCCAGCGCCTGGCGGAGGGTCAAGGAGGCAGTGGCCACGGCCGGCCTGCCGCCGACCACCTCCCCCCACGACCTGCGGCACTCCTTCGCCACTCACATGCTCGCCGGGGGCGCGGACCTCCGGGCCGTCCAGGAGATGCTCGGGCACGCCTCCATCCGCACCACCGAGCTCTACACCCACCTCGACGAGGGGCACGTCCGCTCGGTGCACCAGATGCACCACCCGCGGGGCTGACCCTAGCGGCGAGGGCCGCGCTTGAAGCGCTTGAAGAAGACCGTGCTCCCGGCGTGCGCGCCGAGACCGGCCGCGCCGTCGAGGCTGCGCTCCGCGAGGCGCACGGGGGGGAGCTTGACGTCGGCCACCTGGGCCTGAAGCACCTCTCCGTCGTAGTCGATCTGGACCTTGAGCTCCTTGAAGGGAGGGACCTCGAACTTGTTCACCTCCGCCAGGACCTCATAGGGCTCGCCGGGCCCGGCGCGGCGAAAGAGGTAGATCCCCTTCTGGGTGTTGATGGCCAACAGGATGCGATCGCCGGCCTGGTCCCCCACCACGAGGTCCGCCTGGCCGGCAAACTTCGGATCGTTGGCGAAGATGACCACGGTGGCGTCGAGCCTGAACGGACCAGAGATCGCCGGGGAGGCCTCGAGGACGAGGGCGTCCGAAGCGCGTGTGGCGGTCGCCATCCAGCCGCCTGGAGATCCTGCGACGGCGCCCCCCTCGACCACCCAGCGCGGCCGCATGTCGGCCAGCCGCGAGGCCGCCCGCGCAGCGAGGTCCGCGAGGGAGAGGTCCTCCCCTCCGTCGGCCTCTCGCTCGAGGGCCATGAGCATGCGGGCGGCGCCCGCCGCCGACTGCCGGAACGGCTGCTCCCCCCGAAAGAGCTCTCGACTCCGCGGAGCGGCGGAGGCCATCTGGAGCAGCTGGGCCCCTCGCTCGTCTGCCCCTTTGGAGCTCCCGGCCTCACCGGAGGCGCCCGCGCCCCCTCGCTCCAACCCGGACAGCGACGCCTGAAGCTCCGCCAGCCCAGAGGAGGTCCAAGGCTCCACGGCCATCGCGCCGGCGTGACCGATCGACTCCAGACCGCGCTGGGCACGGAGGGCCGAGGCGCCCGCCAGCAACCAGTCCGGGGTCTCCTCGGAGGGCTCCGGCGCGAGCCGCCCCGCCACCGCGAGCGCCAGGAGGCGGCGCGTGGCCGGTGGGAGCCCGGTCCCGAAGATCACCCGATCGTTCATGCGCGGCGCCACCGCCACCGCCGGCGTGCCGGTCCCGCGGAAGTCCGGGTCCCACTGCACACGCTCCCCCCGTCGGCCTCCAAGCTTCCCGAGCTGCCCCGCCGACTCGGCGAGGAGCACCTCGATCGGGGACCCGCCTTCGCCCGCCAGCTCCCCCGCGCGAGGGGTACCGGCGGCGTCCACCGCCGTGAGGATCTCGAGCGCCTGCCGCGCGCTGCGCTCCAGGCCACGCTCGGATCGCCACAGGGCGCTGCAGCGCAGGGCGCTGTCCGTCACCGTGTGCTCGCGCTCACCATCGGTGATGGGCCGCGGCTCCTGGACCAGCGGGGCGGTCAGGAGCGCCGCGAGCGCAGGAAGTGTGAGCATCAGCTGCATGTTGAATCAGGGCCGGTTGGCCGCCCTCCAGAGGGCCTCTCGGCACCTCAGAGGGTCGAGGTCAATGTAAGGCATCGGAAATCACCCTCGCGAGCTCGGGTGAGATCCCCTCGACCGCGGCGAGCTGCTCCACGCTCGCCTCGGTCACCCCCGCCACGGAGCCGAAGGTCTTGAGCAGCGCCCGGCGGCGCGCCGGTCCAACGCCTGCGATTCCGTCCAGGCGGCTCGTGATCTTCCCTCGCTCCTTGCGGTGGTAGGTGATCGCGAAGCGGTGCGCCTCATCGCGGATCCGCTCGAGGAGATGGCGGACCTCGCTGTGGGCGCCGAGGACCACCGGCTCGGTCGCGCCGGGGATCCACACTCGCTCCTCCACGGGCCCCTTGCGCTTACCGCGCACCTTCCGCTCGCCGCGCGCCTTCGCGAGCCCGATCAGCGCCACATCGAAGGCGCCGGACTCCTGGCGCGCCAGCAAGGCCCGCTCCAGCTGGGGCGGGCCGCCGTCGATCACCACCAGGTCGGGGAGGTCCCCCTCCCGCTGCCCCCGCTCGAGGCTCCTGCGCACGACCTCATGCATGGAGGCGAAGTCGTCTTGCCCGTCGACGTCACGGATCTTGTAGCGCCGGTACCCCGACCGGTCCGCGTGCCCGCGCTTGAAGCGCACCCGGCTCGCCACCACATGGCTCCCCTGCGTGGTCGAGATGTCAAAGCAGTCGATGACCTCGGTCCCGGGATCCAGGTCGAGCAGCTCGATGAGGCGCGACAGGGCGTCGGCATCACGGTCCTCCTCGTCGGACTGCCGCTGGAGGCCCTGGACCGCGTTCTCAAAGGCGAAGTCGAGCATGCGCTTGCGGTCGCCGCTGGAAGGGACCATCAGGCGCGCCCCCAACAGCTCCTCGAGCAGCGTCTGCTCCGAGGGCGCGAAGGGCAGGAGGATCTCCGTCGGCGCCGCGCGCCGGCCCGGCGCGTAGATCGCGCTCAACACGCTGTGCAGGAGCTCCTCATCCGGCAGCTCCGAGCGGAAGTGGTGGGTCCTCGACTCCGCCATCCGGCGGTCCCGCCAGGCGATGCGGTGCACGGAGGCGCGCCCTCCCCGGCGCGCCAGGCCGAGGACGTCACGGTCCACCGCGTCCTTGGGTCGGACCCCTTGCCCCTCCACCGTCCGGCGCAGCGCGCTGAGCCGGTCACGCCAGACCGCGGCGCGCTCGAACTCGAGCGCCTCCGACGCCGCGGCCATCCGCTGGCGAAGGTCGTCCTCCAGCTCCGTGGCCTCGCCGGAGAGGATGCGAGAGGCCCGCTCCACGAGGTCCGCGTAGGCCGCGGGCTCCACCGCCCCGACACAAGGCGCGCAGCAGAGCCCGATCTGGTGCTTCAGGCAGGGCCGAGAACGGTTGTCCATGACCGAGTCCGGGCAGTCCCTCAACGGCACGATGCGGTGCAGGTCCGCCAGGGTCCGACGCAGCGCTCCGGCGCTGGCGAACGGCCCGAAGTACCGCGAGCGCCCTCCCTCACGGCCCATCTCCGGGGAGTGAGCGCGGACGTGCTTCAAGCGCGGGAACCGATCGCTCATGTCGATCCTCAGCATCCGGAAGGACTTGTCGTCCTTGAGCCGGATGTTGTGCGGCGGCTTGTACTGCTTGATGAGGGTGTCCTCCAGCAGCAGAGCCTCCTGCTCCGTCCGGGTGACGATGGTCTCCACGGAGTCCGCCTCGTCCCCGAGGAACCGGATCAGAATCCGCCCGTCGTTCTCCGGCCGGCGGTAGGCCGTGAGCCGGTTGCGCAGGTTCCCCGCCTTCCCGACGTAGAGGACGCTGCCCTCCACCGAGCGGAAGATATAGACCCCGGGCCTCCGAGGAATCTCCGCCGGCCACCAGCTGGGATCGTTCGAGCCACCACTCTTCACCCAAGGGGTATAGGCCCCTTGGGCCCGCCGCGCAACGCGCGCTTGCGAGCACGGCGGTGATTGGGCCCGCCCCACCGCCGGCGGTCGCCGCGCCCCGTGCTCCCCAGCTTCGGCCTCCGATCAAGACTCTCGACCGAGGCCCTGGGCCGAAGCTCCCCGCCGATGCTCCCCGCCGAACTTCCCCGCCGAACTTCCCCGCCGAGGCTCCCGGTCAAAGGCTCCCGGTCAAAGGCCCCGTCGGCGGTCCCGGTCCTCGCCCGACGCCCGCGCCCCAGGCCAGCGCCCACCGTCAGGTCAGGCGAGCAAGGGGCTCCTCTCACATCAGAGCCGCCGCTCCATGGTCTCGACCATGCGCAGCTGGACCCGGGCTCGATCGAGGTTGTGCCCCTCACGCTCGATCTTGAAGTAGTGGTCCCCCATGACGTGATCGGCCAGGAAGCGCATGCCGATCGTGAGGGTCACGATCCGCGCGGCGAAGGCCATGTGCTCGACCTCGAAGGCGTTGAGGAACCCGTTGGCCTTCTCGAGGTACCCGTCTCGCAGGGCCTCGAAGAGGTCCATGTCCACGTCCACGCGCTCGAGGTCGCGCTCGTCCTCGTCCGAGGTCGCCGCCGTGAAGCGCACCAGGTCCCCGAAGTCGAAGAGCGAGTAGCCGGGCATGCAGGTGTCGAGATCGACGATGCAGCGCGGACTCCCGGTCTTGCTGTCGAACAGGACGTTGTTCAGCTTCGTGTCCCCGTGGATCACCCGCCGCGGCATTCGCCCCGTGCGCAGGGCGTTCTCGAAGACCGAGAGCTGCCTCCGGCGGGCGCTGATGAACTCCAGCTCCGGCTGCACCTCGGCGACCCGGCCGAGGGGGTCCCTGCGGCAGGCGTCATCCAGCTGCGCCAGGCGCGCTTCGGAGTTGAAGAAGTTGGGGATCGTCTGCCGCAGCTCCGACGCGGGCAGTGTGCTGAGCTTGATCTGGAAGTCCCCGAAGGCGAGCGCCGCGGCCCGCGCCATGTCGGCGTCCTTGGGGTGATCGTAGGACTCGGTGCCCTCCACGAAGTGATAGGTCCGCCACGGGGTGTCCCGCGCGAAGGCATAGTCCGCCCCGTCCCTGGCCCCCACCAACGCCAGCGCGGTCAGGCCGTCGGCCCCTCCGGCACGGGCCAGGTGCCGGGTCACCACGCCGACGTTGTGCATGAGCGCGGGGATGTCCCGAAAGACCCGATCGTTCAGCCGCTGGTGCACGAAGCGGCGCACCTCGCCCCCCTCACCGCCCACCCGCCAGGTGGACACCAGCGTGTCGTGGATGTGCCCCCGGTGAAGCCCCACGATCTCCACGAGGTCGCCCTCGAGGTCGAAGAGCCGCACGGCCGCCTCCAGATCGCTGCCAGCCAGGTCGGGGAGGGTGCTCATGAGCGGTCCCTTGCCTCGCCGGAGTTGACGTGGAAGTGCAGGTGCTTGGAGTCTTGATAGCGCCCCAGATTTGTCAGCACGCGCGCCGCGCCGTGCTCGACCTCGACCTCGTGAGCCACGCTCTGAACGACCCCCAGCAGCTCCCCGAGCAGGCCCTCTGGGGCGTCACCGAGGTCCGTGAGCGAGGGGACGTGGCGCTTCGGGATCACGACGATGTGCACCGGCCAAAACGGTCGCGTGTGGTGGTACGCGAGGACCGTGTCCGTCTCTCGCACCACCTCCACCGAGGTCTTGCCCGAGAGCACCTCATCGCAATAGAAGTCGCTGGTCACGGCTCCATGATGCAGAAACCTGCGCGCGCGTGCTGGGCCTGCGCGCCGAACCACCGGGCCCATGCCCCGCTCCGAGCCGAGGTCGCCTCAACGCGAGAGCTCGACCGCCTCCAGCTCCTTCAGGCGATCCCGTAGGGACGTGGCCTCCTCGAAGCGAAGCTCCCCGGCGGCGAGCAGCATGTCCGCGCGGGTCCGCTCGATCTCCCCTCGGAGCCGCTGGACGGGCCAGTTCCGAGGGTGATCCTCACCGCCGTCCGCGACCGCGCCGCTCTCCGGCAGCTCAGGGACGGCCGCGTAGTCCATCTCGTACAGGGCCTCGATGCCCTCGCGGATCGGCTTGAAGATGGTCTTGGGCTCGAGCCCGTGCTCCGCGTTCCAGGCCAGCTGCACCTCCCGGCGCCGGTCGACCTCTCCCATGGCGATGCGCATCGACTCGGTCTCGCCATCGGCGTAGAAGATCACCCGTCCGTCGGCGTTCCGAGCCGCGCGCCCGCAGGTCTGGATGAGGCTCGTCTGACCGCGCAGGAAGCCCTCCTTGTCCGCGTCGAGGATGGCCACCAGCGCCACCTCCGGTAGATCGAGCCCCTCGCGCAGCAGGTTGATGCCCACCAGCACGTCAAACGAGCCCAGGCGGAGGTCCCGGAGGATCGCGGAGCGTTCCAGCGCGTCGATCTCCGAGTGCAGGTAGCGAACCTTGACCCCAAGCTCAGCGTAGTAGCTGGTGAGCTCCTCGGACATGCGCTTGGTGAGCGTCGTGACCAGCACACGCTGCCCCGCGGCCACCGCCTTGCGCACCTCCGACAGCAGGTCGTCCACCTGCGTCTTGGCGGGCCGGACCTCGATCGGAGGGTCGAGCAGCCCCGTGGGTCGCACGATCTGCTCGGCGATCGACCCCGCGCTCACCTTGCGCTCGTACGAGCCCGGCGTCGCCGACACATAGACCACCTGCTTCACGAGCTTCTCGAACTCCGCCCACTTCAGGGGACGGTTGTCCATCGCGCTCGGGAGCCGGAAGCCGTGCTCCACGAGGGTCTCCTTGCGGCTGCGATCCCCCTTGAACATGGCGCCAACCTGCGGGACCGAGACGTGACTCTCGTCGATGTAGATGACGAAGTCGTCCGGGAAGTAGTGCAGGAGCGTGAAGGGGGGCTGGCCCTCCTCCCGCGCGTCCATGAAGCGGCTGTAATTCTCGATGCCGCTGCAGACGCCCACCGTCCTCAGGAGCTCAAGGTCGTGCCGCGTGCGTTGCTCCAGGCGCTGGGCCTCAAGCAGCTTCTTCCTGCCCTTGAGGTCCGTGAGACGGGTCTCTAGCTCGGCCTCGATCTTGGGGATCGCCGAGGCGAGTCGGTCCTGGGGCGCGACGTAGTGGTTCTGCGGGTACACCACGACCTCCTCCACGTCGCCGAGGATCTCCCCGAGCAGTGGGTTCACGCGCGTGATGCCCTCGATCTCGTCGCCGAAGAACTCCACCCGAATGACCTCGTCCTCCTCGTACGACGGGAAGATCTCCACGACGTCGCCCCGGACCCGGAAGGTGCCGCGGCGGAAGTCGAGGTTGTTCCTCGCGTACTGCATCTGGGTCAGCTGGCGAAGGAGGTCGTCCCGATCCAGCTCATCCCCAACCCGCAAGGGGACCGCCATCTGGCTGTAGTTGGACGGGCTACCGAGACCGTAGATGCAGGACACCGAGGCCACGAGGATCACGTCCCGCCGGTCCAGCAGGGAGCGGGTCGCGCTGCTGCGGAGCCGCTCGATGTTCTCGTTGCGGCTGGCGTCCTTCTCGATGAAGGTGTCGCTCGAGGGCACGTAGGCCTCGGGCTGGTAGTAGTCGTAGTAGCTGACGAAGTACTCGACCGCGTTGTTCGGGAAGAGCTCCTTGAACTCCGAGTACAGCTGCGCCGCCAGGGTCTTA
>CBFHHK010000069.1:0-6033 GCA_965655435.1 Planctomycetota bacterium | reverse complement strand
TTTGGGCGACAGGACGATGGCCGGGCGCTCGGACCGTGCGATGGTGGACGCCACGGTGAAGGTCTTGCCGCTCCCCGTGATGCCGAGCAGGCACTGGTGCGCCTTGCCCTCCGCGAGGCCCTCGACGAGGGCGTCGATGGCCTGGGGCTGGTGTCCGGTGGGCTCGAACGGACAGTTCAGATCGAAGAGCGGAGACGACATCGGGGGCATGATGTTCGACGGCCCCGCCCAGCGCGACGACAGGAACTGCGATTCCCGTCCGGGGCTCCAGGGCGAGTGCGGGCCCCCTCCGGTTGCGACGAAACGCGCGTGCCGGTAGCTTCCTTCCTGCCGCGCGGGCCCTCCGGGGCCACCCGCGGCCCTCCTGAGGGGGCCAGGTGCAGGACGATCCAGTCCGGCCAGGCGGCCCCTTCGCCACCCCACCAAGCGTCCATGCTCATCAAGTGCCCCTCCTGCAGCACCCAGGCCAAGATCCCCAGCAGCAAGGAGGGCGCGAAGGTCAAGTGCCCGTCCTGCGGGCACATCTACGTCGCCCGGGAGCGCGGCGCCAAGGGCTCCGCCCAGGACCCCACCAAGATGTACGTCATCGGGGGCGCCATCCTCGCGCTGGTCTTGCTGGTCGTCGTGGCCAACCGGTCCAACGAGTCGGAGCCCTACCAGGCACCCGTGGAGGAAGAAGAGGAGAAGGAGGTCGCCGCCTACGTTGACCCGATGAGCTGGGACGGCCCGCTCGTGGGCCTCGCTCGCGAGCTCCAGCAGGCTGCCGCCACAGGGAACGACGCCCGGCTGCTGACCCGCCTCGCCGAGCAGGCGGCCTTCGAGTACACCCCTGCGCCCGAGGGCGGCGAGGAGGCCACTCCCGCCGCCGATGGCGAGTCCGAGGGCGCGGCCGATGACGAGGCCGGGGCCGGGGCAGCGGCGCTCACCTGGGGAGACCTCGATGAGCTCGCGCGGATCCAATGGGCCGCCGACCACGTCGCCGCCGCGATGACGCCGGGGCCGGAGGGCGCGGTCTCCGCGTGGAAGCCCTACGACGGCTCCGTGGTGTCCCTTGAGGGCGGCCTCGCCATCGTCCACCTGCGCGTCCAGGCCCGTGACATGAGCCTCAAGCTCGACGACCGCTGGACGCGTTGGGTGCTGAAGAACCTCGACGGAGAGTCGGGGGCGGACGACCGCTGGCGCTGGATCAGGGCCGAGCGCTACATCAGCCCCGAGGAGCTCGCCGCCATGCGCAGGCGCGGCCGACGCAAGGCGGAGAAGAAGACCCTGTCGGACGGCTCCGTGGTCTACGAGAGCGAGCTCCGCACGGTCCCCTACGACGTGGAGATGCCCGCGGCGGAGCAGCAGCGCCTCACGGCCCTGATCGAGGGCCTCGTCGAGGACGTCGATGCGCCGCCGCGCAAGACGCGCGCCATCCGGGAGCAGGTGATCGAGGCCGGCAAGCCCATCGTCCCCGGGCTGCTGACCAAGATGGCGATCATCGTCGAGGAGATGCCCTCCCGACCGGACCAGGACGAGGATGACCGCATCCGCCTCAACTTCCTTCACGAGGCCCTGCGTGACATCACCGGCCACGAGACGACCTTCGTGGTCTCCGAAGCCATGGGCGGGACCCAGGAACGCATCAAGTCGGGCCTGAAGCAGTGGTTCGCGTGGTACGACCGAAAGTACAAGCGCTTCGATGGCGTCGAGGCAGCCGGCGACCCCCTGATGGACGACCCCGACTTCGAGCCCAAGACCAAGGAGGAGCTCCGGGAGTACAACCGTGCTCTCCGTGAGCAGATGGAAGAGGAGCGCAGCCGCAAGAACGGCTGAGCCCGAGAACAACCCCAGCCCGCAGGGGCTGACCCCCACTGACCCCAGCGGCACCCAAGCCATGACCGAGAACGACCCCAAGCCGATCCCGCGCAAGACCCCGAAGAAGAAGGGCGAAGGCCCCTCCATGCGGGAGCAGATCCTGGCCCGTAAGCGAGCCGAAGCCAAGGCGGGCGCCTCCGCGGCGGAGGAGGAGCCCGAGGCCCCGACCGACGCCCCGACCGAGGCCCCCAAGGCCAAGACGAGCTCACGCCCGACCCGGAGTGGATCCGGGAGGTCGAGCGGCAGGAGCAGCGCGAAGCGCTCGGGTGGCGACGAGGCCGAAGGCGAGGGCCGGAGCAAGCGGACGCGCAGGGAGCGCCCGCAGAAGAAGAAGTCGCCGGTGCCCCTCATCGCCACCGGCGCGCTCCTGATCGGCGGCGTGGCCGCCGGGGTGATCTTCCTCGGTGGCGGCGACGAAGAGCCGGCCGATGGGACCACGGTACAGGCCGCCGGAGGCGGCGAGACCGCACCTGAAGGGGGCGACGCCGAGCCCGCGGGGACCTCCTCCGCAGGTGATGGAGCGGCCGCAGAACCCGGCGCCGCCGAGCCCGCTGCGGGAGCCGGCGCCGACGCTGCCGAGGCCGACGCCTCCGGAGGCGGGGAAGAGCCCGCACCGGCTGCGAAGCCCAAGCCCAAGCCCGCCGCGCCGGAGCCCGTGGACCTCGCCGCCCTTGAGCCCTTCGGCAAGCCTGACGGGGTCACCAATGAGCAGTGGGCCAAGCTCCAGGAAGACGCCGAGATGTTCTTCGACGTGGACGCTGGGGCCGCGGGCGGCCGCGCCCGGCGCCGCCTCGAAGAAGCCGGCCAGCCGGCCTGGCCCGCGATCCTCAACGAGATGATCAAGCTTGACCCGGCCAAGCCGGACGACAACGAGCAGGGCATGCTCGCGCAGCGTGCTCTCAACGCCGCCCGAGGGAGCCAGACCTCACAGGCCTTCGACTGGCGCACGCCCGACGACGGCGTGCTCAGCGAGAAGAACCTCCGCTACAACCGGAAGCTCATCAAGGCGCTCTACGACTCCTGGGCCGCTGTCGTCGAGGACCCCGCCCACTGGGATCGGATCGACAAGGCGGAGGCTGCCGCCGAGGCCAAGGCCGATACGGAGAAGAAGATCGAGGACGAGTTCGAGTTCGACCCGAGCGACCTCGAGGGCCTTGACGGCTGACCCGAAGGGCTCTCCCCTCGCATCGGGGGCCCGCCGCACACTGCGGCGGGCCCCCGTTCCTGTTCCCAGGCCTGCCCCTCGTCCCCGGCCCCACGGCGGAACCTCCCGCGCCAAGTCCCAGCGGTTCGCCGGATGCGGGGCACCGGGGTCGCCAGCGGCGACCCTCCGGAGCCTGACGCGCTTCGAGTCGAGGCGTCCACCCCCTGGCCACGACCGCCGAGCTCTCAAGCGCGGGGCCTGGCACTGCGGGGCCCGATCACAAGGCTCCCATGCGGCGCCGCTCCGCAGGGCCCCTACGAAGTTCCTCCCCCCTCAAGGGCCCACAAGAAGGGCCCCACGACGCGCCCCCATGCGGGCCTCTCCAGGACCGATCTGCCGGCCACGGGGCGTCTCGGGGCTTCGGCCCTCTCAGCGACCTGGCAGGCTCGCAGGCTCCGCCACGCCGAGCCCCTCGATGCCCGCCGCCCCGCCACGACGTGGGTCACTGAAGGCCTCCACGCCCCCATCGGGCCTAACGAAGATCGCCTGCACGGACCCGAAGAAGCGACCGGGCTCTGGCGCAGAGACTGGCTGACCGTGCTCCCGCTGCAGCGAGTCGATCACCGCCTCGTCGAAGGCCGGCTCGAAGCGCGTACGCTCCGGCCGCCACTGCTGGTGGATCCGAGGGGCGCGGATCGCCTCCGTCAGGTCCTGCCCATACACGAGCACGCGCAGGATCACCTGCAGGACCGAGGTGATGATCCGCGGGCCGCCCGGTGCCCCCAGGGCCATCTCCACGCGCCCGGACGCCGAGCGGATCACGACGGGGGTCATGCTCGAGAGCGGCCGGCGACCCGGAGCCAGCTGATTCGCCTCGGCCCCGACGAGCCCGTACATGTTCGGCACCCCGGCGAGGATGGAGAAGTCATCCAGCTCGTTGTTGAGCAGGAAGCCGCCGGCGTCCACGAAGATGCCGCTCCCGTAGCTGGCATTCAGGGTCGTGGTCAAGGAGACGGCGTTCCCCTCGCGGTCCACGACCGAGAGGTGAGTGGTCTCATCCGACCCGTCGGGGATCGGAGCCTGCCACGCGGCCACCTCGAGATCGGCTTCCTCCCCGATGCCCATCCGGCGCTCCGCGATCCAGGCGGGAGAGATCAGCTCCTCCACCGGGACGTCCACGTGGTCCGGATCTCCGAGGTGCACGGCCCGGTCAGCGAAGGCACACCGCATGGCCTCGATCCACCAGTGGAAGGAGCGCGCGTCGAGGCCTGCCGGCTCGGGCGGAGCGAGCTCCTCATCCCCCGGCAGCGATCCCATGCGCCCCATCCGGGGGCCTCCGTCCACGCCCAACGCGACCCGCTCCAACGCCGCCCGCCGCTCCACATCGAGGGGCAATCCCTGCAGGATGCCGAGCATCTGAACCAGCGCGACGCCGCCCGAGCTCGGCGGTCCCATCCCGATCACCTCCCGCCCCGCAAAACGCCCGAAGACCGGCGCCCGCCAGATGGCGCGGTAGGCCGCGAGGTCAGCTCGGGTCATGAGGTTCTCCCCCGCCGCCCCGCCTGTGCGCGCGTCGGCCTCGGCGAGGTCCGCCACGATGGCCTTGGCGACGGGCCCGGAGTAGAAGCCGTCCGGGCCCCCGAGGGCGAAGGCGCGGAGGGTCTTGGCCAGCGCCGGTTGGACCAGCAGCTCACCTTCCCTCAGCGGCTCCCCGCCCGGATAGAAGACCGCCGCCGCTCCAGCGTCAGCGCTCAGCAGCTTCCGTACGGATTCGCGAGCCAGGGACGCGGCGAGCCAGGCGTCCACTCGAAATCCATTCTCGGCCAGCATGATCGCGGTCTCGCACACCTGGGTGAACGAGAGCCGGCGAGACCCGTGGGTCCGGTACAGCTCGAAGAGCCCCCGGGGCGATCCAGGCACGCCAACCGCCAGGGGCGTACGCATCGATCGGCCTGGGACCACCTGGCC
This sequence comes from Planctomycetota bacterium, assembly GCA_965655435.1. GTDB lineage: Bacteria > Planctomycetota > UBA1135 > UBA1135 > Saltatorellus. The sequence goes on along the minus strand of CBFHHK010000069.1, from coordinate 1,064 downwards.
ATCACGGTCGAGGTAGAGATCCGCCGTGTACCTCGCCGGCGCGACCTCGCGGAAGTCGAGGGTCCCCGGCGCGCCCTCGGCCGGCACCCAGATCGCGAAGCCGCCGCCGCCCAGGTTCCCAGCCTGCGGATAGACCACCGACAGGGCCAGCGCCGTCGCCACCGCCGCGTCCGCCGCGTTCCCTCCGGCCTCGAGCACACGGAGCCCAGCGCGGGTCGCGAGGGGGTGTTCGCTCACCACCGCGCCACGGTCCGGGCCCATCCGGTCCTCCATCGCGCTGAACGGATCCACCGCGGAGCAGGCCGCCCCGACGAGGAGCAGGCCGACAAACAGTGGCCTCAGCAGTGACCGCAGGGAGCGTCTCAAACGCGGGGCGGGTCCTCGCCCTCGGCCAGCTCCTTCACCGCGACGCCGCGCTCCTTGAGGTAGACCACGGAGTCCTCGATCCGGGCCGCCTCCCCCTCGATCTCGACCACCACGTGCGCCTGGCTCTCGGAGATGGTCGCCGCGCGGATGTTCGGCACGACCCCGAACTTGACCCCGAGGGTGTGCGAGATCAGCGGCTCGCTGATGAGCTCCTGGGGGAACGTGCAGAAGAACTTGCGGGAGGTCATGGGCGAGTCGAGCTCAGGGGGGAGGTGCCGCGGTCAGGAGGACGTCCCCGCCGACCGGGCCAGGTCCAGCCTCCGGGAGAGGACATAGCGGACCGCCAGGCCCCCACATCCCACCAAAAGGGTGGCGCTCACCGCAACCTGCCCGGCGAAGACCGACCGTAATCCCGGACCGATCCGGTCGGTTCCAGCGGGCTCGTCGACAGAGGGATGCCGCAGCCAGTCCGCCCCGCCGCTCTCCATCAGCAGGGTCCTCGGCGAGAGGCCCAGCAGCGTCGCGGTCACCCTGGGCGACCACGGGGGCACCGGCTCCGGCAGGCCCCAACCCGAGGCGGCGCCGTCTGCGGTCCACGCGACGAGGAGCACCAGCGGTTCCCCGGCGCCCGCGATGACCTGGCGCCCTGCCAGCGTTCCCGGTTCGGACCTCGGCCCCACCGGAACCAGGGAGGCCCC
>CBFHHK010000068.1:15721-20079 GCA_965655435.1 Planctomycetota bacterium | reverse complement strand
TGGAGAGGTCGCCAGCCACCAGCTCGGCGCCGTGGGCCACGGCGGCGCCGCGGGCCCCAAGGATCACGCGCCTCAGGTCGTCCTCGCACCAATCCGCCGGCGCTCGAACAGCGAGGGTGACCGCGACGGGAGTCGCCGCGGTGGCGGCCAGGTCCGAGAGCGTACGGAGCACCGCCTTGGCCCCCGCGGCGCGCCGGTCGGCGTCGGGCGTGAAGTGAACCCCCTCGACGCACTGATCCGCGCACACGACGGGCCGCGCACGCAGCGGCGGGAGCACGGCGGCGTCATGACCCCGAGCCCCGGCCAGGCCCTCGGGCCACGCCTGCTCAGCCAGCCAACGGTGCAGGTTGTCTTCGCTCCAGCTCATGCCCGCACCTCAGTACACCCACGCCAGGAGGACGCGTCCGGTCACCGCGCGGCGGTCAACCCAACCCACCGCCGCAGAGTCGAACCCCTCGCAGTCGGGGCAGTCCGAGCTGCACCAGAGCCGCGCGCCGTCGTCTCGGGTCGCCGACACCACCACCAGGTGAAGGCCGCCCTCCGCATCCCGGATCAAGACCGCGTCTCCCGGCTGTATCGCCGCCGGCCGCAGGTCCACCACCAGGCGGTCACCGGCCTCGAAGCGCGCCACGGGACTGCAGCGCGTGCTGGGCATGGGCACCACATCAAAGCGATAGCCCAGGTATCCGATCCCCGCCAGCGCCAGGACCAGCGTGACCCTTCGGAGTCCCCTCAGCCACCGGCGCTGCGGGCTCAAGGCTCCACCCCGGGCGACGGGCAAAAGACCCGGGCCGCCACCCCCGTCAAGGTACGGACACGGGCCTCCACGCTCCGCTGCCCTTTCTCGCCCGTCGCACCCCACACCGCCCCGATGGCGGCCGCCCCCGCGGCCCCCGTCCCCTCAAGCCCGGGAAGGCGCGCGGGGTCCACCCCGCCGAGGGCCCAGACGGGAAGCGGGCACTGCGCGCAGAACGCGCGCAGCCCCGCGGGACCGAGGGGCTCACTCTCCAGCTCCTTGGAGTGAGGGGCGAAGATCGGCGCGTGCATGGCATAGTCCGCCCCAGCCCAGCGCTCTTCCGTGTCCCCGTGATGGGTCGAGACCCCAAGGGCCACCCCCTCACCGAGGACCGACCGGGCATCGGCGACGGACAGCGAAGCGCCGGCGAGGTGCACCCCGTCCGCGCCTGCGGCGGCGCCGAGGTGGACTCGATCATGCACCCCGAGCCAGGCCCCGGCCGCGTCTCGGTCGAAGAGGGCCCGGAGCTCCCGAGCCAGCCAAAGAAAGGGGCCGTCCTCCAGGTGAGGCTCGCGGATCAACACGCCGGACGCGCCCCCGACCAACGCCTCGCGAGCTCGGACCGGGAATGACGCCAGCTCCTGCGCGGCGGCGCTCCCTGGCGCCCCCATGGTCAGGACACCCGGCGAGACGACGAGCAGGCTCGGGGGCAGGCGCCGCCCCATCACTCCTCCAGCTCGATGAGGTAGCCGAGGTCCCGGAACAGCGTCCGGTAACGGGCCAGGCTCGTCTTGGTCTTCAGCTGGAGGGCGTGGCCATCCAGCTTGGCCTTGATGAAGGGACGGACCCCGGCGTCACGGGCGAAGCGTCCGAGGATCTCATCGTCCTGCGCGCGGAGGACGTGATCCGAACCGAGCAGCAGGAGGCCCGACTTCGTGGCCCAGTCGCGGATCGACTGGAGCACGTTCCGGGGGACCGGGGTCCGCGCGTTCATGGTCAGAATCTCCCTCATCTTGCTGAGGGTCAAGCCCTCGACGAGGCCGCGGTGGACGCTCTTCTCGTTGATCCGGAACTGACGCAGCGCGCCGTCCTTGGTCCGCTCGGTGAAGCGGTCCAGGTCATGGGTCAGGACCGCGTCATCCCCGTCGGAGAACAGCACGACCTCGAAGTCAGGCGTCACCACGAGGCGACCGATGCCGAAGGAATCATCCTCAGGCGTGTCGATGCCGAGCACTCGCGCGCCGCTCCGCGTGAGCTTCATCGCGACCGGGTGCCCCTTGTCGTCGTAGCCGAGATCCACCAGACCGAGGAGGTAGAGGCGCTTGCGGACCCACCCCACGAGGTTCCACGCGAGCCGCTGAAGGTCCTCGGACGCCCCTGCCCCCGCGGGACCGCGCGCCGCGATCATCTCGTCCACGTCGAGGGCGGCGAGCTGGGAGAGGTACGCGTTGCGCGCCAGGAAGGGGAGGTACATCACGTCGTACCAGACGCCCACCTCGAGGCGCTTCATCAGCGTCGAGAGGATCCGGCGCATGGCGGGGTGATGCACCGACTCATGGGCCTCGTCCAGCTCGAAGGTCACGTACTCGAAGAGCCCGGCCAGCTTGGTGTCCAGGTCCTGGGACTCCCACTCGCGGCCGGCTGCCGTGAGCTTGAAGGTCCGTTCACCGGTCACCTCGATCAGCCCCGCCGAGCGCGAGAAGCGGAAGATGAACTGGAGCACCTCGCTGCGCTCTAGCTCCCGCCCGGGGTTCGGGATGAGCTCGGTGAGGATCCGCTTCTCGGTGGTCTTGAAGATCTCCCCCTTCACCGTGAAGCGCACCGCGTGATCGATGATGTACGCGAGGAAGCGAGAGATGTTCGCCATCAGGTCCACCCCGAGCGCCGCCTCGTCGTGGGGCGCGTCCGGGTCCGAGGGCACGGCCACGCGCTTGAACCAGGCCAGGGTCACCTCGTTGAAGACGATGAGCGTGTCGTCCTCGTGCTGGATCCCGTAGCGATCGAGCTCGAGCCTGGCGGTGGTGCCGACCAGCGACTCCTCAAGGATCTTCCCCCAGCGGCGCTGGTTCCAGTGGGGCAGCTCGGTCTCCATGCGCTCGAAGAAGCGCCTGGGGAGCAGGCCGCCGAACTCCAGCACCGTCTTGCCCACCAGGTCCCGGAGCCCCTCGGGCAGCCGCTCCACCCGGGCGACAGAGGCGGGCTCCTTCGCGTACATCTTGAACATCTCCCGCAGCCGGGAGGGAGACATGGGGCGCTCAACCTCGGGCCCGGCGTAGCGCTCGTCGAGGTGCCCCTTGAGGGTGATCGTGACCGCATTCCCGCGGGCCTTGTCCGCGATCTCCTGGAGCAAGAGGGCGTCCGCGAGCTCTCCGGGTAGCGCGAAGAACTCCTCGCTGTCGCCCTCCTCCCGGAACACCATGGCGGTGCGCTCCAGCTCCGCGAGGACCTCCCCCTCCGAGGACCCCCCGAGAATGGACAGCACCGTCGTGCGCGCCACCCGGTGCCGGGGCGCCAGGAGCAACGCCTCCACCACCGCCTGGTGCGCCTCGCCCAAGGCCTGCTTCCGCTCCACCGCACGCTGAGGCTCACACATCCACGCCTCCAGGGCGCTCCTCAGCTCACCGACCTTGGCCGGAGACTCCGTCGCTCCCCCGCCGGACCAGAACTCGAAGGGCTCTAGCAGCTGCGCCTTCTTGAGGCGCTTGAGCGCCACGTGCACCGACAGGTCCCCGCGGATCGACCGGCGGGCGGCGACCCCAGGGGAGGACCCCTTCTGGCTGCGAACGGAACGCCGGCGTACGCCGGAGGATTCAGGTTCGGGAGATCGCGCGGTCACTCTACGTCGTCCTTGGGAAGGCTGGCCGGGGTCTGATCGCCAGGGGCAGCGGCGCCAGGGGCCGCCTCCTCCAGGTCCGCGCTCTCGGCGTGGATGATTTCGTACGAGTAGCCCTGCTCGGTCAGGAAGAGCTGCCGCTTCTCCGCGAAGTCCTGATCGCGGGAACCCAGCGTGACCACCGAGTAGAAGGTCGCGCCGCTCCCATCCGACTTGGGCCGGAGCACGCGCCCGAGGCGTTGAGCCTCCTCCTGGCGGGAACCGAACGTCCCCGAGACCTGGATCGCGACCGACGCGTCCGGGAGGTCCACGGCGAAGTTCCCGACCTTCGACAGCACGAGGAGCTGGAGTTCGCCGCCTCGGAAGGCGGCGTACAGCCGCTCCCGCTCCGCGTTGGGCGTCCGCCCCGTCAGCAAGGGCGCGTCCAGCGCCTTCGCGATGGCCCTGAGCTGGTCCAGGTATTGACCGATGACGAGCACTCGCTCGCCAGCGTGCTTCTCCACCAGCGAACGGACGATGGGGAGCTTGGCGGGGTTCTCCGAGGCGCGTCGGAACTGCTGCCTCGGCGGCGCAGACGCGTACGACCGCCGGTCCGCATCGGAGAACGCCACCCGAACCTCAACGCACCGGGCCTCGGCGATGAAGCCCTGGCCCTCGAGCACCTTCCACGGGACGTCGTAGCGCTTCGGACCGATGAGGCAGAAGACCTCCTCCTCCTTGCTGTCCTCGCGCACCAGGGTCGCTGTGAGGCCAAGCCGCCGCCGGGCCTGGAGCTCCGCGGTGACCCGG
>CBFHHK010000068.1:13013-15623 GCA_965655435.1 Planctomycetota bacterium | reverse complement strand
CTCGGCGAACACGCTCAGCTCATCGCGCGCCGCGGTGAAGAGCGGGTGCTCCTCGGTGAGCGGGTTCCCGTCCCCGTCCCGCTCGGGCCGACCGTCGGCATCGACCCGCGCACGCACCGTGTGGAGCATCAGCGTACGGTCGCCTTGGACGATGAGCGGGTTGGTGGGCAGCGGCGCCTGAAGCGGCCCCGCGGCACCGGACAGGTTGCCGTGGGTCACCGCGCCTCCCTCCGCTTCTTCTTCGCCACGGTCCCCGTCGCCTGCTGGCCCTCGGTCGCCGACGCGGCCTTGGCCTTCACGCCGGACTTCCGAGCCGCCGGGGTCTTTGAGGACCCCTTCTTGACCGGCGCGCCCTTCCCCGCGCCGCGTCCTCGTGACGGCTTCGCCCGTCCGCGCCGAGCCTGCCCGCGGGCCCCATCCGGCACCGTGAGCCAGCGACCGGTGACCGAGGCCGCATCACTGGCGAGCTCGGTCGGGGTCCCCGAGGCGATGATCTGGCCACCGGCTGCGCCGCCCTCGGGACCGAGCTCCACCAGCCGGTCGCAGACCTCCAGGAGCTCTGTGTGGTGCTCGATGACGACCACCGCATTGCCGCGCCGCACGAGCCGACCGAGGCAGCGCGCGAGGTGCTCCACGTCCGTCGCCGCGAGCCCTGTGCTGGGCTCGTCAAGGACCAGCACGCTGCGCTGGGCGACGCCCGAGGGGGAGTCCGCGCGCCAGAGCTCGGCTGCCAGCTTGATCCGCTGCGCCTCGCCCCCGGACAGCGTGGTCGAGGACTGCCCCAGCGACATGTACCCGAGCCCCACATCGTGAAGGGTGGCGAGGATCCTCCGCAGCGCGGGCGCGGCCTCGAAGAATTCGAGGGCCTCATCCACGCTCATGGCCAGCACGTCCGCGATCGACTTGCCGCGGTAACGGACCTCGAGGACCTCAGGCTGATAACGCGAGCCGTCGCACTCCTCGCAGGTGAGCCAGAGGTCCGAGAGGAACTGCATCTCGACGAGGGTCGCACCGCGACCGTCGCAGCCCGCGCAGCGCCCCTTGGTGGAGTTGAACGAGAAGTTTGAGGGCGTGAAGCCCTTCATGCGCGCCTCGGGCGTCTTCGCAAAGAGCTCCCGAAGGTGAGGCATCAGCTCGACGTAGGTGGCCGGGACGCTGTGGGGCGTGCGCCCGATGGGAGAGGCGTCCACCACCGCCAGGCGAGTCCCGTCCGGCACCTTCGCGCTCCTCCATCGCCCCGCGGCCGATTCGCCGCGGATCGCGGGGACCAGCGCGTCCAGCACCAAGGTGCTCTTGCCGCTGCCCGAGGGTCCGCAGACCCCAAGCAGCTCACCGAAGCGGACCTCGAGGTCCACCCCGCGCAGGTTGTGCTCGCGGGCCCCCTTCAACCGGACCGTGGCGTCCTTCGAGCCGAACGCGTCCACCAGCGCCTTCCGGCGCGCGGCCTCCAGCTCGACGTCCTCACCTGCGGCGTCAACCTCAAGGATGGCCGCGAGGTCCACCTCGCCGCGCATGTAGCGCCCCGTGCCGGAGGTCGGGTGAGCCCGGATCTCCTCGGGGCGCCCCTCGGCCACGACCTCACCGCCAAGGACGCCAGCGCCCGGCCCCATGTCAACGATGTGGTCGGCGCGCCCCATGAGCTCAGCGTCGTGCTCGACCACGAGCACCGTGTTCCCAGCGTCGCGCAGGTCCTCGAGGGCGCCGGCCAGCTGGTCAATGTCCCGCGGGTGGAGTCCCACCGTCGGCTCATCCAGCACGTAACAGACGCCCACCAGCTCGGAGCCGAGGCTCGCCGAGAGCCGAACGCGGCGCGCCTCGCCGCCGGAGAGCGTCGAGGTCGACCGGTCCAGCGTGAGGTAGCCCAGCCCGACGCGCTCGAGGAGCGCCAGCCGCGACCGCAGCTCGCTGAGCACCTGGTCCATGGCCGAGGCCGCGTTCTTGCGCAGCTTGAGGGCCCCGAGCCAGACGAGGGCGTCCTCGACCGTCATCCCGAGCACCTGCGGGATCCGCTTCCGCCCCACGAGGACGCTCCGGTAGGCGGGCGCCAAGCGCTCCCCCTCGCAAACGGGACAGGTCTGCCGCGTCATGACGCGCTCCAGGATCCCGGCCCACTCGGGGTCATCGGTCTTGGCGTGCCACGCGTCGATGTGCCCGCAGAGCCCGCTCCACTCCGAGGTGTACTCCTGGTCGAAGTCGAAGTTCCGCATCTGCTTGGACACGTGCACCTCGTAGCTCGCCCGCGCCCCTGTCCCCCGGAGCAGCAGCGACTGGTGCTTGGCGCTGAGCTTCTCCAGCGGCTTGTCGAGGTTCACCCGGTGCGACCGCGCCACCGTCCGCAGCAGGGTCTCGTAGTAGCCCTTGCCCTTGACGAGGTACCGCCCCAGCTTTCCGCCGATGGCCCCGTCCGTGAGCGGCCGAGTGGGGTCGGTGATGAGCTTTTCAGGGTCGGCGCGGAAGATGGAGCCCAACCCGTCGCAGCTCTGGCAGGCGCCCACGTGGGTGTTGAAGGAGAAGTGGCGGGGCTCGAGTTTCGCGCCCAGCTGGAAGCCGCAGGTGGTGCAGGCCCCGTGGGTGCTGTACTCGATCCGCGCGCCCCCCTTGACCAGCACG
>CBFHHK010000068.1:3347-12918 GCA_965655435.1 Planctomycetota bacterium | reverse complement strand
TTTCGCGCCCAGCTGGAAGCCGCAGGTGGTGCAGGCCCCGTGGGTGCTGTACTCGATCCGCGCGCCCCCCTTGACCAGCACGGACACGCGCCCGTGGGAGGCCGCGGCCGCCTGCTCCACGGCGTCCGCGATCCGGGCCCGAGAGGCGGTCGAGAAGCTCACCCGATCGACGACGAGGTCCACCGACTCCGCCTCATCGAGGGGGAGCGCCTCGGCGTCGAGGCGGTGCTCCTCTCCGTCCACCATGACCCGCACGAACCCGGCGGCAGTCCAGCTGGGCACGAGGGTCCTCAGCCGGTCTCCGAGCGCCTCCCCTCCGGTCCCCAGGTTGACCGAGTGGCCGTGCACCGGGGCGAGGATCCACCCCTTGGGCTTCCCGTCCAGCTCCCCCGTCGCCTTGAGGATCTCACGGGTCACCTTGCCCGGATCCGCGGGGCGCAGGGGCTCGCCGTGGTCGGGGCAGCGAGCCTCGCCCGCGCGAGCGTAGAGGACCCGCAGCTGGTCATGAATCTCGGTGGTCGTGGCCACCGTCGAGCGGGGGTGCCCCCGCACCGTGGAGGCCTCCACTGCGACGGAGGGGCCGAGCCCCTCGATGCGCTCGACCGGCGGCTTGTCCTTGGTACCGAGGAACTGACGCGCGTAGGTGGAGAGTGACTCCACGAAGCGTCGCCGGCCTTCCGTGTAGATCGTATCCAGCGCGAGCGACGACTTACCCGAGCCCGAGGGGCCCGTGATCACCGTCAGGGAGCCGCGCGGGATGGACACGTTCACGCCCTTGAGGTTGTGGGTCCTGGCCCCCTCGACGAGCAGCTCGGTGGGCTGGCGCACTCCACGTGAGCGCGGCAACGGGCGGGTCTTCAGCCGGCGGCGATCCGTGAGCTCACGCAGGGCCTCGCCCGTGGGCGTGTCCTGTACAGAGAGCTCCTCGGGGCTCCCGCACCCGAGCACCCGACCGCCCCCTTCTCCGCCCTCAGGCCCGAGATCGATGAGGTGATCGGCGGCCTGAATCAGCTCGAGATTGTGCTCGATCACGAGCACCGTGTGGCCCTTGTCCACCAGGCGCTGGAGGGCGCCGACCAACCGCCCGACGTCCTCCATGTGGAGCCCGGTGGTGGGCTCATCAAGGAGGAAGAGCGTGTGACCGTTGGGCCGCCGCGAGAGGTGCGTCACCAGCTTGATGCGCTGCGCCTCACCGCCAGAGAGCGTCGGCGACGGCTGCCCGAGGGTCAGGTAGCCGAGCCCCACATCCATCATCAGCCCCAGCGGGCGGCGCAGCAGCGGGTGGTCCTCGAACAGCTCGTGCGCCTCCTCCACCGTCATCGCCAGCACGTCGGCGATGGACCGCTCACGGTAGCGCACGTCGAGGGTCTCCTCCTGGAAGCGGCGCCCGCCGCACTCCTCGCAGGGGACCGTCACAGGGCTCAGGAACTGCAGCTCCATCACCTTCACGCCCGCCCCCAGGCACTCCTCGCAGCGTCCTCCCGAGACGTTGAAGCTGAAGCGGGACTTGGTGTACCCCCGCATCTTGGCCTCGGCGAGGCTCGCGAAGAGCTCGCGGATCGGGCCGAGGATCTTGGTGTACGTGGCGGGGTTCGAGCGCGGGGTCCGGCCGATGGGCGACGCCGTGATCGAGATCATCTCGTCGATGTGCTCGAGGCCGAGCACCGCGTCGTGAGCCCCCGGGTCGGGCGTCTCGCGCTCGAGGTGACGGAGCACAGCCCGCTTCAGGGTCCGCTCCACCAGGGTGGACTTGCCCGAGCCGGAGACCCCGGTCACAGCGGTCAGGGTCCCGAGGGGGATGCGGGCATCGACCCCCTTGAGGTTGAACGCGGAGGCCCCGCGGACCTCCAGGAACTCTCCGGTGCCGGTCCGCCGATCCTCGGGAGCAGGGATCTCGATCTCACCGCGCAGCAGCCGGCCCGTCGGAGTATCGACGCCTGAACGAGCGACCTCGAGGGGCGGACCTGCGGCGACGATCTCGCCCCCGCGGCTGCCCGCCGAGGGCCCCACGTCGATCAGCCAGTCCGCGCTCCGCAGCGTCGACTCGTCATGCTCGACAATGACCACGCTGTTGCCCGCGTCGCGGAGGTTCGCGAGGGCGCCGAGCAGGCGATCGTGGTCACGGGCGTGCAGGCCGATCGAGGGTTCATCCAGCACGTACAGGACGCCTTGCAGCCCGGCGCCCAGCTGCGCGGCAAGCCGGATGCGCTGGGCCTCGCCGCCGGAGAGGGTGTCCGCGCCGCGGTCGAGGGTCAGATAGCCGAGGCCCACGTCCACCAGGAAGCGAACGCGCCGCTCGATCTCCAGCAGCAGATCGCGGGCGATGCGCCCCTGCCGCTTGGTCATCTCGGCAGAGCTCAGGCGCTCCACGAGCTCGGACACCGGCCCCGAGGTGAGGTCCGCGAAGCGCAGGCCACCGAAGCGGACGTGACGGGCGAAGAGGTTGATCCTTGACCCGTCACACTCCGTGCAGACCTGCTCCGAGAGGAAGCGCTCCACCATCTTGCGGCGGGAGCCCTTCGCCAGCGCGCGCCGCAGGTTCCCGAGCACGCCGTGGAAGACGCGGTTCCAGCTCCCCTTCCCCCGAGAGCGCTGCCCGTTCCACTTGAACGCGTCCCGGTAGCGCTTCTCGCCGGTGCCCTCGAGCACCGCGTGCCGCGCCTTGCGAGACATCTCGGCCCACGGGGTGTCGAGGTCGAAGCCGGCGGACTCCCCCACGCGCTCGAGGAACTCGAAGTCAACGTTAGGGAACAGGAGCCCAGTGCCCGCGGCCTTGGTGACCGCCAGCGCGCCCTCGCGCAGGGTGAGCGAAGGGTCGCGGACGACCGCTGCCTCGGAGGGGGCCTTGAGCACGCCGAGTCCGCCGCAGGCCCCGCACGCACCGTGCGGGGAGTTGAAGGAGAACAGGCGCGGTTCAAGCTCCGGCAGCTCACGCCCCGTCTCCGGGCAGACGCGCTGGGTCGACCAGGTCCGCTCGTCGTCCACCCCGATGGCCACGACCTCGCCGCCCCCAAGGTCGAGCGCCTGCTCCACGGCGTCCCGCAGACGGCCGGGCTCGGCCGCGTCGGGCTTGAGCCTGTCCACGATGACCTCCACCGTGTGGCGCTTGTAGCGCTCCAACTCGGGAGCCTCCTCGAGGCGGACGACCTCACCGTCCACCCGCGCTCGCACGAAGCCCCTCCGCTGCAGGTCCTGGAAGAGGGCGCGGAAGGAGCCCTTGCGATCCTTGATCAGGGGGGCCGCCACCACGAGCTTCTTCCCCGCGTGCGCGGCGAGCAGCTCCTGCACCACGGCCTCCGGTGTCCGGGACTCCACCGGGAGATCGCACCAGGGGCTGTGGGCCACCCCGGCTCGGGCGTAGAGCACGCGCAGATGGTCCACGACCTCGGTCAGGGTGCCGACGGTGGAGCGGTTGCCCCGCGCGATGCTCTTCTGGTCCACGGCGATCGCGGGGGAGAGCCCCTCGATCGAATCCACGTCCGGCTTCTGCAACCCGCCGAGGAACTGCCTGGCGTAGGCCGAGAGCGTCTCGAGGAAGCGGCGCTGCCCCTCACGAAAGAGGGTGTCGAAGGCCAGCGAGGACTTGCCCGAGCCGGACACGCCGGTCACGGCCACGAGCGCCCCCCGGGGCAGGGTCACGTCCACTGAGCGCAGGTTGTTCTGCCTCGCGCCCCGGATCACGATCTCGCCCGCGTCGGAGCCGGCGGTCGTGGGCGTTTGCGGTCGAGGAGACATCGGTTCGTGGGCGCGGCAGGGCGGCAGGCGGAGGGGTGGAGCGTGACCGGTCCACCGGGTCGGAGGGGCTCCGGAGACTTGACCGGAGCGCCTTCAAGCCGATCAGGATAACAGCGGAGATCGTGGACACCAGCCGCGCGAGGCCGGCGAAATGCCGCAGGGGGCCCTGCGGGGCCTGGGAACACGAAATGGACGGGTCCTGGCACCCCCAGGGGGGGGCTGCCAGGACCCGTCCACCAGATCACCCCGGGCCCACGCGGGTCCGAGGTGCCCTCCGCTCGATCAGAGGGAGGAGGCGTGCTCCTGGAGGTAGGACTTCACGCCCTCGGCGGTCGCCTGCATGCCGGCCTTGCCGGGCTGCCAGTTGGCGGGGCAGACCTCACCGTTCTCCTCGTGGAACTGGAGGGCGTCGACCATGCGGACGAGCTCGTCCATGCTCCTGCCGAGGGGCAGGTTGTTGTGAGTGGCGCTCTGCACGACCCCGTCCTTGTCGATCAGGAAGGTCGCGCGGTAGCTGAAGCCGGAGGCCTCGTGCACCACGTCGTAAGCCTCGGACAGCTTCTTCGCGTCGTCGGCGATGAGGGCGTACTGGAGGGCCCCGATGCCGCCGTCGTCGATGGCCGTCTCACGCCACTTGGCGTGGGTCTCGGCGTCGTCCATGCTGACCCCGAGGATCACCGTGTTCTTGTCCGCAAGCTCGGCGCACTTGTGATCAAGGGCGATGAGCTCCGACGGGCAGACGAAGGTGAAGTCCTTCGGATAGAAGACGAGCGCGACGTACTTGCCGGCGTAGTCGGAGAGGCTGATCTCCTTGGTGGTGCCGTCGGGCATGACGGCGGGCGCGGTGAAGGCGGGAGCTTTCTTGTTGATGAGCGAAGCCATGACTTGTGTCTGGGTTGGATCGTAGGGCCTCCTCCGAACAGGGACGCGGAGGGTCCCCGCGGAAGCACGAGGCGCACTATTCTGCGGCAGAAGGACCCGGGCTCAAGACTGAGGAAGGGGGAATGTCCCCGGCGAGAGCCGCTGGTTATCGCTGTCATGGGCCACGGGCCTGGCCCTCGGCCCCGATAGCGGCCCTGACAGAGGGCCTGACTGGAAGCCTGACAGGGGGCCTGACAGCCCCCCCGGCAGCGAACCCGGCATCACCCCCGCGCCGACCCCCGTCGCTAGCCTTCGAGGCGAGCGGACATCGGCGACCGCAGCCCAGGAGCGCAGGCGAGGATCTCGCCTCCCCTCAGCCAGCGGCCCCCGCCGCCGAAGTCCTGTACGACGCCCCCGGCCTCCCGGACCAGCAGCGCACCTGCGGCCACGTCGAAGGGTGAGAGGTGCAGCTCCCAGAAGCCGTCCAGCCTCCCCGCGGCCACGTAGGCCAGATCCAGAGCCGCAGAGCCCAGCCGCCGCAAGCCACGAACGTCGTGGAAGAAGCGCCCGAAGTTCTCCAGGTTCGAGTTCGCAAGCTCACCCCGGCGGTACGGGAAGCCGGTGGCGAGGATGGCCTCGGAGAGCTCCGAGGTCGCGCTAACCGAGAGCCGGGAGGGCCCTCCAGGAGCCTGCAGGAGCCAGCACCCGGCCCCTCGAGCCGCCACGAAGGTCTCCCCGAGACGGGGCGCGTGGACGACCCCGAAGAGCGGGTCTGCCCCTCGGTAGAGGGCCAGAGAGACGCTGAACATCGGGATCCCGTGGACGAAGTTGACGGTCCCGTCCAGGGGGTCCAGGAACCAGCGCAGACCCTCCGAGGCCTCGTCGGAGGTCTCCTCCTCCGCCTCGATCGCCGCCCCGTCCCCGAGGGCTCTCAGCTGCTCCACCACCAACCGCTCAGCACCGACGTCCGCCGCCGTCACCAGGTCCCGTCGAGAGGACTTCCGCCCGACCTCCGCGGGAGGGATCTGACCGAGGAGCTCGAGGTGCAGCTCCCCGGCACGGGCCACGGCAGCCACCGCCGCGCGGACCGTCGCCGCCGTGACGGCGGCGTCCTCGGCAATCCCCAGGCTCACCACGGCCGCCTCGGCCAGGTCAAGGTCAGCGCTCACCGCTGGTCCCCCTCTCCAGCCCAGCTCGCGAGGGCGACGCAGATCTCGTCCTGCATGGGCTTCCACGCCGTCGTGTTGAGGCCGTCCACCAGCGGGTAGCCCACGAGGATGGAGAACACCACCTCGTCCCCCCCTGTCGTCTCTGCGACGCCGGAGAGCCCGCTGGCCCCCTTGACCCAGCCCGTCTTCGCGCGCACGCGCCCCTCCGCCGCCGTCCCCCGCATCCGGCTGGCGAGCTTGCCCGAGCGGCCCGCCACGGGCAGGGAGTCCAGGATCGCGGCGCGCATGGCGCCGCCCTGGTGAATCACCGCCGCGACGAGCGCGGCCAGCTGCTGGGCCGTGGCGCGGTTCGCCTTCGAGAGCCCTGACCCGTCCACCTGGATGAGCGGCCGAATATTCAGGCCGAGGCGAGACAGGGCGGTGCGCACGGCGTCCGCGCCCGTCTTTCGCGTCCCACTCCCCCCGAAGGCCGCGCCGGTGGCGAGGAACAGCTGGTCCGCCACGGGGTTGTTTGAATCCAGCAGGATCGCCTTCATCACCGAGGTGATCGGCGTCCGCACCTCGGCGACACGCCGCGTCGGCTCATCCAGCACGACGCCACGCTCGCGCCGATACCCCTCACCGATGGTGATCCCACGGTCCGCGAGCCCGCCGACCACCGCGTGCCCGAACAGCTCCACCGGGTCCGGGTGACTGAACTCCGCGACATAGGGTCGAGAGCCCGCCTTGATCTTGCCTCGGACGGTCACGCCGCCGCTGTTCGCCCCGACGTTCACGGCCACCCTCGAACCGCTCGTGGAGACGCTCCCCTTCCGCGTCAAGCCGTGGTGTCGCGGTCGAAGCACCACCCCCGCGCGCTCGCCAGGCGCTCCCGGGGAGACCGTCGCTCGGAAGCACCCCCCGTTGGCGCTGAAGCCGCCGGCCAGCCCACAGTAGTCGCGCCAGTGCTGCGCCATCGCGGGCCACATGGGGCCCGGCCCGGGCTCGAGCCACTCGCCCTCGTCGAGGACCAGGGCGCCCTCGATGCGGGTGATCCCCGCGGCGCCAAGGGCCTCTGCCAGGGGGCCCAGCCACTGGTCGAGGGACCCATCGCCCTCGCGCTCGTAGAGGGGGTCCCCGCCGGCGCGCACCACGAGATCTCCCTGGAGCACACCACCCACGACCTTCGCATCGGTGACGAACTCCGTCACGAAGGCGCCCTCCGCACCCAGCTCTGCGAGCGCGGCGGCCGCCGTCATGAGCTTCAGGTTGGACGCGGGGACCAGGGGAACCTCGGACAGCCGCTGGACGAGGATCCGGCCGGTGTTCGCGTCGATCGCCATGACCGAGACCGTCGTGTTTCGGCCGTGCACCTTGCCCTTGGTGGCCTTGCGGGCCCGCACGAGCGCCTCGGCCACGGCGACCTCCACGGCGCGGCTCAGCCCGGCGTCGAGCGTCGAGGGGTCGTCCACCACGGCCTGGGGGCCGCCCTCCCCGGCGGACACGCCCGCGCTGGAGACGGCGCTCAAGGCGGCGCCATCCCCATCGCCCACGGCCAGCCCCAGGGCGGGCTCCATGGCTGGCTCCATGGCTGGCGTCGGCGCGCCGTCCACAGCGCGTCTCCTGTCAACGTCAGCCTCAGCCTGCGGCTCGCTCGCCCCCTGCCGCGGGGTGAGCGCATCGAAGGAGACCGGGTCGAGGTCGCTGACCTGGGCCCCGCCCCCGTGGGAGGAGCCGGCACCAGGCGCCGCTTCGGACGCCTGCTCGGCACAGGCACAGAGCGCCAGGGTTGCGGCGAAGAGGAGGTGTTGGAGGCGCATCGGGTCCCCATTGTGCCGAACCCAGCCCAGGGTTGCGCCCACCAAGCGCCGCTGTGCGCCACCGGGTCTCAGCGACTCTCGTCTCTCAGGGCGTGGCCCCGTCGATGACCGCCAGCGCCTTCCGCAGCGCGTCCATGCGGAGCGCTTCGCGCCTCGCCCCGAGTCCGAGCTCCGCCCTGTCCGGCGCGGGCAACCGAATCAGCAGGTCCGGCTCGACGCCCCGCCCCTGAAAGTGCTCGCACGGCTCAAGCATGCCCCCCACGCCGCCCACCGTAAAGCGAGACCCGTCCGGGGCCCAGAGGGTGGTGACGGCGAGCTCCGCCCCAACGGTCCGCTCGCCCACGAGCGTGGCTCCCGCGAGGTGCCTCAGCGCGCACGCGAGGATCTCCGCGGAGCTGCCCGTCCCTTGGTCCACGAGTACGAAGAGCCTTCGAGGAAGGACACACGGGACCTCGACGCGCCCTTGCTGTGCCGTCACCCGCTCCATGGTCGGAATGAATCCCCAGCGCGTGCTCGCCATCCAGGCCCGGACCTCATGGGGGAGAACCTCTATCTCCACGGGCAAGAAGAAGCTCAGGAGCGAACCGAGCTCGAGCCAGCGCCCCCCGTGGTTCTGAGTCAGGTCCACCACCCACGTCTCGTAGGGGGTGAGCGCCTCCATCACCGTCCCCAGCCCCTCGAGGAACTGCGCGTCCCGGTCCGGCGGGATCGTCCCGCCGGGCCAATCCGAGCGGCTGAAGTCCTCGATCCTCAGGTAGCCGACCTCGCGCCCGCCGGGTGAGGTGAGGACCCTCGCCTCGAGCCCGTACTCTCGAGCGAGGTCCCGCTCGACCTCCCCGACCGCTTCCGCCGAGCCAAGCAGCTCTTGGCGTCGAGACCGCTGCGCCTCGTACGGGAGGTCCTCGGACCAGGGACGGCGCGGCAGCGGCACCTCTGGATCCAGGATGCGCGCGAGCCTCCGCGGACCAAACGGCCCCTCGAACTCAACCTCCCCACGCTCTCGGATCTTGCCCGAGTTGCGGAAGAGCCCGAGCGTGACCCGGGCACCGTCGAGGGTCCCCGTCACCTGCACGCACGAGCCCAGCGCCCCCTCCAACAGCAGCAAGGCGCCGTGCGGCGAGCGTACGGGCACGCCATCCACGGCCTCCAGGATCATCCAACGCAGGGGCGCGCCCGCGCCGGCCTGCGCGATCGCGCTCCGGACCAGCACCTGCGCGCTCGCTGCCGGGTCTCCAGCGGCCGCCGCATCAGCGACGCCCTCCAGCCAGCCCTCCAGCGCAGCACTCAGCTGGGCGGGGGTCCGAACCGACTCGCCGGGCAGCGCCAGCCAGACGTCGTCACCGGCGAACATCGCCGCCAGCTGCTCCGGGAGAGCCACGGGCCCCTTCCAGAACCGCTCCGAGGCGACGAGCGTGGCGTGGGGGTCATCCAGGTCGACGACCATCCGCCGCAACGTGCCGTAGAAGTCCTCGGGTCGAGTCGCGGCGACCGCTGCCGAGCGATGACGGTCCCGCAGCCCTTCGAGCGAGGTCCCGGCCGTGGCGAAGCCACCAAACTCGTCCTCGATGAAGCTGAGGTAGGCGTCCACCGTGGCGGCCCGCATCCGCTCATCCAGGACGTTCTCATCCAGCGAACGGCAGGATGCGACCCCGAAGAGGACGGTCAGCCCGAGGAAGGCGACGACCCGCCGGCGCCTCGGTCCGTGGACCGAGCCCGCGTCCTCAGCCCACCGCATAGCCGCTCGGGTGGGCCGAGTGGAAGGCCCACGCATCCCGAATGACGTCGCGGACGTCCCCGCGGGCGGGGCGCCAACCCAGCACGTCGAAGGCCCGCGACCCTCCCGCCACGAGCATGGCGGGGTCACCCTCTCGCCGCGCCACAACCTCCGCTGGGATCGGGTGCCCAGTGATCTCGCGAGCGGCCTCGATGATCTCCATGACCGTGAAGCCGTTCCCCGTCCCGAGGTGGCACTCCAGGTCCCCTCGCCCGGCCTGCAGGTGAGAGAGA
>CBFHHK010000068.1:0-3248 GCA_965655435.1 Planctomycetota bacterium | reverse complement strand
TAGCACTTCGCGGCGAAGTGAATCACTGCTGAGGGGCGGTGGGCCTCCAGCGCGGCGGCGATCGCCTTGCGATCCCCGAGGCTGCCCACCACCAGGGGGGCGCTGATGGCCTCCGCGTGTCCCGTCGAGAGATCGTCGAAGACCGCCACCTCGACGCCGCGGCGCTGAAGGAGCGCCACGCAGTGGCTCCCGATGTACCCGGCCCCTCCGACGACGAGGACGGGGCCTTGGGGGTGGGTCAGGTCGGCGGCGCTGGCTTCGGTGGTCATGACGTGGAAAGCCTACCCCCGGCGGCGACGAGGTCCTGCCAGAACCCAGGCCAGGACTTACCGACGCAGCCCGGTTCGAGGCACCGAACGCCAGGTTCGAAGAGCGAGAGCAGGGCCGCGAAGAACACCATGCGGTGGTCCCCTTTGGGGTCGAGCACGAGCGCCTCTCCCCCCGTGCGAGGCCGGCGAGGGGCGTCGCCGATGGTCAGCGACGCGGCCCCCTGCGTCACCTCAAGGCCGAGGGCTCGCAGCCCCTCCGCGAGCACCGAGAGCCGATCGCACTCCTTCCCGGGCAGCGTCTCCAGCCCGGTCAGGGTGGACCCCCCGAGGCCGCGGCAGGCGGCGAAGGCCGCGACGGCGGCGAGGACAGGGGCGAGGTCCGGGGAGGCCCCGCAGTCGACCTCGGCCCCCCGACGCGGAGCGCCGGCGACCACGAGTCGGTCGGGGCCGCTGCCCTCGGTCGAACAGCCGAAGGCCTCGAGGCAAGGCGCGATGGCCACATCGGGCTGGAGCGACCCGGTCCCGACCCCATCGACCCAGGTCCGCTGCCCGCCGGAGAGGGCCCCAGCCGCCAGGGCCACCGCCGCTGCGCTCGCGTCTGGCTCACAGGCGATGGACTCCGAGGGGGCGACGAGGGGACCGCGGACGGTGAACAGCACCCCCGACTCATCGGGGGAATCACACGCCAGGGGCTCCGCCCGAACCGAGCCCCCGAACCGCCCCAGGACCTCGACCGTCATGTCCACGTAGCCCCGACTGGGGATCGGCCCGAGCACCCGCAGGTGACGCTCGCCGGCGTGGGAGGCGAGGGCCAGCAGGAGCCCGCTGACCTCCTGACTCGAGACAGGGTGGCGAAGCTCGATGGATCCCGCCGGGATCACCGCCGTGAACAGCGCCGGCCAGCCTCCGCCTCCACCTGACGACTCGACGCCGGCGCCGGCACTCCGCAGGGCGTCGAAGAGCGGCTCGCTGGACCGTGACTCAAGGGTCCCGGAGGGGACCACGTCGGAGCCGCTGCCCTCCGGGCGGGCGAGGGCGGCGAGCGCCGAGAACAGCCGCGCGCAGGTCCCGGACTCACCGGGCTCGAGCCGGGCCCATGCCCGAGGCGCCGCAGCCGGGGTCGGCGGATCCCCCACCAGCTCCCCGGCGGCCCCGCGCCGCAGCAGGGCTGCCGCGAGGGGGTCGTCGGCCCGCTGGCCACCGGGGAAGCGGGCGCCGAGGGCCCTGGCGCAACGCAGAGCCCCCACCACGTCGGCGGAGGACGGCAGCCCCCCGAGCCGGGTCTGCCCTCGCGCCACCGAGGCCGCCGCCAGGATCCTCTGGGCCATGGACTTGGAGCCAGGCACCCTCACGGCGCCCGCCACGGGGGTGCCCTCTTCGAAGCCTGCCGAGCGGGCGAGGAGGGGGTCGGTGCGATCAGGGTTCACGGTGCAGCCGGGGAACGCGGCGGGCCCAAGGCTAACGTTCCCGGACCCGGGGTTCGCGGTCGGGCTTCGCCTTGCCTATCGTTCGAGCCATGACTGACGTCTATCTGGGCCGTGAAGACCGGCCGACGGGCCTCGAGCAGATCGCTTCGGGGAAGGTGCGAGACATCTACAGCCTCGACCCCGATCACCTCCTCTTCGTGACGACCGATCGGGTGTCCGCCTTCGATGTGGTCATGGACGAGGGGGTCCCGATGAAGGGCAAGGTCCTCACCGCCATCGCGGCGCACTGGTTCGAGCGGACCCGCGACCTGACGCCGAATCACCTCGTGAGCACCTGCGTGGACGACGCGGAGGGGCTGGACGACGCCTGGCGTGAGCGCCTGCGAGGCCGCGTCATGATCGTGCGCCGCGCTGAGCCCGACCCCATCGAGTGGGTCGTTCGGGGCCACATCGCCGGGTCCGGCTGGAAGGAGTACCAGCAATCCCAGACCATCTGCGGGATCCCGCTCCCCGCCGGCCTCTCCCTCGCCGACGAGCTGCCCGAGCCGATCGTGACGCCGACCACCAAGCACGAGGACCATGACCGGCCGCTGACCCCCGACGAGGCCCGAGACCTCGTGGGCGAAGAGCGCTGGGAGCACGGCAAGACCCTCTGCCTCGCGCTCTTCGAGAGGGGCCGCGAGCAGCTCGCCCCGCTCGGCCTCCGGCTCGCCGACACCAAGTTTGAACTCGGGGTCCGCGACGGGGACGTCCTGCTCATCGACGAGGCCCTGACGCCGGACTCGTCGCGCATGTGGGATGAAGGCAGCTACCGGGTGGGGATCAGCCCGCCCAGCTTCGACAAGCAGATCCTGAGGGACTGGCTCGAGACGCTGGATTGGGACAAGGAGTACCCCGCGCCGCCCCTGGACCCGGCCATCGTGGCCCGCGTGACCGCCCGCTACCTCGAGGTCTGCGAGCGAATCACAGGGACGGGACTGGTCACCGCCTGACCGCCGACGGGCCGAGCGCCGCGGCGCCAAGCTGAAGAGCTCTGGACCTGAAGCGAGCCCGAGCCGCTGGGCCGCCGTCCCTTGTGGCGCCGTCTGCTTTGGCGGAGCGGCGCCCTCCGGCAGGGCCGCGCCGCTCGCCGGCGAGGTCCTGCCCGTTCGCCGGCCGGGCCTCTGGGTCGAGCCGGGCCTCTGGGTCGAGCGGGGCCTCTGGGTCGAGCTGGGCCCCGCGCGGGCACCGCAGTCCACCGCAGCCTCGCGGCCTTGGTCTCGCAGACTCCGGCCTCGACTTCGCCGACCCCCGGGGACCCGAGGGCCTCGTGGCCACGCGTCCCATCCCGAGCACTCCCCACCTGAACCGTCCATCCCTGGAGCCCTGCGCTCCCTCGTCAGGGAGGGGCCTCCGCGGGGGTGTCTCTTCGCGAGCCACCGACGTGGGCTGCGGCCCTACCGGGTCATGTCGGGCCATGCCGGGCCACACCACCCCCGCACCCGGGTCCGGCGCGCGCCGCTCGGGGCCCGGCTCCCCCAAACCAGCTCACCACCGGAGGCCGCCAGTCCGC
>CBFHHK010000067.1:12521-20245 GCA_965655435.1 Planctomycetota bacterium | reverse complement strand
CCTGGGGGCGGACGCCGACGAGGCGCGGCGCAGGCTCGCGGGTCACGCCGAGCGCATCGCGGCCGCGGTGGGCTCGCCCGAGCCGGACGCTGCCATTCTGCCCATCCTCCTCGGGGACGAGGGGCGCGCCGTCGAGGCCGCGGCGGCCCTGCAAGCGCGCGGACTCAGCGTCCGCGCGGTCCGGCACCCTACCGTCCGGCCTGGCGCGGCTCAGCTCCGGGTGGCCTGCCATTCAGAGCATCGGATCGAGGACGTGGACGCGCTCCTCAACGGCCTCGCGCCCATCCTGGCGGAGGCTCCCGCAGTTCGCGACTCCGGGGGTGCCGCCCGGGTGTCTGGCTCGCACGAGGTGAAGGGGCCGGCGCCGTCCGCTCCCAGCGCCACGTCGCCTTCCATCGCCACGGGACCTGCCAGCACGACGGGCGCGGTCTTCATCGTGGGGACAGACACCGACATCGGCAAGACCGTCGCGGCGGCGGCGGTGGCGCGGGCGCTGGGCGCGCGCTACTGGAAGCCGGTCCAGACCGGGGACGACAGCGACTCGGAGACGGTCGAGCGCCTGGCAGGACCCCACCGGGGCCCCCTCGGCGAGGGGGCTCGCGTGGTGGCCGCCCCCGCCTACGAATTCCCGCTCCCGGCCTCCCCCCACACCGCGGCCGCGGCGGCGGGGGAGGTGATCGATCCCGAGGTGCTGCACGTGGCGCTCGGTGACCGCGTGCGCGACGCGGCCCCGTCGCGGCTGGTGGTCGAGCTCGCCGGCGGTCTGCACGTCCCCCTGACCGCCCCCTTCACCCAGGCGGACTGGCTGGCGCGAGAGCGGCCCGAGGTCGTGCTGGTCGCGCGCTCGGGCCTCGGGACCCTGAACCACACCCTGCTCACCCTTGAGGCCTTGCGCGCCCGGCGGATCACCCCCGCCGCGCTCATCCTCGTGGGCGAACCTCACCCTGAGAACGCGGCGACCCTCGCCGTCCACGTCTCGCACCTCTTCGAGCTGCCGATGCTGGCGCCCCTGGACCAGGACGCCATCGACGGCTGGCTCGCCAAGAACCCGATCGCGGATGCGATCCGGGGGCATTGAACCATGGCCAACGATCTGATCTCGCGGGACGCTCGACACGTCTGGCACCCCTACACGCAGGCCGCCACCGAGCCCGCTCCCATCCCCGTCCGCGCCGCGAGCGGGGCGCGCCTCGTGCTCGAGGATGGCACCGAGCTGGTGGATGGGATCTCCTCCTGGTGGGCCACCTTGCACGGTCACGGTGAGCCGCGGCTCGTGGAGGCCGCGCGGGCGCAGATGGAGCGCCTCGACCACGTGCTCTTCGCGGGGGCCACCCATGAGCCGGGCGTCACGCTCGCCGAGGAGCTGGCTCGTGTCGCCCCGGATGGGCTCACGAGGACCTTCTTCAGCGATGACGGCTCGACCGCGGTGGAGGTCGCCCTGAAGATCGCGCTCCAGGCCCACGCCCAGCGCGACGAGCCCGAGCGCCGGGTCTTCGTGGCGCTGGAGGGGGGGTACCACGGCGACACCTTCGGGGCGATGGCGGTGGGTGATCCGGATCCCTTCTTCATGCCCTTCGCGCCGTTCCTGTTCGAGGTCCAGCGCGTTCCGGCGGAGTCGGCGGCCATCGTTGGAGCGCTGGATGAGCTCGGTGAGCGGGCGGCGGGGGTGATCCTCGAGCCGCGCCTGCAGGGGGCCGCGGGCATGCGGATCCACGACGTCGAGGTCGTGCGGGCGGTCCGGGCGGCCTGCGATGAGCGGGGGGTCTTCCTCATCGCGGACGAGGTCATGACCGGCTTCGGCCGGACGGGCGCGCTCTTCTCCTGCCTCGCTTGCGGGGTGACCCCGGACCTGTTGTGCCTCGCGAAGGGCCTGACGGGGGGCATGTACCCGCTCTCGGCGACCATGGCCACGGAGGCGCTCTACGAGACCTTCCTGAGCGACGTCCGCACGCGGGCGCTCTTCCACGGCCACACCTTCACCGGGAACCCGACGGGGTGTGCCGTCGCGCTGGAGTCGCTGCGGGTCAACGAGGAGCGGGACACCCCGGGGCAACTCCAGCGGGTGGGAGAGTCCATTCTCGGCGGACTCGCGTCCCTTGAAGGAGACGAGCGGGTCGCGGACCTCCGGCACCTCGGCGGCATGGTCGCGTTCGACCTGACGGGGGGTGACTCGGGCTATCTCAGCGAGCGAGGGCCGCGGCTCCGCAGCGTGGCGCGCCAGCACGGCGCGCTGCTCCGTCCCCTCGGTAACGTGGTCTACGCGCTGCCGCCGGCGTGCACGACCGAGGAGGAGTGCGCGACGATCTCCGAGGCCATGCTGGCCATGGTGGACGCCTGGTCGGGCTGAGGTCGGCGTGAACTTGAGCGGCCCGCCGGCCGGCGCTGTGCGCCGGCCGGCGGGCCGCGTTCCGTAGGGAGCTCACCCCACCTCGGGATCACTCGAAGGTGATCGTGTACCCGTCCGTGAAGTTGGAGATCGGGAAGCCGAAGATCGAGTCGCGGTACCAGCACTGGAAGTTCCACGTGTCGCCCGGCTGGACGACGACGTTGCCGGTGGGCTGGGGGATGGCCGTGAGGTCCACGTTCAGCGGGATGATCCCGAAGATGCCGGCGTTACCGACCTGGCTCAGGTAGCGCCCGGTGGAGCTGCCCACGCAGAGGGTCCCCTGGGAGCCGCCCGGATTGGGCACCTGGGCCTGGTTGGGGCTGCAGATGAAGTAGCCCGGCGAGCTGATGGGGAGGCCCTGGGCGTAGACGCCGAAGTCGTTGTTGGCGATCAGCTTCGTCCCCGTCCCGACGAGGGTGGCGGGCAGGCCCGTGCTGTTGGGGGTCTCGACGCAGTAGTTGGCGCCGAGGATCGGACCCACCGGAGTGCCCAGTGTCGGGCGGTAGAACTCGAGCGTGCAGCGGATCCTGCGCGCCTGCTCCTCGGTGAAGTTCGTCATGCACGTGTCCGTGCTGTAGTTCATGTAGTTACGGACGGGGTCCGTACTGCCGCAGCTGGACGAGTTGGCCGCGCAGTTGAACTCGGGGTTCGACTCGGCGTTCGTGTCGCAGATCCGGTCGCCGGACGTGTAGCAGTTGGAGCCGCCGCAGCCGCTCTGGAACGTGTGGTAGAGGCCGAGGTAGTGCCCGACCTCGTGCGTCCCGGTACGGCCCTGGTTGTACGGCGCGAGGGGCGCGTTGCGGCCGACCGTGCCGTTCAGGAGGACGACTCGGTCAGAGGCGCTACCGGGGCTCCCGTTCTGGGGGAAGTAGGGGACGTAGCCGAGGACGTTCGAGCTGCCGCTCGGTGCGCCGAGCGTGTACACGTTGAGGTAGACGTTCGGGTCCCACGCGATGCTGTTCCAGTAGTTCCCGTTGTCGTTGAACCAGTTCGAGTTGTCGTACCGGAGGATTCCGGTCGAGGACTGGCCCTGGGGGTCGCTGGTCGCGAGCTCGAAGCGAACCTTGGTGTCGACGCCCGGCGCGCCGGGGGTGCCGGCGAGGGCGCCGAAGTCCTCGTTGAAGATCTCCACCTGGCTGATGACGCGGGCGTTGGGGACGTTTCCGCTGCCGTTGTTGTCGCGGATCACGTGGAAGACCACGGGGATCACCAGCTCGTCGAGGTTCGCCGGGTCGTAGGCGCTGGTCGGGTTGGTGCTGTTGGCGCTGCAGTCCGACGGCGGCAGGAACATCGACTGGTTGGGGTCGAGGTCCGGCGTCAGGCATCGGACGAAGCCGAAGGGCCCGGGGACCGCGTTCGCGGCGCTGGGCGTCGCGGGCATGGCGGAGCCAGGACCCTGGGCCAGTGTGGGAGAGATGAGCGTCAGAAACGCAGCGGTGGAGAGAGCGCGCGAGATCATGGGGCGAACGATGGAGAAGGAGATGGGGAGGACGCCGGGCCAACGATGGATTCGCTCCGACCACTCCTCATGATCATGAGATGTCCTGATTTGTTCGTGCGACCTGGGGATAAACCTGCAGAGCGGCGATTCAGGGGCACCCTCTCAATTCTGGCGTCCGTGGCGTGTCGAGGCGCCCGAGGGAGACGGAAGTTGTCAGCGGGCCTGCAATGAGGCGCCAACCCTCTCAGGCTGAACCTCAGAGCCGTGGTTTGAGGGTCGCGAGGCGCTCTTGTGGCCCAGGAGACGACCTGACTGCCGGGCGGATGAGAGGACCCTGAGAGGCGCTCGACTGATGAACGAGGCGCCGCCCCCATCGCCGCGACGTCGGACCTCAGCCCGAGTTCGAGGCCCGGCGAGGAATCGAGGGACACTCGTTCTCGTCCAGGCTGTCCACGGGAGGCGAGGCTCGGAGGGGGGGCCAACGGGGAGCGGCGGCGAGCATGGGGTGGGGGGCTCGACCCCTTCCAGAAGCCGCCCGCCTCCCTCCCCATGGATCGCGGTGAGGGTCTCGTTCCTTCGCTGGTCCTCGGCGGCGTTCGCCGCGTCGAGCACGGGGCTCTGGCCGGGGTGGGCGGGTCCTTCGGGCCAGGAGCGGCTGCAGCCGTGGTGGACGACCTTGTCGGTCTTGTCGATGACCCAGGCGAGGTCGCGCGTCGCCACGTCGCCGGCGCAGCGGATCTCCTCGGGCCTCGGATCCCTGACCGCGGCGGGATAAAGCACGATGTTCGTACCGGTGTCCTCAGCGTCGTGGATGAGTCGTTTCCCGTTGGTGCCGCAGGGATCTCTGGCGAGGAGGTCCTTCGGGATCAGCTCCTCGGCAAGGGGCAGGACGCTGCCGCGGGCCTCGCGGCCCGCGAGCGAGCGGTTGCCCCGCCTCTCGCGCCGATTTCTTGACGGGCGCGGGCTCCGTTGGAGGCTCCGAGACCAGCCTCGCCGCCCGTTCGGTGGACGGAGCTGAAGGGCACCGCGGTGTCCTGATCAGCAGGCAGCGGGTTGGTTCAGGTGATCGGGCCGAGGCCTCGTGGCTGGCGACCGCGCCGCCCTGACGGAGGGGAGGGCCTGTTCAGCGTCCACGAGGTGTCTAGGTGATGGCGCCTCGGCCGTTGACGTCTCGACCTGCGAGGGCTCTGTGCTGCTGGCCGGGAGCGCCGCCGGTTGCCGCGAGGGAGGCCGCGCTGGAGGCGCTCACGGCTGGCCGGCAGGGCAAGGGAGGTAAGGAGGGCCTCCCCCGTCGTAGCGAGCGAACAGGGGATGCTCCCGGCGGGTGAGCTGGGTCTGCGACTGGGTCGGGAGAGCCGCAATTTCTGCCGCGGAATGCAGGTCAAAGGCCTCAAGCGACGGGGCGATCATCTCGATCCATCCCAAACCGGGACGCCAAGCCTCGTGTGCAGCGTTGCACCAGCCCGCGATGACCCGGACAGATTTGCCCAAGGGAGCCATGTGATGAAAGGAATCGTGTTCACCGAGTTCTTCGAGATGATCGAGCAGCAGAGCGGGCTCGACGAGGTCGACGCGCTGGTCGAGGGCTGCGAGCTGTCGACGGGTGGGGCCTACACAGCGGTCGGGACCTACGACTTTCAAGAGCTCGTTGTCCTGGTGCAGAAGCTCGGGGAGCGGTCTGGGATCCCGGTTCCCGTGCTCATCAAGGCCTTCGGCGAGCACCTCTTCGGGCGCTTCTATCAGAAGTTCCCTGAGTTCTTCGAAGGGGTTGAGGACGCCCCGACGTTCCTCTCGGGAATCGAGGACACCATTCACACGGCCGTACGGAAGCTCTATCCGGACGCCGAGCTTCCCGCCTTTGAGGTGGAGATCCTGGAGTGTGGGGGTGTGGACCTGACCTACTCCTCACCGCGGCCCTTCGCGGACTTCGCTGAGGGGTTGATCGAAGGATGCCTCCAGCACTTCGGCGAGTCGCGCAGGGTGCGTCGGGTGAATCCAGGTGGTGCAGACGGGACGTCTTGCCGCTTCGTCATCAGCTGAGCTAGATGTCCACGAGCGACGACGTCTGGATCTCTCGCCTCGGAAGAGAGCGCAGGGCACGCCAGGAGGCTGAGGGCCTCTTGGAGTCCAAGGCGTCGGAGCTATGGCTCGCGAACCAGTCACTGGCCAGCGCCCGTGATGAGCTTGAAGAGAAGGTGTTGCAGCGGACCGAGGCCCTGCGCACGGCCGTGGGGCTCGCGGAGGAGGCGTCTCGCTCGAAGTCCGAGTTCCTCGCGAACATGAGCCACGAGCTGCGGACGCCCATGAACGGCGTGCTCGGGATGGTCAGTCTGCTCCGCGAGACGCTCCTCGACATGGAGCAGGATGAGTGCGTTGGTGTCATTGAGGAGTCCGCGAGGCTCCTGATGCGGATCATCAATGACATCCTGGACCTGTCGAAGATCGAGTCCGGTCAGATGGACCTCGAAGAGGCTCCTACGGACCTCGAAGACCTGATCCAGCGCGTCGTCAGCCTGCTCTCAAGTCGCGCGGAGGAGCGGGGGCTGACCCTCCGCCTTGACGCCGATCCCGCCGCGCGCGGCCTCTTTGTTGCGGACGGCCTCCGGGTCCGGCAGGTGGTCATGAACATGGTGGGGAACGCGCTGAAGTTCACCACTGAAGGCTCGGTGAGCATCAGGCTTCGAGCCCAAGAGGAGGGGGTCGTGATCGAGGTGGAGGACACCGGCGTTGGGATTGGGTCTGATCGGATCGACAGCATCTTCGAGCGCTTCACGCAAGCGGACCAATCCACGACGCGCCGCTTCGGCGGGTCAGGGCTAGGGCTCACCATTTGTCGGCTGCTGGTCGAGCAGATGGGGGGCCGGATGGACGCCCGGAGCGTCGAGGGTGAGGGGTCAACGTTTGTGGTCAAGCTGCCCCTGGCTCGGGTGGACCAAGGGCGGTCCGCTCCGATGGCGGGGAGCGGTGCGCCCAAGGAGCAGGGCAGGCAGCCCCTCTCGGGTCGGGTCCTGTTGGCCGAGGACAACCTGACGAACGCCAAGGTGGCCACGAAGATGTTGGAGCGCTTCGGACTGCAGGTCTCCTGGGTCGAGAACGGCCATGAGGCGGTCCGCGAGACGCTCGAATCGGAGTTCGACCTCGTGCTGATGGACTGGCAGATGCCCGAGTGCTCAGGCCTCGAGGCGACCCAGAACCTGCGGGCGTCTGGCGAGCCGCTGCCTCCCATCGTCGCCATGACAGCGAACGCCATGCGGGGCGACCGACAGGCTTGCCTCGACGCTGGCATGGACGACTTCATCTCGAAGCCTGTCGAGATCGACGAGCTGTACGAGATCGTTCATCGCTGGGTCGCCGGGACGGCCCGCGGTCGCCGCTCTGCTTGAAGCACTGTGACGGGGTGGGTGACGGCGACCGGTTGAAGCGAGGCGGCTGGTCCCGTCCGGTGCAGGGATCATGCGCTGATCCCGGAGCGCTGAGCCCGATCGGGGCTTATCATCCCCCGCGGGCGGCCCCCGCGTGGTCCTCCCTGCGAATGGAGACCCCTTGATGTCGATCACCGAAGCGAGTCCAGAGCCGCCGGTCGCCGGGGAGACCCCGGGGGCCGAGGGCCGCTGGTTTCTGTTGCTGTTCGTCGGCGTCCTCGTCCTCCATCGAATCCCGCTGCTGCTCTTGAGGGATGTGGACGCGGATGAGATGCAGCACCTCCACGGTGCGTACAGCGTCAGCCGCGGACTCACCCCGCATGTGGACTACTTCGAGCACCACTCGTCGTGGTTTGCCTGGCTGCTCTCCTGGCCGCTGGAGGTGATGGGTGCCAGCTGGTCCGCGATCATGTTCTCGCGCGGCCTCATGGCGGTCACGGCCGCGGCGGGCCTCTGTCTCACCTATGCGTTGGCG
>CBFHHK010000067.1:9857-12422 GCA_965655435.1 Planctomycetota bacterium | reverse complement strand
CGCCGACTGAGCGGTGGCCTCGTCCCTGCGATCGCCGTGGCCGTGCACGCCACCACGCTCCTCTTCATTGAGAAGTCGGTCGAGGTGCGCCCCGACGTGCCGGCAGCTGCGCTCTGGACCCTCGCCGTGATCTGCACGATCGACGGGCTCCGCGGCGGCCCGCGGCGCTGCTTCGCTGCCGCGGGGACGGCCCTGGGGCTCGGCCTGCTCTTCACGTTCAAGCTGGCATTCGGGGCCCTCGGGCTGGGCCTCACGGTGCTCCTGCTCCAGCTCCGAGGCGGCGGCTGGCGGCGCGTGCGCGAGGGGCTCCCTGACCTCTTCACTCTCGTTGGTTGGAGCGCCTTGCCCGTGGTGCTGATGCTCCTGTCCTTGGCCCACCAGGGCCAGCTGGCCGGGTTCGTGGACGAGGTCATTCTTGGCCCGTTGGGGTGGCAGCAGGAGGTCGGGCCCTGGACCTATGTTCGGGTCCTGGTGCTGGGCAACCCGCTGCTGGTCGGCTTCGGGGGCCTGGGGCTGATTCAGCTCCTCGCGGTCGCCTCGGGCGGGGGCGAGCGAGGCCCGGCTGCGGCGGCGTTGGTCCTCACGAGCGCGACCATCCTCGTCGGCTGGTTCACGATCCCTGTGCCGTGGCCGCAGTTCTTGATGATCCTCTGGCCGCTCCTTGCCTGCGCGGCGGCCCACTCGCTGGGCCAGCTGAGGTCCGTCACGGATTGGCCGTCGATGGTCCGTGTCGGGGCCGGCTTCCTGCTGGTGGCGGTGGTCGCTGCGTGGCTCGGGCTTCAACCGGGTTCCCTCTTCAATCCGCTCCTCGTGGGGGCGGCGGTCGGGGCCACCGGGTTCCTGGTGGCGTTGGTCGCCGACCGCCTGGGCTGGACCGCGGGCTTCCTGGTCGCCGCGCTCGGCGCTGCGGGGGCTGGGGCCGTGATGGCCCGTCAGTTCCCCGCGGACCCCATGGGAGCGGCGCTGGTGTCGCTGGGGGGCCTCTGTCTCCTCGGCGCAGCCGCGCGCGCGCGCCGTGAGGACACCCTCTCGGTCGTGGCGACGTGTGCCCTCTGCAGCTGGCCGCTGGTCGAGACAGCGCGCATGGCCGTGACGAGGCCGGTGGAGGGCTTCAAGCGACAGTTCGACTTCCTGGCGGCCACGCTCGGGGACGGGGACACGGTCCTGACGGGTTGGACGGGGTGCGCGGTGTTCCACCCGCACGCCTATCGCTACTTCTTCCTCCACCGTGGGATGCTGACGAACCTGGACGATGAGGCGAAGGGGGCTGCGGTCCTTCGAGCCCTCGAGTCCGAGCCTCCCGCTGCGGTGGTCCGGGACGCCGGGACGAGAGGGCTTGCGCCCGAGGTCCAGGCCTTCATCGACGCCCACTACGCCCCGAGCGGCGTGGGTGATATCTGGCTCAAGCGCTAGCGGCGGAGCCGGAGCGTTTCGAGGAGCCGCTTCCGGTCGTCGTTCGGGAGTGATGCGAAGAGCAGCAGGGCGAGGGCGGCGGAGACCCCGGCCTTGGCGGCGAGCCCCCCTGCGGCCCAGGGTACCGTCGCCTGGTCGATGGTCGCCCCCGCGGCTGCGGCGCCGGCGACGAGCAGGAGTCCAAAGAGGACGGACGTGGAGGTGAACGGTTGGACCCCCTTGCGCTTCGAGAGCCAAGCCGCACTCAGGGCCAGCACGCTGAAGGAGACGGTGGTCGCTGCGGCGGCGCCGACGGACCCGTACTCCGGGATCCAAAGGAAGTTCAGGAGCAGGTTGACGCCGAGGGCCACGGCATTGAGCGCTGCCAGCGACCGGACGGCGAAGACCTTCATGAGGACCACCTGGCTGAGGCCGTAGAGCGCGTAGGCGACGTAGCCAAGGGCGACCCACGGGACGACCTCGTTCGCGGCCTGATAGGCCTCCTGGCGTCCGATGAGCTGGATGGCTTCGCGGCCGAAGAGCGCGACCTGGGCGTAGAGGCCGCCGATGCTGAGCGCGACGAGGGTCCCGATGCGTCGCATGTTCTCCCGGCTGGCCTGCCCGTCATCGAGGGCGAAGACATTGGGCGCCCAGATGCGCATGAAGGACCCCATGACCGCCGTGTGGAAGAGGAACGGGATCTGGTAACCGAGGAAGTAGACCCCGAGCCACTGGCTCGCGACGGTCAGCGGGACACCGTCGGCTCCCATCCCGATCACCTCGTCCGGGCCGAGGCGCTGGATGAGGAGCGTGTCCGCCTGGTGCAGGCAGAGCTGAAACAGCCCCATCGGGATCAAGGGCAGGGTGTAGCGCAGGAGCGGCTTGAAGGTCTTGAGCACGAGCACCCTCCCGTGCACCCGCGCGATGTAGACCGCGAAGGCCGTTCCCGCCAGCATCTCGCCGATCAGCATCGCGTACAGGAAGCCGAGCACTCCCATCTTCGGAACGAAGAGGAAGTAGAGCTTCAACGCGGTCTCCAGCAGCATCTTCGCGAGGGAGATGATCACCACGGCCTTCGAGCGCTTCTGGGCCTGCAGAGCCTCGGTGCCGGTCTTCGTGATCAGCGCGAACGGCAGGAGCAGGGCGCAGATGGAGACGTACTCCACGAGTGCG
>CBFHHK010000067.1:0-9762 GCA_965655435.1 Planctomycetota bacterium | reverse complement strand
GATGACGCTCGAGCGGTCGGCGGGGTCCTCGTACAGGAAGTAGTGACGCGAGACTCCCGCCAGAATGCTGGTCCCGATGAGCAGCGGGAAGAGGGCGAGGAAGAGCGAGATGAGCCCGAGGAGGCCATACTCTCCCGCGGGGAGGACGGCGGTGTAGATGCCGACCAGGACGAGCCCGAGCAGCCGCTGAAAGATCGGCGTGATCGCGTAGACCGACGTGTGCTTCAGCAAGCCGAGGATCGAATCGGGCGGCTCCCCAACGGACTTCGGGGTGGGGCTGCTCTTGCTCGGCATGGGTGGGGCAGCGGTTCGCCGCCCGGCGTCATTGTGAAGGGTCCTGGCCGGCGGGCCACGGCGCGGTGGGCTGGACTGCCCCCCCCTTCGATCAGAAGGGTCTTCGGCCGTGGGCAGGCACGAGCCAGACCCAATTCCAGAGTCTCTATTCTGAAGGCTTGGCGTCTGCCAGCAGGTCCGTTGAACTGCCCGGGGGGCCGGCGCCCTGCGCCCCACGGGCCCTTCCCCGATCAAAACGGTCTTCCTATGGGGCACCGAACGGTGGAACGGTAGAAAGTTGCTTAGTGCGGGTCCGTCACCCGTCGATGCCTAGGGAGCTATCGTTCACTGGGCCGTTTCCCAGGACGAAGGCGAGCTCTGGTCGCAGATGCCAGAGCACGACCCAAAGGGAAAACAATGATCAACCTGACTACCACTCACCTGACGCGCATCGCGAGCTCGGCGGCTCTCGGTGCGATGAGCACCATGGGCATGACGCTCGCGCAGTCCGGCGCGTACCTACCGAGCGCCGACGTCGTCGTGGTCGAGATGGAGGACCTCGCGGAGGCTGCAGGCTGGAGCGCCTCCAGCTCACTGGC
The DNA here is from genome assembly GCA_965655435.1 of Planctomycetota bacterium. Lineage (GTDB taxonomy): Bacteria > Planctomycetota > UBA1135 > UBA1135 > Saltatorellus. The sequence goes on along the minus strand of CBFHHK010000067.1, from coordinate 8,890 downwards.
AGGCTTCGCGGGAAGGGGCTATGTCGAGTGGTCCGGCCCCGATATGGCCAAGAAACCGGGGACGGGCCTCGTGGGCTTCGAGACCTGTCTCGAGACCGCCGGAAGCTACGAGCTGAGGCTGCACAACCGCCATGACGCCCCCGATGTCACGGACGCCAATGACGTCTGGCTTCGAGTGGACGGCGGTGAGTGGACCAAGGTCTTCTCCTCCTTCCGCGGTGAGTGGACCTGGGACACTCGCCAGCGGTCGACGGAGGGCAACGTCGGCCCGGTGATCCTCGACCTCAAGCCGGGCACGCACAAGATCGAACTCTCTGGCCGCAGCCAGGGCTTCATGGTCGACCGCGTCCACCTCTTCAAGCAGGGCACCACCAACGCCCTCTCGACCACCCGCGCGGTGTCGAGTCGGGTCCCGGCGACGCCGGCGGCAGAGGTGGAGGCCGCGACGCGCGAGCAGCGTGCCGCTGAGCCGATCGAGCGCTGGAATGACGCCGCTCACGCTTTGATGTACTCCGAGGATCGCGCCAGCACGCCTGACGGCGCCCCGGAGGCACGCTCACCTGAGTCAGAGGCCGCGCCCGCGGCCCTCGAGTCCGTCATGGCGTCCGGGAAGAAGCCGGTTCTTGGCACCGGGAAGACCCTCCCAGTCAGCCTCGTCCAGCCGCGGCGCGTCACTCTCTCGGCGGATGACGCGCTCACCGCGAGCAAGATTCGTGCGCGCGCGGGCGCGGCGGACGATGCCCGGCGCGGAGGGCCCAAGGGCCCGTCGGTCAGCATCTTTCAGGCCCTAGAGCCCTACATCGAGACCGCGCTCGGCCGCGGAGTCAGCCGCTTTGACCTGGAGCTCGCCCTCGAGGGAACCAACGATGGGCCCGGCACAGCCTTCTCGCAGGGCCCCTTCGTGGCGAAGAACTACCTCGAGAACACCGCCGATCAGAACAAGGGCCTCCGTATCCGCGCTCTTCGGATGAACCGCGAGCCCCGTGCTGTTGGGACGGCCCTCAGCCCCATCTCTCAGTGGCCCGGCGGAGACATTGACTATGGCGACACCCTCTGCTTGGTGCCGCCCATGGTCCAGTGGGGTTTCAACGTACATCTCGGCTCAGGCCCCGTCCTGCAGCGCGAAACCTCGCTGACGTGGGACAACATCAGCGTGCGGCCGGATCCCGGCCCTGGCGAATCAAGCCTGATCTTCGGTACCCGGGAGTACAACGTCCCTGACCGTCGCTTCGTGAACTGCGACTTCACGGAAATCAACATCCACGGCGCCTACGTCTCCAGCAATGGTGACACCACGATGGAGGGCTGCACCTTCCTTCGCAATGGCGCCCAAGGGGCCCAATTCAGTCACCGGTCCAACCCTGCTGGGGGCAACCCACAGGCGAACTTCCGCTACGTCAAGTCGCCGACCCATACCGTCCGAGACTGCCACTTCATTGACAATGGGCATCACGCGGGATGGGCTTCGTTCAGCCTGACTTACGCGAGCCCCGGGAGCTCTGAATTCCCCGGCTCCCTGCTGATCGAAGACAGTTCGTTCGTCTGCAAGCTCTCGACTCCACGGTCTGATGGACGGGAGAGCACTGGGGCGCTCCTGGTCTGCAGGGACTCGGGCAACGTTCCGCTAGACCCTGCGCTTGGCCAGATGATGAGCGATGTGACGATCAGGAACTGCCTGTTCGACTACACCAACGGAGATCGGTCGATCGCAGACCTCAAGTCCATCGATGAACTTGTCATCGAGGAGTGCTGCTTCATCGCCCGTGACCACACTCGCCCCAACATCTGGGTGGACAAGGATTGGAGCGGGAACGACCTTGCCGGAACGAGGACCCAGCGGATTGTCCTCCGCGACAACGTCTCCAACGGGGTCAGCCTCAAGATTCACCTCGCGAACCCGTACATGCAGAACGCACAGGTCGCGACGTTTGACCTGCACTGCCCGGGCGAAGAGGTCGTGATCGACGCTGTCACTGGTGAAGAGATCAGTCGGCAGTCGCTCTGACCGCAGCCGCCCCTACGGGCGCTCGGGAGACTCAAGCGGCGGGCAGTCCCTCAAGGGGGGCTGCCCGCCGCGCATTGGGGGAGAGACTCGGTGCTCAGAAGATGCCGCGGGTGTCCACGACGACCTTGCTGTCCAGAAGAGCACGATCGAGGCCACGGAATTGATCGTGGTCCACGAGTACGACGATCACATTCGCTCGCTCCAGCGCTTCGGAGAGAGAGGTCAGCTCGTAGCCGGCACCCAGTTCCGCAGCCGGCAGAGCGGAGAGGTTCGGCTCCACCGCCAGGACCTCACCTATCCCACGGTCGCATAGGTCCCGGCAGATCTCGAGCGCCGGGCTCTCCCGGAGGTCGTCGATGTTCGCCTTGAAGGCCAGCCCGAGGCAGGCAATCACCGGTTCCTTCAGCTGGGCGGCGGCCCTCGTGATCTTCTCCAGCACGAAGACGGGCTTGCTGTCGTTGACGGTCCGCGCCGTCTTGATCAGGCGGGCCTTCTCGGGGTTGGAGCTGACGATGAACCACGGATCCACCGCGATGCAGTGCCCGCCGACGCCGGGGCCTGGATTGAGGATGTGGACCCTCGGGTGGAGGTTGGCGAGGCGGATGAGCTCCCACACGTCGATGTCGCTGTCGTCGCAGATCAGCGAGAGCTCGTTCGCGAAGGCGATGTTGACGTCTCTGAAGGCGTTCTCCGAGAGCTTCGCCATCTCGGCCGTGCGCGCGGTGGTCAGGATGCAGTCGCCCTTGACGAAGATCTTGTAGAGATCACGCGCCCGCTCCGCGCACCGGCGCGTGATGCCGCCGATGATCCGGTCGTTGTCGACGAGCTCCTTGAGGATGTTGCCGGGGAGGACGCGCTCGGGGCAATGTGCGACGGAGACGTCGGCCTCCTCTGCGTGTTCATGGGGGAGCCGGAGGTCGGCGCGGGCTTCGGCGATCCACTCGCAGAGTTTCTCGGTGGCGCCGACCGGTGAGGTCGACTCCAGGATCACCAAGTCGCCCTTCTTCAAGACGACGGCGATCGCGCGCGCTGCGCGCTGGATATGCGTCAGGTCCGGCTGGTGATCCGCGGCGAACGGGGTGGGCACAGCGACGATGAAGACATCCGAGGGTTCGGGGGTCAGGGTCGCGCGAAGGGCCTGGGTCGTGACCGTGCTACGGACGACGATGTCGAGGTCCGGCTCCACGATGTGGACCTCCCCTCGATTGATGGTGTCCACGGTCTCACTCGAGACATCGACTCCGCAGACCTCGAGGCCTCGCGAGGCGATCACGGCGGCGGTGGGGAGCCCGATGTACCCGAGGCCGATCACTGAAACCTTGCTGGTCTGCATGCCCCAATTATCCTTCGAGCGGTCCAGATGGGTCAAAGAGTCCATCCGTGCTTTCTCATCGGGGGCCGCGCCCCGGCGATCTATGCGTCGTCCGTCGAGGCTGCCGCGTTGCAGTAGGCGAAGAGCGCGTCCGCGATGCGCTGGCTGGCCTTGCCGTCACCGTATGGGTTATGGGCGACGCTCATGGACCGATATCGCTCCTCATCGAGGAGGAGTTCCCTGGTGGCATTGACGATGGCGTCGACCTCGGTCCCGACGAGGCGGACCGTGCCGGCGTCCACGGCCTCCGGGCGCTCGGTGGTGGTCCGCATGACGAGCACCGGCTTACCGAGGGAGGGGGCCTCCTCCTGGATTCCTCCGGAGTCGGTGATGACAAGGCGCGCCCGGTCCATCAGGAACAGGAAGGGGAGGTACTCCTGTGGTTCCAGCAGGTGGACGTTGGGGAGCGAACCGAGCACTCGCTGGACGGGCTCCTGGACGTTCGGGTTCAGGTGGACGGGGTAGACGATCTCCACGTCGGGCGTCTCCGCTAGCTTCGCCAGCGCCTCGCAGATCTGCTCGAAGCCACGGCCGAAGCTCTCACGCCGGTGTCCGGTGACCAGCACGAGACTCCGGCTGAAGTCGATCCCATCGAAGCGCTGTAGGAAGTCCGCTTCGTCCGTCGCCCGAACCTGCTCGATCACGGTCAGCAGCGCGTCGATCACGGTGTTCCCCGTGACCGCGACTCGATCCTCTGTGACTCCCTCGCGGAGCAGGTTGGCCTGCGCGCCCTCGGTCGGCGCGAAGTGGAGGGCGGCGATGGCGCCCGTCAGCCGCCGGTTCATCTCCTCGGGCCACGGCGAGTAGATGTCCCCCGTGCGCAGTCCGGCCTCGACGTGCCCCACTGGAATGCGGGCGTAGTAGGCAGCGAGCGAGGCGGCCATGGTCGTCGTCGTGTCCCCATGAACGAGGACGAAGTCCGGAGCGGCATCCTGCAGGACCTCCTTCAGCCCCTCGAGGACACTCGCCGTGACCGAAGTCAGGTCCTGGCCAGGGCGCATCAGGTCGAGGTCGTATGCAGGCTCGATCGAGAAGAGCTCGAGGACCTGATCGAGCATCTCTCGGTGCTGTGCAGTGACACAGACCTTGACGCGGAATCGGCCGTCGCTGGCCAGGGCGCGGTGGACTGGCGCCATCTTGATGGCCTCGGGTCGCGTTCCGAAGACGAGGAGTACGTCGATAGGGGTCATGGTCTCTCTCGCTCTTGAGCTCACTGGCGCTGAGCTGCGGGCTTGAATCGCTCCAGTACGGTCGCCAGCTCAGCCGTTCTCTCCCGTCGACTCGAGCCTGCTGTGTCGCGCCTCGCGGGCTTGAGCGAGATCAGCTCGCGTATCGCCGCAGCAATGCTAAGGGGGTCGTCGCAGTCACCGGTGATGCTGCTCTCCACCCCCTTCATCATCTCCGACGTCGCCCCGCCGGGGCCAGCCAGGGTCAAGATCGGTCGGTCGGTGACGGCGTACTCATAGGCCTTTCCAGGGATCTGGTAGTTGAAGAGCGCGCCCTGGATGATCATCAGCGCGTCGGCGTTGCTCATCTCCTCGAGCGCCTCGTCGTAGCCGCAGGGGGGCATGAGGATGACCCGCTCGCCGAGCCCGAGCTGTGCGATGAGTTCGATCAGCGGCTTCTCGTGAACCTCATTCCTGAGGGCGCCCCGCAACAGGAGACGGATCAGACGGCCATCCGCCGTGTGCGCGGGCCCCTGAGCCAGGGCGTGCAGCAGCGCTGTGATGTCGCGTCCGTGAGGGTAGATCTGCCCGCTGTGGAGTAGATCGAAGTGGGTGTCGTCAGATCGGCCGGTCCGTGAGAGGTCGGAGAGCCTGTCCTCGTCGTAGCCGTTCTCGATGACCACGGCCTTGGTTGGGTCACAGCTTGGATAGCGATCGAGGTAGAGGCCTCGCATGCGATCGGTCGCGAAGATCAGCAAGCTGGCTTGCTCGACGGTCTTGCGGTCCACTCGACGCGCGAGCCGCGGCGCCACGTGGGCGGGCATGTAGTGCTCCGGGGCTGGATCTCGAAAGTCAGCGATCCAGGGCAACCCAGCTGCTCGCGCCAGGGAGCCGGCGACCATGTGGGCGGTGAAGATCGGAAACGTGGAGTAGATCGCGGCTGGCCTGTGCTCACGGATGGCAGCGCGGCCAGCTCGCACGGCGAATGGGTACCAGCTGACGTATCGATCCGGCGTGCAGGTGATCGTGAGATAGCGACCAGCGATGGCGAGCCGTCGGGAGGAATCGCAACTCCAGGCGCGGTGGACCTTGACCCCGTCGGGGGGGGAGACCGAATCGTCGCGCCGCTCGTAGGCGCCGGCGGTCGTCGTGACCACGACGGGGTCCCAGCCGTGGGACGGAAGATGCTGTGCAAACTTCAGGGTGCGGTGCACCCCCGCGCTGAGGCAGGGCGGGAAGTCATAAGCCACCATCAGCAGCTTCGAGCGTGCCGTCACGTCGCCACCTCGCGAGTGGAGGGCCACGGGGACTCTGCCCGGCCTCGCGTTGGCCGGGCAGAGTTCTGGTTGGAGGGGGACGACGACATGGAGGACTCGGGCGGGAGGGGCAGCTGCCCGTACCGAGTGGCTTGCTCACACCGTAGCAAGTCGGCAGGAGCCCGCGGCGGAGGCCGGTCGCCTGATCCTAGACGTAGTGCAGGCGTCCGAGCCGCTCCTCGCGGTCTCCGGCGAAGCGCTTGATGCCCTCCATGAGGCTCGCGGCGTCGATCTTGGCCTCGGCCTTCACCTCGGGGATGGAGCCGCCCGTCCGCCAGCGATCGTCGTGATCGCTGGTCATGGCGTACTGCTCGGCGACCTTGGTGGAGAGCCAGGGGTGCATCCCGATCCGGCTCCCGTTGGAGATGACCGTGCTGTCGAGCCAGTCCGACTTGTGCAGGACCACGTCGCGGTACTCCTTGGGCTGGGCCATGAAGAGCTCGTAGCTCGACGTCGCCACGATCTTGCAGTTGGGCGCCGTGCCGTCGTGGAAGCTCGGGAGCAGCTCGATGACCGACTCCATGGTGGAGGTGCCCTCGACGATGAGCGTGCCCTCCTTGGGGCGGCTCGTGTCGTAGTCGCGGAGCACGTAGGCGCCCTTGGCGGCCTCCATGTGGCTCGGGATGCCCAGGGCCTTGCGGTCGGGGATCACGACGCCGGGCCGGGTGAGGTGCAGGGCGATGATGGGGACGTCCGTCTTGAGCGCGGCGGCGAGGGCGGGGGCGACCTCGTTGTGCTCCCAGGGGCGCAGGTTGATGACGTGGCCCTCCGGGAAGAGCTGGGTCACCACCGGTGAGAAGATGCCGAAGTGGGTGCGGCTGTCCTCCGCGGTCTCGGGGCCGGAGTGGCCCGCGACCCAGATGACCTTGCCGACCTTCAGCTCGCAGTCCTGCGCGAGCTGGCTGAAGAGCCGCATCATCCCGTACTTGAGGTAGGAGAAGCTGCCGTAGGTGGAGCAGGCGCCCCAGTAGCCCATGAAGGCGTCCTCGGGGGTCGCGCTCATGTTCACGGTCGCGGCGCCCACCACGAGCCCGGCGTTCGTGAACTCGGTGATCTGCTGGGGGAGGAGCGAGCCCTCGGTGTTCGAGTCGCGCTCGTACCAGCCGAAGCTCTTCTTGTCCCCGAAGTCCTTGGCGAAGCCGCTGATGGCGGTGGAGTCAGCAAGGTCTGCGGAGCAGGCGAGCACGAGCGGGCGGCCCATGCGCTCCTTGGCGAGGCTGTTGACCCAGGAGCCGAACTTGGCGAAGCCGTCCTTGTTCGCGGCCTTCGCGCCCACGGGGAGGAAGAGCTCCTCGGGCAGCTGGTCGAGCCAGCTGCGGTCCTCGTGCATGTTCTCGGCGGGGTCGAGGCGCAGCCCCTCGGGCTTGGTCGGGATGGACTCCCCGAGGCCGAGCAGGGTGTTGGCCACGTATTCCGCGAGCCCGTCCGTGTCGCGCAGGACGCTGAACACGGTCTCGAACCAGCCGCGCGACTGCTCGCGGCAGCCGTCCTCGCCCGGGTCGGTGGTGTCGCCGTGGCCCTCGAAGGTCACGCCGTACTTCTTGGCGAAGGCCTCACGGCAGGCCCAGAAGCCCTCGGAGTTGCGGCCGTGGGACTTGCCGTGGGAGGCGGCGTCATAGATCCCGTAGCCGCGCCCCTTGCGAGTCTTGAACCAGACGCAGCCGGGGCGGCCCTGGGTGTCCTCTGCGTGGACGATCTCGAGCAGCGCGCTCGTGATCTGCTCGTAGTCGTGGCCGTCCTCCGCGCCCGCGACACGCCAGCCGTAGGGCTCGAACCACTCCTTGGGCGTCCCGTGGGCCACCTCGGAGTTGGCGAACGAGTCGATGCCGTGGTCGTTCCAGTCAAACAGGTAGATCAGGTTGTCGAGGCCCAGGCCGTAGGCGGAGTTCTTGACCTCGTGGTGGCAGCCTGCGGTGTGCCCGCCCTCGCCCTCGACGGCGAAGACGCGGGTGTCGCTGCCCGCATGCTTGAGGGCCACGGCCTCCCCGAGGGCGGCCGGCGCGCCGTGCCCGCTCGGGCCGGTGTTGAACTTGAAGAAGAGGGTCTTGCCCTCCATCTCTGCGTGGCCGGGGAGCTCGCCGTTATGACGAAGGCGGAGCAGGTCCTCCCAGGTGAGCATGCGCTCGGCCGCGTTGGGCACGAGATAGCGATCGTCCCCGGTCCGCTCATGCATGATGCGGAGCGCCTCGTTGTAGACCGCGAGCATCGCGTAGGTCCCCGGGTTGCAGTGCCCTGCCACGAGTACGTAGCGGTCGCCGAACGGGTTCTCCGGGTGGCGGACGTCCCAGCGCATCCCCGGGCCCAGGGTCGTGGCGACCATCATGGGGACCTTGGAGCGTGAGCCACCCGGGTGCCCGCTCTGGCGGATGTTGAGCATCAGGTCGATCGACTGGTCGATCAGGTCGCCCACGATCTCCCACTTGGCGAAGTGAGGCTGGAAGTCTGCGAGGGTCGGTTGGGCTTGGGTCGTCATGGCCGTGATGGGGGTCGCGTGGCTGCTCGTCGGGGCTTTTTGGCGCACCAGTCTAGCCGCCCCGCGGCCAGGCGAGTGGGGGGGGCAGCCAATAACAAGGGCCCGCGCCGTCGGGAACGGCGCGGGCCCTGCTCGGGAATCCGCCGGACTCCTGGTCCCCTGGGGCCCAGGAGCTGGGTCCTGTCCTAGTCGCGTCGGTCGAAGCGCCGGCGCATCTCGTCCATCTCTCGACGCATCGCGCGGACCTCCTCCTGGAGCTCCCGGAGGGCCTGCATGGCCTCCGGAGGCATGCCGCGCTCCCGCTGCTCCATCGCGCGCTCTCGGCGGCGCTGCTGCTGTCCACCGCGAGCTCCGCGCTCTCCCCGGCGTTCGCGCGGCTCCACGTCCCGCCGAGGCTCCGGGGCGTCGCCGAACTCGATGAACTCCGAGCCGTCGAGCTCGATGACGTCGATGCCGATCGGGCCGGCCTCGAAGATGAGGCCACCGAGGTCGTCGTTCTGCTCCACGTCCACGGCCTCGAGCTCGATGATGCCACCGGACGGGATGCGTCGGGCGCGG
>CBFHHK010000066.1:3843-20256 GCA_965655435.1 Planctomycetota bacterium | reverse complement strand
CGATCGATCGCAGGCCGCCGAGGGCGCCGGCGAGGTCCAGCAGCGCGCCAGCCGCGCCGGCGCAGGCGCCGAGCGTGACGTAGGCGACGCCCCGGGCGAGGTGATAGGCGAGATGGGCGCGCCACCCGCCCCGGCCGACGGCGACCGCCACGAGGGGGCCGCACATCCCGGCGCAGTGGAGGGAGCCCACCACGCTCGCGCCGAGAACGGGGAGGAGCAAGGAGGTGGTCACCGGTCGAACTCCACGGCGGCGATCATGAGTTGCCGCTCAAAGGCCACGGGCACCTCCCCGAGTCGGCCGCGGAGCGAGAGCTCCCAGGCCCCTGCGCGCCCCATGGGCAGGTCGGCGCGGAGCTGCCCATCCGCGCTCAGCTCGAGGGGCTGCCGGATCACCCGCCCTGCATCGAGCGGATGGAAGGCTGCCAGCTCAAGGTCGTCCAGCTGGGCTGGAACGCCCTCGGGCCCCAGCAACGAGAGGACGAGCGCGCGCTTACCACCAGGCCCGGTGATCGTGGCCGCCGTCGCCGTCAGCACCAACCCCGCATCCTCCGCAGCGCGGAGCGCAGCGCGCTCATCGTCCCAGCGCAGCGAATCCCCGTAGTAGTCGGGGAGCGGTGCGGCGCTGGGATCCGAGACGGCGATCGACACCGCCACCAACATGCAGGCCACATGGGTGACCAGCAGCCCGACGGCGATCATGGGCCACCGCCAACGCCCGCGGGAGCGTTCGCTGGGGAGACTCATCGCCGCCCTCCCATCGGTGAGCGCGGCCCGAGGAGCCGCATCTCGATCACCTTCTCCCACCCCTCGCCATCGCTCACCCGCAGCTGCGCGTCGAGGGAGCCCGACCGAAACAACGAGCGCGGCGCGATGACATGGAGGGGCTGCACCTGGGTGGAGCCGCTCGGCACACGGTCGGCCTTGAGGCCCCCCCGCAGATCGGCGCCAGCTGGGGCGAGGAGCTCGTACGTGTAGGCGCGCGCCGCCGGGGCGCGGTTGGTCACCTTGACCCGCATGGTGTTATCCACCGTCCCGTCCTTGAGCACCGCAAAGGGGTGCCCCAGGCTCCGGAGCAGGGTCACATCCGCCGCGCCCTTCCCGCCGACCATCAGCCCGAAGGCCACCAGCAGCCCGAACACCAGCCCGGAGTACACCGTGGTCCTCGGCCGGACGAGGCGCTTCGCCTCGCCCGCGTCGCGCGCCTGGGTGCTGTAGCGCACCAGCCCCTTCGGCCGGCCAACCTTGCCCATGACGTGGTCGCAGGCGTCCGCGCACTGGGCGCAGTGGATGCACTCGAGCTGGAGGCCGTCGCGGATATCGATACCGGTCGGGCAGACCTGCACGCACAGGTTGCAGTCGACGCAGTCGCCGAGCCGCGACCTGGCCTCGGACTTGCGGCGCGCGCCCCGGGGCTCTCCCCGACACTCGTCGTAGGCCACCACGGTGGAGTCGCGGTCCAGGAGAACGGACTGGAGCCGCCCATAGGGGCAGCCGAGGATGCACATCTGCTCTCGCCAGTAGCCGAAGTCCACCAGCATCAGCAGGGTCACCGCGGCCACGACGGCGAAGCCCGCCGGGTGAGCTGCGGGTCCCTCAAGCATCCAACGGCTGACCCCCTTGGCGCCGACGAAGTAAGCCAGGAAGGTCTGAGCAAGGTGAGCGCAGACCACGACGAAGGTCGCCGCCATGGCGAGGCGGCGCCAAGGAGCGACCTCTCCCCGGGACGCCCCACCCACCCGCGCGCGGCCCATGAAGAGCCGCTCGATCGGGCGGAAGAGGAACTCCATGTAGACCGTCTGGGGGCAGGCCCAGCCGCACCACACGCGCCCGAGGAGCGCGGTGGCGAGGAAGATCGAGAGGAACACGATCAGCACGCCGAGCGCGACCACGGCCGTGTCGGTGGCGAGGAAGGTCTGGCCGAGCACGGTCAGCTCACGGCCCGGCAGGTCGAAGCGGATCGCGGGCCGACCGTTGACCTCGACCCATGGCAGCGCCGAGTAGATCGCGATCAACCCGTAGGCCACCGCTCGCCGCGCCTTCCAGCGCGGTCCCCGGGCCAGCTTCGGCGTCAGCCAGCGGCGCGAGCCGTCGGCCTCGAGGGTCGACAGCACGTGCTGCTCTGGCGCGAGGACGGGCGGGGCCGACTCGGCTGGTGGGCGCTTGGTCGCGACGGTCATGGCTCAGTCTCCCGCGCCAGCTTCGCTGGCCGCTCCCCACACGGGAATCGTCTCGCCCTCGGGCTCCCGGCCCTGGACGAGGCCTCCACGGAGGGACGCGACGTAGGCCGCCACGAGGATGACCTCGTTCTCCAGGAGTCGATTGCCCCACGCCGGCATGGCCCCGCCGGCCGCTCCGTTCTTGATCACGGTCGGGAAGTCGGTGAGCACCTTCACGTGCTTGTAGTGATGGTCCGTCAGGTTGGGGGCCGAGACCCCCTCCCCCGACCGACCGTGGCAGGAGACGCAGTTGGTGCGGAACACGGCCTCGCCGACCGCGAGCCACTTGGCCTTGTCCTCGTCCTCGAGGAACCCCAGGAGGGTCCCCTCGTCCGGCTCGAGGTCGCCGAGCTGGGAGAACTGCTGCTGGAGCACCCGGGTCTGCGCCGCCTCGAATCGCAGGTGCGGATCGAACCAGTCGCGCCGGATCAGCGAGAGGGCGACGTAGGCCAGGGAGAACCAGACCGTCGCCCAGAAGATGAAGGTCCACCATCCAGGGAGCGGGTTGTCGTACTCCTCGATGCCGTCATACACGTGGGCGACGGCGTCCCTCGAATCATCCATGGTCATGGTTCACGCCTCGCCGCGCGGGCGCTGTGGGTCACGTTGCTGAAAGGGAAGGTCCTCGTCTCCGTGCAGTGGCAGGGCCGACCACCCGCGCACCTCGCCCCCCTTTCGGGAGAAGGTCCACAGGCAGACGCCGACGAAGACGAGGACGAACATCACGAGGCCTGCCGTGGCAAAGAAGGTCAGGCCGCTCTCCTGGAGGACGTCGCGGATCATTGGCTCTCTCCTTCGACCTTGGGCTCGGAGTCGACGTCGGCGACCTCTCGGTAGAGGTCTGTCCCGAGCCGCTCCATGTAGGCGATCAGGGCGATCACCTCGCGCTCGGCGAGGTCCACCGTGTCGCCGTCCCCGTCGACCCAGGGGCCGCCGTTCTGCTCCACGAAGGTCGCCGCGAGCTCCGCGGCCTGGCGCCTCGCGTCATCGACGCTCGAGGCGACCTGCGCGTCGTCATACGGGACACCGAGGGCCTGCATGGCCCCCATGCGCACCGGGATCGAGCTGAAGTCCAGCTTCGACTCGAGCAGCGCCGGGTAGGCGGGCATGATCGAATTTGGAGTGACCTGCGAGGGCTCCTCGAAGTGCAGCACGTGCCAGTGCACGGACTGCCGCCCGCCCTCCCGGGCCAGGTCGGGTCCGATGCGTCGGCTGCCCCACTGGAAGGGGTGGTCGTAGACGGACTCGCCTGGCTTCGAGTACTCCCCGTAGCGCTTCACCTCGGCCACCAGCGGCCGGATCATCTGCGAGTGGCAGTTGTAGCAGCCCTCGGCCACGTACAGGTCCCGCCCGCAGAGCTCGAGGGGCGTGTACGGCTGCACCCCGGCGATGGTCGGGACGTTCGAGCGAATGACGAAGGTCGGGATGATCTCGAAGAGCGACGCCACCACGACCGCCAGGGTCGTCAGCAGGGTGAAGCGCAGGGGCCTACGCTCCCAGAGGCGGTGCCACCACATGGTCGAGAACACCTCCCAGGTGCGCGCGAACTGCAGGGTCCCCTCAACCGTGGCCTCCGGCCGCGGCTCCCGCTCAGGCTCGACCACGAGCGGCGGCGCCTCGTGCACCTCCTCCTCGTACGCGGCGGGGCGCGCCGACCAGGTGAGGAGGAGGTTGTAGGCCCCGATCAGGGCGCCGGCGAGGAAGAGCCCGCCGCCCAACGCGCGGACCCAGTAGAAGGGCAGGATGCGCACCGTGGTCTCGACGAAGTCGGGGTACGCCAGCTGACCCTCGGGGGTCATCTGACGCCACATCAGCCCCTGCGTGATGCCCGCGAAGTACATCGCGACCACGTAGACGAGGATGCCGATGGTGGCCATCCAGAAGTGGGTGGTGGCGAGCTTGACGCTGTGCAGCGGCGCCTGGAAGACCCGTGGCGCGAGCCAGTAGCACATGCCAAACGCCATGAAGCCGTTCCAACCGAGCGCGCCGGCGTGCACGTGACCGATGGTCCAGTCCGTGTAGTGGCTGAGGGAGTTGACCGCCTTGATGGAGAGCAGCGGCCCCTCGAACGTGGCCATCCCGTAGAAGGTGATCGCCACCACGAAGAACTTGAGCACGGGGTCGGTGGTGACCCGCTGCCACGCACCCCGCAGGGTCAGGAGGCCGTTGATCATCCCCCCCCAGCTCGGCATCCAGAGCATGAGCGAGAACAGCATGCCCAGGGTCGCGGCCCACTCGGGCAGCGCCGTGTAGTGCAGGTGGTGCGGCCCGGCCCAGATGTAGATGAACACCAGGGACCAGAAGTGAACGATGGAGAGGCGGTACGAGAAGACCGGCCGCCCCGCCGCCTTGGGCAGGAAGTAGTACATCAGCCCCAGGAAGGGCGTGGTCAGGAAGAAGGCCACCGCGTTGTGGCCGTACCACCACTGCATGAAGGCGTCCTGGACCCCGGCGTAGATGGGGTAGCTCTTGAAGAGCCCCGCGGGCACCACGAGGTTGTTGAACACGTGGAGGAGCGCGACGGTGACGATCGTCGCGATGTAGAACCAGAGCGCCACGTACATGTGACGTTCGCGCCGGTTCGCCAGCGTCATGAAGAAGTTGACGCCGAAGAAGCCGACCCAGACCACCGCGATGGCGAGGTCAATGGGCCACTCGAGCTCCGCGTACTCCTTGCTCTGCGTGATGCCCAGCGGCAGCGTGACCGCGGCCGCGACGATGATCGCCTGCCAGCCCCAGAAGTGCAGCCGACCCAGGGTCCTCGACCACATGGCGGCCTTGCAGAGCCGCTGCGTCGAGTAGTAGATCGCGCAGAAGATCGCGTTCCCCGCGAAGGCGAAGATCGCCGCGTTGGTGTGCAGCGGCCGGAGCCGGCCGAAGGTCAACCACTCCTGGCCGAAGCTCAGGGAGGGGTAGGCCAGCTGCAGCGCGATGAAGAGCCCCACGGCCATGGCCACGATGGCCCAGCCCATGGTCGCGAAGAGGAAGAGGCGGACGACCTGGTCGTCGTACGTGAACCGCTCGAGGCCGGGCGCGGCGCTATGGCCGGCGCCGGAAGCAGACGGCAGTGAGGTCGAGGCGGAAGGGCCTGCGGTGACTCGGGACGCTTGCATGGTCACGAAGTCCTTGGATTCGGGGGAAGGGATATCGGACGCCGACGCCATGGGCGTCATTCATCCGGCGTTCCACCGCAGGCTCGCTCGAGCTCATGGCTCCGCGCGCTCCGGTGGTGTGGGATCGGCGCTGGCCCCATCCCGCTCATCGCGGGCGGAGTCGGCGAGGTCACGGGCGATCTCGCAGAGCGGCTGCATTTGCCCGGGCGACCCGAGCAGCTCCCCCACCTTCACCGCGGAGAGCCGGCTCTCCTCGGCGATGATCACCTGGTTCAGGTGACTGTGAAGCGGGCACAGCTTCTTGCCATGGGTCGCCAGGCTGAGGGGGCAGGTCTCGATGCGCTGGATCGGATCCACGCAGTTGACGACCTCGAGCAGCGTCAACTCCATCGGCGGGCGGACGAGGGAGTACCCCCCGCCGGTCCCACGCTGACCGCGGACCACGTTGGCCCGGACCAGCGGCTGGAGCACCTTGGGGAGGTAGCTCGTCGGGACCTGGGTCGAGTCGGAGATCTGGGCCGTGGTCTGCGGGTCCCCGGGGTGCTGCGCGAGCCAGACCACGGCGCGCAGGGCGTATTCAGCTGTTTGGGAGAGTGCCATGGAGACCAGAGTGACCGACAAGCGGACCTCTATGTCCGGAAGTATCGCTATTCGCCGCCGCGAGACAAGTGGAGTTCCTTGTCTTTTTATCGCCATTGATTGGAAACATCTCCCAAAGCGGCCCCTGTGGGCCCTCAAGGCCAGACCCAATCGGACCTCTCGGTCCCCGCCTCCGCCTGGGCGACCCGACCAGCAAGCCCAAATGCATCCTGGACGAGCTCACATCCGAGCTCGCCCCCGTGCCCGTCGGCCCCCCCGTCAGCCCCCCCGTCAGAGGCTGCCGGCCCCGCGTCGTGGGCCACCAGAGGTGCCGCGAAGGCCCGAATCAGCGCCCGCTCCCGCCGACGGCGTGGGGATTCGCCGGGGCCCTCGGCGTCGCCGCCAGGACCCACCGGAGTTTCGACCTGACCGCTCGCCCGCTCACCGGCACACTCGCCGCCATGGATGCCATGGACCAACTGGAACTCCGCCTCGCCTTCCCTGGCCTCCCGGAACTCGGAGCGCTGGCGCGGGACTTCGCCACCCACGCCCTCCAGCTCGCGGACTTCGAAGGGGAGCAGCTCGAGCGGCTGCGGGACGCCTTCCTCTCGAGCCTCGCCCTGATCGAGGACACGCTCGCGCGTGAGGGAGACCCCGTCGTCGACATGGAGGTCCGGGTGACCATCGACGCGGTGGCCCTCGAGTTCCAGATCCTGGAGCACGGCATTCCCCTCGGTGACACCGCAGGCGCGGAGGGCCCTGCGCCCAAGGCCGGCGGCGACATCACCGACCGGGTCCGCCCGGTCCCCGCGTTTGATCAACTCTGGTGGAAGCAGAAGGGAGCCGCGGGATCCGAGCTTCACCTTCGCGTCCATCGCCCCCACGCCGCGATCGATGTCCTCGAGGCGGTTCAGCACCGACTCGAAGAGGAGCACGCCGAGCACACCGACCTCGACCACTCGGACCAGACGGGCGAGTACCGCATTCGCGCCTACCGACCCGAAGACGGCCTGGAGGTCGCGCGCAGGATCTACGAGGCCTACGGGCGGTCCTACGCGAACCCGGACCTCTACGTCCCGGACCGCATCCAGGAGCTCAACCGCGGAGGGCAGCTGCACTCCATCGTCTGCGAGTCCCCCGCCGGTGACATCGTGGGCCATTACGCGCTCGAGCGGCCCGACCTGGGCCCCACCGGAGAGGCGGGGCAGGCGGTGATCGACCACCGCCACCGCGGCCACGGGCTCATGAAGCCCATGCGCGCCGCGGTGGAGGAGGCGGGCGAGGCGCTCGGGCTGCTCGGCATCTGGAGCCAACCCACCGCCATGCACCCCTTGAGCCAGCGCATGAACATCAAGTTCGGGTCGGTCCCCACGGCGATTCAACTCGGGCTCATCCCGGGCAGCATGACCCTGCGCGGCGGCGTCGCCGGCGAATCCGCCGACCATCAGCAGGGTGGACGGGGCTCGACGTTCCTCTACTGGCACCCGTTCGGAGACGAGCCCGCGCTCGCAGCCCACGCTCCCGAACCCCTCCACCCGCTACTCAACGACCTCTACGAGGCTCGCGGCCGAAAGGTCCACTTCGGCGGCGACGGGCCCGGCCCGACCCCGGGGGGCGGCGAGGCCGTGCACTGCCGGTACTCCGGCGCGCTCGGCACCGCGTGGGTGGTGGCCGACCGCATCGAGCCCGGCGCCGAGCACACGATTCGCACCACCGTCGAAGCCATGGTGTCAGGCGCGGGCGCAGGCACGGTCTATGTGGACCTGCCCCTCGACGACGCCGGCACCCCGGCCGTGGCCGAGGCCCTGCTCGCCTCCGGCTTCCATGCCACCGGCATCTCGCCCCGATGCATCCCCCGCGCCGACGGCCGCGTCGCGGAGGACGCCCTGCGCCTCGCGATCCACCCGGTCCCCGTGGACCTCCCCGGGGTGGTCGCCGAGGGCCCCCTCGGACAGCGCCTCCTCGCCCTCGCCACGGGCCTCCCCGCGCACACGGGCACGGGCCGTTGACCTGACCGAGCCGCCCCGAGCTGCGGGCAGGTGCAGAGCCCCAAGGGCGCGCCCGGCTCCTCGGTGCCCGTCTCCTCGCTGCCCGTCCCCTCGGCGGCCGTCTCCTCCGCGCTAGGGCCCTCCGCGCTTGCGCCCGCTGCAACCCCGCGCGCGGCGACCGTGCGCGACGGGGTTGGGTCAGACCGGCTGCATGCGCACGGACGGGAGCTTCGACGCGGCCCACCGGGCCCCGACGATGTTGGTCGCCATCGGCCCGAGCCGGAGACGGGCCAGGGGACCACAGACGTGGACCCCTCGACCCCAGTGCATGTCCTCCGACAGGCGCGGGATCCCGTTGATGACCGGCAAGCCCAGCCGCTCCGCAGAGGACCGCAGCCAACCGGAGACCGTCTCCCTCCGGAGACCTGTGGCCAGCGTGAGCCCGGAGGACTCCACGGTGCGCCCCCCACCTCGCAGCAAGAGGTGCCCCTGAGCGGCGTCCCACTCGACGGCCGGCACCTCGTGCCGGAGCTCGATTGAGCCGCGCCGAACGGCGCGCGCCAGCCGCGAGGCGAGCCCGGAGGGCACGCTCCCCCCGACCGCGTGGCGGTCCAAGAAGGCCAGTCGCTCGGGGACCGGCAGGTCCGACCACCTGCCGACGAAGTGGTGCTTGGCCCATGACCGGTCCACGTCGAAGTCCGCCACACGGACCGGCCGGCGCATCCAGAGGCGCACCGTCTGCCCCGTGGAGCGGTGGACCATCAGGGCTCGCTGGACGGCCGAGATCCCCCCTCCGACGACGTCGTGATCGAGGCGCGAGCCGGGACCGAAGGCATGGTGGATCGGGGCTCCCTCCCGCGCGAGTTCGCGCGCCCAACGGGGCATGCGGGGCACATTGGAACCGGTCGCGATCAAGACGCGCCGCGCGGCCACCTCGACCCCCTCGCCCTCGACCAGGAGGTGATCACGCTCGGTGCGAATCGAGTCCACGCGCCCCCCAATGACCGCCTCATCGAGGCGGTGCCGCGCCACGAGCGCCCGAGAGTGGCGGAGAAAGGCGTCGTACCTTGGCCGGCGGAAGGTCCCGGCCAACTCCGCGATCTCGGCGTTCTCACGGCGGTGGAGGAACTGGTGCAGGCTCCCCGGCTGGGCGTCGAGGTGGTGCCCCACGGGGGAGCGCATCCAGGTCATCCCGACCGCCCCAGCCCGCGCTCCCCAACGGTGCAGCAGCCGGCCAGAGGGCTCGACGATGCGGATCGACGCGCCGTGAGACTGGAGCGCCTGGCCAGCGCAGACCCCGTGGGGTCCACCGCCGACGATCACCCAGTCGTGGATGTCAGAGGCCGTATCCCGCACGCGTCGCGCCCTCCAAGCTGGACCGCGGGACCTCAGCGGCGCCGAGCAGGTCGGCACCTGCGTGTGTGTCGAGAGGGGGCCTCATTCCGGCGGAGAAATGCCAACCGCCCGCTCTCGGTTCCCCCGACCCGTCGGATTTGCGCAGGCGACCCAGCGGCGCGCAGCCCGACAGGCCGCCCCGGAGAACGCCCCGGCGGCCGCGGACGGCCCTGCCTCCTGAACGGGAGGGGGCGGTGGCGAGGGCCCGCTCCCCAAACCCGACAGATCTTGACCCGCAAATTGGAACTGCGCGGGGTCGAGCGACATCGTGCAGGTATGGCGCACCTCCCTGTCACCGTGCTCTCGGGCTTCCTCGGCTCTGGCAAGACGACCCTCCTCGCCCACATGCTCGCCAACCGCGAGGGCCGCCGCGTGGCGGTGCTCGTCAACGAGATGAGCGAACAGGGGCTCGATGGCGAGCTGCTGCTCGCCGCGCGGGATGCCGGGATCGAGGTGCTGCAGAGCGAGGAGCGCCTGGTCGAGCTGTCCAACGGCTGCATCTGCTGCACGCTGCGCGAGGACCTCCTCGAGGAAGTGGGCCGGATCGCCGACGACGGCGGCTACGACGCGCTGGTGATCGAGTCCACCGGCATCTCCGAGCCACTCCCGGTGGCCCAGACGCTCTCCCTGGACCTCGACGACCTCCCCTCGGTGTCCGACCGCGTCGGTGTGGACGCGATGGTGACCGTGGTGGACGCATCGAGGGTCCTCACCGAGATGAGCGGAGAGGACGACATCGTGGAGCGTGGCTGGGCCGACGACGAGGAGGACCGCCGCCCCGTGGCCCAGCTCATGGCCGAACAGATCGAGTTCGCGACGATCATCGTCCTGAACAAGATCGACCTCGTGGACGAGCCGGGCCTCGCCAAGGTCGAGGCCCTCATCGCCGACCTCAACCCCTCCGCCCAGGTGCTGCGCGCGGAGTACGGCCGCCTGCCGCTGGAGCAGCTCCTCGAGACGCGGAGCTTCGACCTCGAGGCCGCTCAGGCGGCCCCTGGCTGGGTCCAGGCCCTGGCGGAGGACCACACCCCGGAGAGCGAGGCCTTCGGCCTCGGCTCCTTCGTCTTCCGCGCTCGACGCCCCTTCCATCCGGTCCGCTTGATGGACTTCCTCCAGACCCCGCTCATGCGGCAGGTGCTGCGCTCCAAGGGCTTCCTCTGGATCGCGACAAGGCCGCGGGAGAAGGCGCTGGTCCAGAGCGCCGGCCAGCAGGCGACCTTTCAGCCCGCGGGCACCTGGTGGGCCCTCGTGCCGAAGGAGGAGTGGCCCACGGACGCGGACTCCCGCGGGCACATCGAGGCGGTCTGGGACGATGAGTTCGGCGACATGCGCCAGGAATTCGTACTGATCGGCGTGGACCTCCCCCGAGCAGAGATCGAGGAGGCGCTTGAAGCGGCGCTCCTCACCTCCGGCGAGATGGAAGGAGGACTGGACGAGTGGCTCGCCCTCGAGGACCCGCTGCCCCGCTGGGATGAGGCCGAGGTCCACGAGCACGCGGGCACCCACTGAGCCGCGGACCGCTCAACAGCAGGGACCTCCGGCGCGGGGTCCCGTCCCGGCATCGGCCCCCCCCGGTACGAGTCGCCCGGTCTCGCCCGCGAGGACGCTCCGAGGGAGCAAAGGCCGACACCCCACGGGCCCCCGGGCCCCGTGCCCCTCTCGGACCGCCCCACCCACGTGGCCGGACGCGGTGTCGCAAGCTGGGGCGCCGGCACCTCGGTCGCTCCGTTGCGGCCCCGTGGCTGCCCTCCGCGCCCGACCAACCGCGGGGGCCACGAAAGTTTTGGGGAGCGCCCGATCCACAGCCAGGAACACTCGACGACCCTGTTCACGTCCCCACCCGATGACGTCCCCACCCCCCGGACGGCCAGGCTCTCTTGCACCGCGCTGCAGCCCCCATGAATCTCCGACTCTCCTCCTCCATCGCCTCCCAAGGGTGGCTCGTCGTCACCGCGCTCAGCCTCCTCGGCGCTGCCCCCGCCACGCCCCAAGGGCCAGGTCAGGCAGGCATGCTGCGCTACCCGGACGTCAGCGACACCAGCATCGTGTTCGTGTACGCCAACGACCTCTGGCTCGTACCGCGGGAGGGAGGGACGGCTCTGCCCCTGGCGAGCCCTCCCGGCGCCGAGCGCAACCCGCGCTTCAGCCCGGACGGGCAGCAGGTCGCGTTCAGCGGCAACTATGACGGGGACAGCGACCTCTACACCATCTCCACCGAGGGGGGCCTGCCCTTCCGGGTGACCCATCACCCCGGTGGCGACCTGTTCAGCGATTGGACCGACGACGGTCGGCTGATCTTCTCCACCTCGGCCTTCTCGGGCCAGCGGCGCGCGCCGCGCATGTTCACCGTCCCGAGCACCGGCGGCCTCCCGGCCCAGGTCTCGGTGCCCTATGGCCTGAACGGGACGATCCACGAGGACGGCAAGCTGCTGGCGTACACCCCCAACGCACGGGACAGCCGCAACTGGAAGCGCTACGTCGGCGGGACCGCCAGCGACATCTGGCTCTTCAACCTCGAGGACCGGACCTCCCGGCGCGTGACCGATTGGGAAGGGACGGACAGCTTCCCCATGTGGCACGGCGACGACCTGTACTACGTCTCCGACCGCGGCCCGGCCCACCGCCTGAACGTCTGGAAGTTCGACGTCGCCGCGGGGACGCACTCCCAGATCACCACCTACACCGACTTCGACGTGAAGTGGCCCGCGATCGGCCCCGGCGACCAGGGCCAGGGCGAGATCGTGTTCCAGAACAACTCAGGCCTGTTCCTCGTGGACCTCGGCACCCTGGCGACCCGTCCCGTGGACGTGAAGATCCCTGGCGCGATCGAGACCGCCCGACCCCGCACCGTGGACGTCTCGGAGGCCATCTCCACCAGCCGCATCTCCAGCACCGGCAAGCGCGCGGTGGTGGCGTCACGCGGCGACATCTGGACGCTGCCCGCCGAGCAGGGCAAGGCGCGCAACCTGACGGCGACCAGCGGGGTCGCCGAGCGTGACCCGTCCTGGAGCCCGGACGGACGCTGGATCGCCTACTTCTCGGACGAGACGGGCGAGTACGAGCTGTTCGTGAAGCAGTCCGACGGGCGCGGCGAGACGAAGCAGCTCACGGAGGGCACGGAGGGCTTCAAGTACGACCCGACCTGGTCCCCGAACTCCGAGAAGATCGCGTTCAGCGACCGCTCGGGCACGATCTACGTGCACGACATCACCGCCGGCACCACCAAGGCGATCGACCAGAACGAGGCCGCGGAGTGGGGCGTCCCCGTGAACTGGTCCCACGACAGCCGCTGGCTCACCTACACCAACCTCGCCGACGAGAGCTCGCGGACCAACGTCGTGATCTTCGACACGGTCGCGGACGAGAAGCACGTCGTCACGAGCTCCATGTTCCAGGACAGCAGCCCGACCTTCGACCGCGAGGGGGACTTCCTGTACTTCGGGAGCGTCCGGGACTTCAGCGGCCAGCGCGGTTCGATGATTGACTCGAACTACATCTACGCCGATGGCGAGGTGCTGCTGGCCGTCCCCCTGCGCGAGGACGTCGAGTTCCCCTGGACGCCGAAGAGCGACGAGGAGTCCTGGGGCGACGAGGGAAAGGAAGACGGCGCAGAGGACACGCCGGACGAGGGATCCGAAGGTGAGGAGGAGAGTGAGGACACGCCCGCGGAGGACGACGGCGTCAGCGGGAGCTACTCCGGCACGCTCACGATGGCGGGCCAGCCCGCGATGGCCATCACCGCGAGCCTGAGTCTCGACGGCACACGCCTCACCGGATCGGCGGCCTCCCCCCTCGGGAACGCCGAGGTCAGCGGCGACCTCGACCCCGAGACCGGCGCCTGCAGCGGGAACCTCGCGCTGGACTCGGGCGCCGAGGCCCGGTTCGAGGGCTCCATCAAGGAGGGCGCCCTCAAGTGGACCGTCTCCACGGACGAGGGCGACATCGCGGTCGCGGCCGAGCGCTCAGGCACGACCTCCAGCGAAGATCGCGACGACGAGGAGGACGACGAGGACGAGGACGTCTCGAAGGCCGTCGAGATCGACTTCGAGGGCTTCGAGCACCGCGCGCTCCAGCTCCCCGTGGCCTCGGGCAACTTCGCGAGCCTCTCGGTGAACCACAAGGGGCACCTGCTCTACGTCCGCCGCGGCTCGGGCATCAAGGCCTACGACCTGCACGGAGACGACCAGGGCGAGAAGAGCGTCACCGCAGGCGGCGACTTCAGCCTGTCCGCGGACGGCAAGCAGCTCCTCGTGGGGCGCGGCAACAACCCCGCCATCGGCAAGGCCGACGAGGCCAGCTCCCCCAAGAGCGTCAAGAAGGACGGCATGGAGGCCCGCATCGACCCGCGCCAGGAGTGGCCCCAGGTCTACCGCGACGCCTGGCGCTTCTTCCGCGACTACTTCTACGCCGCCAACATGCATGGCGTGGACTGGCCTGCGGTCTACGAGCAGTACCTCCCCATGATCGCCTACTGCGCGAACCGCGAGGACGTGGACTACGTGATGCGCGAGCTCGTGGCCGAGCTGAACGTGGGGCACGCGTACGTCCGCGGCGGCCCGATGGAGCGCGGCCCGCGCGTCGGCGTGGGGCTCTTGGGCTGTGACTACACCCTGGAGAACGGCGCCTACCGCATCGCGCACATCGTCGAGGGCGGCGTCTGGGACTCGGACGCCCGCGGCCCCCTCAGCATGCCGGGCGTCGACGTGGACCAGGGGGACTACCTCCTCGCCGTGGACGGGGTCCCCGTGGACACGGACAAGGACCCCTGGGCCGCCTTCCTCGGGAAGGGTGGTGAGGCCGTCGAGCTGACGGTGAGCGCCTCCCCCACCTTGGACGACACGGCCCGCAAGGTGATGGTCAAGGCCCTCTCCTCGGAGCGCGGCCTGCGGTATCGAGAGTGGATCGAGGGCAACCGCGCGATGGTCGAGGAGCTCTCCGGCGGCCGCGTGGGCTACGTCTACGTGCCCGACACCGGTCAGAACGGTCGCAACAACCTGTTCCGACAGCTCTACGGCCAATCCCACCTGGACGCGCTCATCATCGACGAGCGCTGGAACGGCGGCGGACAGTTCCCGAACCGTGAGATCGAGGCCCTCGACCGCCCGCGCACGAACTACTGGGGCCGCCGATGGGGCCGCTCGATGGCGACGCCCAACGACTCCCACCAGGGCCCCAAGTGCATGCTCATCAACCGCGACGCAGGCTCGGGGGGCGACATGTTCCCGTACCTGTTCCGGCAGGCGGGGCTCGGCAAGCTGATCGGCACGCGGACCTGGGGCGGCCTGGTCGGCTACTCCGGGAGCCCGCAGCTCATCGACGGCGGCACCCTCGCCGTCCCGTCCTTCGGGTTCTACGAGCTCGACGGAACGTGGGGCGTGGAGGGCCACGGGGTCGCCCCTGACATCGAGGTCATGGACGACCCCGCCCTGATGCAAGACGGCGCCGATCCACAGATCGAAGTCGCCGTGCAGCAGATGCTCAAGGAGCTGGAGACCGGCGCGTACCAGGCGCCGCCCCGCCCCGCGGACCCGAACCGCACCGGCATGGGCCTGCCCGAGTCAGAGCGCTGAGCGCCTATCTGAGGGGGCGCCACCGGAGAGGACCTGCGCTGACGAACGCCGACCGGCGCCGTCGACGCACCGGTTCTTCAAAGGTCACGGCGGCCGCCCCCACCTGCTCAGGTGAGGATCTCTCGCACCACCCGCGACTCCTCGACGCCGGTCAGGCGCTGATCGAGGCCTAGGTACGGGTAGGTGAAGCGCTCGTGGTCGATGCCGAGCTGGTGGAGGATGGTCGCGTTGAGGTCGTTCACGTGGACGCCGCCCTCGGCCACGTTGTAGGACCAGTCGTCGGTGGCGCCGTGGGTGATGCCGGGCTTGATGCCGCCGCCGGCCATCCAGACCGTGAAGCAGCGGCCGTGGTGATCGCGGCCGCTCCCGGGGGCGCCCAGCTTGCCCTGGCTGTAGACCGTGCGACCGAACTCGCCGCCCCACACCACCAGGGTGTCCTCCAGCAGGCCGAGCCGCGCGAGGTCCGAGACGAGGGCGGCGCTGGGCTGATCGGTGTCCATGGACTGCGCCCGCAGCTCCCGGTCCAGGTTGAGGTGCTGATCCCAGCCACGGTGGAAGAGCTGCACCATGCGCACCCCGCGCTCGAGCATGCGGCGCGCGAGCAGGCAGTTGGCGGCGTAGGTGCCCGGCTTGCGCGCGTCCGGTCCATAGAGCTCGAACACCTCCTCGGGCTCGGTCGAGAGGTCGGTGAGGTCCGGGACCGAGGTCTGCATCCGGAAGGCCATCTCGTACTGATCGATGCGCGTGCGCGCCTCGGGGTCCCCCGTGGCGTCCGCGTGCCGCCCGTTGAGCTTCGCGAGGTCATCCAGGAGCGCGCGGCGAGAGGCGGCGTCCACCCCCGGCGGGTTCTGCAGGTACAGGACCGGATTGGCGCCAGGGCGCAGCTGCACGCCCTGGTGGGACGGCGGGAGGAAGCCCGAGCCCCACAGGCGAGAGAAGAGGGGCTGGCCGGGGTCCTTGCCCGTGCCCTGGGAGAGGAGCACCAGGTACGCAGGCAGGTCTCGATTCTCGCTCCCCAGCCCGTAGCTGAGCCATGAGCCCAGGCTCGCCTTGCCCGGCTGCATGGCGCCCGTGTTGATCGTGGTGATCGCGGGGTCGTGGTTGATCGCCTCGGTGTGCACCCCCTTGAGGAAGCACAGCTTGTCCGCGATGCGCGCCGTCCACGGCATCAGCTCGCTGACCCAGGCGCCGCTCTCCCCGTGCTGCTTGAACTCGTAGGGCGGCGCCAGCACCGGGAAGCTCTTCTGCCCGGCGGTCATCCCCGTCACGCGCTGCCCGCCGCGGACGGACTCGGGGAGCTCCTGGCCGTGGAGCTCGCGCATGACCGGCTTGTAGTCGAACAGGTCGATGTGCGACGGCCCGCCGGACTGGAACAGGTACACCACGCGCTTGGCCTTGGGGGCGAAGTGCGGGAGCGCCGATTCGTCGCCGCCCAGCAGGCGTGAGAGCGCCAGGGCTCCAAGGCTCCCGGCGGACTGTCCGAGGAACGCGCGTCGGGTGAGCTCGATCATCCCCGCGTCACCGTCTCGCTCAGGTTGAGGACGAGCCCCGC
>CBFHHK010000066.1:0-3743 GCA_965655435.1 Planctomycetota bacterium | reverse complement strand
GCCAGGGTCCAGGCCGCGTGCTCGGCCGCCTCGAGGCTCGCGTCGCGCGGCGACTCCCCCACGGAGATCAGCGCCTCGGCGTCCTCGGGGTGGGCCCCGAAGCGGGCCCGCTCCCGGGCGAGCAGCGACCCCACGATCCCCTGCTCTTCGCCATCGGGTTCGCGCCCCACGGTGACCAGGTAGAGGTGGCGGATCTTCGCCGCGTCCGTCGCGCCGCCCTCGAGCAGCACCCGCTGCGCCAGGGCTCGGGCGGCCTCCACGAAGCCCGTCTCGTTCAGCAGGACGAGCGCCTGCAGCGGCGTGTTCGTCCGCGATCGCCGCACCACGCAGACCTCCCGGCTGGGCGCGTCGAAGGCCGCCAGGATGGGCGGCGGGACGGTGCGCTTCCAGATGGTGTACATGCCGCGCCGGTAGAGGCCCTCGCCGTGATCCTGGACGTAGACCTGCTCGGTGGCGGGCGTGCTGCCGAAGTGGCTCATCTCACGCCAGAGGCCATCGGGCTGATAGGGGCGGCCGCTGGCGCCGCCGATGCGCGGCGAGAGGAGCCCGCTCGCCGAGAGGGCGACGTCCCGGATGAGCTCGGCCTGGAGCCGGAAGCGTGGGCCCCGCGCCAGGAGGCGGTTGCCAGGATCTCGCTCGAGGAGGCCCGGAGAGACCGCGGCGTCCTGGCGGTACGTGGCGGAGAGGACGATTTGCCTCAGCATCGCCTTCACGTCCCAGCCGCTCTCCACGAACTCCACCGCGAGCCAATCGAGGAGCTCGGGGTGACTCGGCAGCGAGCCCCGCACGCCGAAGTCCTCGGGCGTCTCCACCAGGCCGGTGCCGAACAGGAGCTGCCAGTAGGAGTTCACCGCCACGCGAGCGGTCAGCGGATGGTCCGGCCGCACCAGCCAGCGGGCGAGGCCCAGGCGGTCCGGGGCGGCCTCGGCGTCCATGGGCGGGAGGATCGCCGGGGTCCCGGGCTGGACCTCGTCCCCCTTCTGGTCGTAGACGCCGCGCATCAGGACGTGCGCCGGGCGCCGCATGCTGCGCTCCTCCATGACCATGGCGGTGGTCATGGGCTGCGCCTCGATGGCTGATCTCTGCTGGCCAAGCGCAGCGAGCTCCGCACGCAGGCCGTCCCGGGCGGGATCGATGGAGCGGTGGTACTCGGCGAGCACCAGCTGCTGCTCCGCGGTCCGCCCGTCGGCGCCCGCCGCGATGGCCGCCTCAACGTCCTCCGGCGGTCCGCTGCCCCGGAGGGCGAAGAAGACCCCGCCGGGGCCGCCGTAGTTGACGATCTTGACCAGCAGTTCGTTGGCGCCCGGGCGCGCCACCACGGTGATCGCCTCCTGATAGGGCTGGACACCGCGGCGCACGTTGGCGTCGAGCACGAGCGCGCCGTTCCACCACACGCGAATGGAGTCGTCGCTCCCGAAGGCCAGCTCCAGGGGCCCGGCGTCGGCGCACTCGAAGCTGCGGCGCAGGTAGGTGGCGGCGTTGGTGGCCGGCAGGGCGTGGGGCACGGCGTCCACGAGGTCCGGACGCTGGACCCACTCGACTTCTTCGGGAGCGTCACCGGCAGCGGGGGCCGCCGCCGCGCCCGTCGGCTCGGGACCGAAGTTCGTCTGGAAGGCGGCGTCGCCCGATCCGGCGACGAAAGGCCCGGCCACATCCCACGGCGTCAGCACGGGCGCCGCTCGCTCTGCGTCGCGCCGGGACTCGCCCTCGATCCAGTCGCGCAGGCGCGCCGCTGTTTCGGGCGTCTCCGCCTCCAGCGCGGATCGGACCCGCCCCTGCTCCACGTCGAGGCTGGCGAGCCGCTGCCCCTGCTCCTCCGAGAAGACCGGGATGAAGGGCACGGAGTTCTTCCCACCGTCCCCGTCGTTGCCGCGGTCGGTGATCGAGTTGAAGTACGCGAAGAACTGGTAGTACTCGCGCTGCGAGATCGGGTCGTACTTGTGGTCGTGGCAGCGGGCGCAGCCCATGGTCAGCCCGAGCCACGCCTGGGAGGTGGTGGCCACCCGGTCCGCGGCGTACTCCACGAGGTACTCCTCCTCGATGGTCCCGCCCTCATGGGTGTTCATGTGGTTGCGGTTGAACCCCGACGCGATCCGCGCCGAGTCCGTCGCGTCCGGGAGCAGGTCCCCGGCGAGCTGCTCGACGGTGAACTGGTCGAAGGGCATGTTCGCGTTGAACGCGTCGATCACCCAGTCGCGCCAGGCCCACATGTGACGGCCGCCGTCGATGGAGTAACCGTTGGTGTCCGCGTAGCGCGCCACGTCCAGCCACTGGAGGGCCATCCGCTCGCCGAAGCGCGGCGACGCGAGCAGCCGATCGACGACCGTGGCGTAGGCGTCGGGGGAGTCGTCTGCGAGGAACGCGTGGATCTCCTCCGGCGTGGGCGGCAGCCCGGTCAGGTCAAGGGTCACCCGCCGGAGGAGCGTGTGCCCGTCGGCCTCGGCCGCAGGCTCCAATCCCGCGGACTCCAGCCGACGTCGGACCAGAACATCGATGGCTCCCGCGGCGTCCCCGCCGGCAGCCGCACCAGAGCCCTCGGGGCGCTCCGGTGCACGGAACGCCCAGTGCTCCCCCCAGGGCGCACCCGCCTCGACCCAGCGCTCGAGAACACGGACCTCGTCCTCGCTCAGCGGGGGCTCGCCCTCGGGCGGCATCGCGTCGAAGAACTCGTCCCCGCCGTGAACTCGCGCGAGCAGCTCGCTCTCCCCGGGCGCCGCGCGATCCACCACCGCGTAGCCGCCACGGTCCCGGACCGCGTCGTCCTCGAGGTCAAGCCGAAGGCCGCCCTCGCGCGCCGCGGCGTCAGGTCCATGGCATTCGAAGCAATGCTCGGCGAGGACGGGCCGGACGTCACGGGAGAAGTCCACCTCCGGCAGCGGAGCGGCGGACACCTGGAGGAGGCTGGCGAGGAGCAACATCCCGAACAAAGTACCAAGGCCGTCGCGATTCCCCATGGCGCTCCTGTTTCGAGATCTCCAGCTTGGTCCGAAGCGGGAAGAGCGAGGGGACAGACCGCGCCCTCCGGGCTGGACTCGAACGCCCACCGATTCGAGGATTGCCGCTTGGGGCCACCGGCGAGCGCCACTTGGCATTGCGATGCAAAGCTTCGCGCCGCCGCGGCCCTTTTCGGCCCCGACCCAGCGCTCCTGACACAGCGCTCCTGACGCAGCGCCCCTGACACAGCCGTCCAGACACAGCGTTCCAGACACAGCGCTTCCGCTCACCGCCATGCTCAACCTGACCGCGTCACCTCGATCCCTGGCCCACCGGGTCGCCGGGCTCACCCTCTCCCTCACCCTGGCCCTGGCCGGGTGCGCCGAGGCCCCGGAGGTGGAGATTCTCCAGGCGGAGGTCAGCCCCGACGGGACCAAGGTCGCCACGAGCTTCTACTGTCAGGGGGGCGGCGCTGCGGGCTACAGCTTCCACAACGTGACCCTGACGCCCGTTGACGAGGCCGTGGACCCCTTCGACGGGCTCCTCGGCAAGCACAAGTCCTGGAACACCTTCGTGGGTATCGGGGTCACCTGGCTCGACAACGAGAACCTCGAGGTGACCTTCTCCGCGCACGGTGACGACGCCGAGCAGCTGTCCACCCGGGTCGCTACCAGCCTTGGGGTGGACCTTCACTACGTCTTCCAATCGGGCTCGACCGCGAAGTGAGCTTGACCCTGGGGTGAGCTGGGTCCTTGGGCGAGCTGGGTCCTTGGGCGAGCTGGGCCCGTCGCGGCGGCGCCATTCCGCCA
>CBFHHK010000065.1:0-20448 GCA_965655435.1 Planctomycetota bacterium | reverse complement strand
GCCCCCATGCCAGTCCAGCTCCAGCTCCAGGAGCTCGTAGGGCTCGAGCTCGAGGCGGAAGACGAGTCCCGCGCCCTCTGGCGCGTCCACGCCAACCTCGTCCTCCGCGGTGAGGAGCGCGTCCGCGCTGAGGAGGTCGCGCGGGTGACCCATGATGGCCTGTGCCTCCTGGAGGGATCCTCGC
The DNA here is from genome assembly GCA_965655435.1 of Planctomycetota bacterium. GTDB lineage: Bacteria > Planctomycetota > UBA1135 > UBA1135 > Saltatorellus. Next base: position 20,264 of record CBFHHK010000065.1, on the reverse strand, counting down.
GGCTCCTGATGCTCCCCGCTGGCGAGGCCACCGCCGTCGTGCTCGAGCTCTCCACGGGCCCGTTGGAGCTCCCCGCCGAGGAGGCCCCGAGCCTCTCCGCCATCGCGGGGACCGCCACCCTCGTCGGCCCTCGACTGGCAGAGATCGCGGAGCCCCCCCGCCCGGTGCCCTGCCTGCGCGCCGAGGCGCCCCTCGAGACCGAGGGCGAGGCGCGCGTGGAGTGTGAGGTCACCTTCGACTACTCCGGGACCCGGGTCCGACCCGACGACCGCACCAAGGTCGTGCCCGGCCTCGAGGGCCGCTCGGTCCCGCGCCAACCCCTGTTCGAGGCCGCCTCGATCCTCCGCTTTCGCGAGCTGGGCGGCCGCGCGCTGGGGAGCGGCTCCGGCTCCGCCGCAGCCGTCCCCGGTGGGAAGTTCCTGGGCATGGTCGGCACCCTCGTGGACGAGGGCTGGCAGGTCACCGCCCGGGACCAGCTCATCCGAGGCGTGGGCTCCGTACACGTCTCGGTCCGCACCGGCGTGGACTGGTTCGATCTGGTCGGCGCCGTCCGCTTCGGCGACGAGGAGGTCCCCTTCCCGGTCGCCCTCGACGCCGCGCGAAACGAGCGCGGCTTCGTCGAGCTGGGTGACGGCTCCCGAGGGCTGCTGCCCGAGCGCTGGCTGGAGCGCTGGAAGCTCGCCGCGCTCGGGGAGGCGGTCGAGGGAGGCGTCCGCTTCGATCCCTCCCAGGCGTGGGCCGTGGCGGCCCTCGCGGACCAACGGGCGGCCGAGGTGGACGAGCCCTTCGCTCGGCTCCGCGAGCAGCTCGGGACCCTCGGCACCCCCGCGGCCGCCGACCCCCCGCCTGAGTTTCGTGGGGAGCTGCGGCCCTACCAGCGGGAGGGGCTCGGGTGGATGCAGTCCCTCGATCGCGTGGGGCTCTCCGGCTGCCTCGCCGACGAGATGGGCCTCGGCAAGACCGTCCAGGTCCTCGCCTATCTCCTGAGCCGCGCTGCCAGGTCCGAGGGGCGGCACTCCGTGGTCGTCGCGCCGCGCTCGCTGGTGTTCAACTGGCTCCACGAGGCGGCGCGCTTCGCCCCCACCCTCCCGACCCTGGACTTCACGGGCCCGGACCGCTGGACACGACTCGACCAGGCGAGGCCGGGCTCCCTCCTGATCACGACCTACGGCACCCTGCGCCGGGACGCGACCCAGCTGGCGGAGACGGAGCTCGACGTGCTGGTCCTCGACGAGGCCCAGGCCATCCGCTCCCGCCGGAGCCAGACCGCCCTCGCCGCCCGGGCCCTGCGGGCGCGCCGCCGGCTGGCCCTCTCGGGCACGCCCATGGAGAACCACCTGGGCGACCTCTGGTCCCAGCTGGAGTTCCTCAACCCCGGAATGCTCGGCGCCCACGCGGCCTTCGCGAGCCTCGGCGCGCCGCGGGGCCGCCACGCCCTCCCGGACGAGGGGCGGGACCTCCTGTCGAGGGCCCTGCGCCCCTTCCTCTTCCGTCGCACCAAGGACGCGGTGCTGCCCGACCTGCCCCCGAAGATCGAGCAGGTCCTGAGCGCGCCCATGGGCGACGCCCAGCGCACCACCTACGAGGACCTCTCGAGGTACTTCCGCGCCGAGCTCTCCAAGAGCAAGGGCCTGCGACGCAAGGAGCGCCTGGAGAACCCTGGGGAGGTCGAGATGCACGTGCTCTCAGCCCTGACCCGCCTGCGCCAGGCCGCCTGCCACCCTGGTCTCGTGGACCCCTCACTGCTCGCCGAGGGCTCCGGCAAGCTCGACCTCCTGCTCCCGATGCTCGAGGAGCTCGTGGCGAGCGGCCGCAAGGCCATCGTCTTCTCCTCTTTCACTCGCTTGCTCGGCCTGATCCGAACCCGGCTCGAGACCGCGCGCCTCCCCTACCACGTGCTCGAGGGGGCCACCCGGAACCGCGGCGCGGTCGTGGAGCGGTTCCAGACCGCCGCCGAGGGCTGCGTGTTCCTGATCAGCCTCAAGGCCGGCGGCGCCGGCCTGAACCTCACGGCCGCGGACTATGTCTTCCTGATGGACCCGTGGTGGAACCCCGCCGCGGAGGCCCAGGCCGTGGACCGCGCCCACCGCATCGGGCGCACCCGCCCTGTCCACGTCTACCGCGTCCTCACGGAGGGCACGGTCGAGGCTCGCGTGGTCGAGCTCCAGGGCCGCAAGTCCGAGCTCGCGAGGACCGCCCTGGAGGGAGCCGCCACCACCCTCTCCGACCTTGGCCCCGACGACCTCGAGTTCCTGCTCACCTGACGCCATGACGGACGCCTCGACCCGCAAGCTCAGCCTCTTCGACGCCACCATGCTCGTCATGGGCGGGATCCTCGGCATCGGGATCTTCTTCACGCCCCCCGAGATCGCCCGGGAGGTCACCGAGCCAGGGGCCTACCTCGCCATGTGGGGCCTCGGCGCCCTCGCGGCCCTCTCCGGCGCCATGACCTTCGCCGAGCTGTCCGCCGCCTACCCCCACACGGGGGGCTGGTACGTCTTCCTGCGCGAGGCATTCGGTGCGAGGACGTCGTTCCTCTTCGCCTGGGTGGTCCTGCTCGTCGTCTCCACGGGCGCCTGCGCAATCGTCGCGCGGTTCTTCTCGGAGCAGGTCGCCGTCCTCGCCGGGCTGGGGCCTCCCTGGGAGCTCGCCATCGCCGCAGGCATCGTCCTGCTGGTCACCGGGATCGGCCTCGCGGGGCTCAAGAGCGGCGCCCTGTTCCAGAACCTCTGCATGCTCCTCAAGGTCGCGGCCGTGGGCACGTTCATCGTCTTCGGCCTCGCCCTCTTCGCCGAGCCCGCGGAGGCAGTGGTCGTGGCCGCCGCCGACCGCACCTCCAGTGGCCTGGTGGACGGCATGCTCGGAGCCTCGCTGAGCGTCCTCTTCTCCTACGGCGGCTGGCAGCTGATCAGCTACATCGCCCCCGCGGTCAAGGACCCCGAGCACAACCTGCCGCGGGCGATCGTCATGGGCGTCGCAGGCGTGGCGCTGATCTACCTCCTCGTCAACCTCGCCTACCTGCGGGTCCTCGGCATCGGGGGGATGGCGGCTCAGGCCGAGCAGCCCATGGCCAACCGCATGGCCGAGCTCACCCTCGGCGCGAACCTCGGCAGCACCTTTGTCGCCGCGGCCATGGCCATCTCCGCCCTGGGCTTCCTGGTGGCGACGCTCATCACCACGCCTGGGATCTACGTGGCCATGGCCCGGGAGGGCCTCTTCCTGCGCGCCTTCGGCCGGATGCATCCCCGCACCGGCGCTCCGGTGGTGGCGCTGGTGACCCAGTGCCTGCTGGTGCTCCTCTACCTGGCGTGGAGCGCCGTCGACGCGGACCATGTGGACACCCTCACCGGCGCGGTGGTCTTCGCGGAGTGGATCTTCCACGGCCTCGCCGGGCTCGCCCTCATCATCCTTGCGAGGCGACTCGGGCCGAGCCGCCCCTTCCGCAGCCTCTGGTTCCCGCTGTTCCCCGCCACCTACGCGACGCTGGCCGCGGCCATCGTCGTGGGGAACCTCGTGGTGACGCGGCCGTCGGTCACCATGCTCGGAGTGGGTGTCCTCGCCGTTGGGCTCTGCGTGCACGCCCTCTGGAAGCCGACGCCGCGCTGAGACGCCGCAGGGTGCTCGACCAATTGCTCTCTGGTTCCCGCGGGATCTTGATGGTCCGACGATGAGGTGTTCTCCAGAATGTGGGGCCGGCCTCAGCGAGGCCTGAAGACCCATGAACAGCGACGCCGGCGACGCCACCGTGAACCCCGAACCGGATTCGCGAGATCTCGAGAGCCTCGAGGCTTCTCTCCCTTCCGAGGCCCCCTCTGTTTCTCCCGAGGACCCCTCGGACGAGGCACCGCCCGCCGAGGGATCCCTGGCGGATGTGGTCGAGAGCCTGAATCTCGGCGACGAGCTGCGGGCCATCGTCCAGGACACCCGCCAGGCCATGCTGCGGGGCCTCAAGGGGGTCGAGCGCGGCCGGGGCGAGGGCCTCGCGCGCCGCGGCCTCGTGGGCGAGATCCAGCTGGAGACCCGCGGCTTCTCCGTCACCGTGACCGACCGCGACGAACCCTTCGCCGTGCGAGTCGGTCGGGGCGGCCTCGTGGACGCGGAGTGCTCCTGTGACCGCTTCGCGATCGAGGGCGGGTGCCGCCACGTGTGGGCTGCCCTCGTGGTCGCCGCGCGCCAGATGGGGCTCGGCGGCTGGCGCGCCGAGCGCACCGAGGTCCGCAAGGATGATCGCGAGCGCCGGGACTTCCTGGACGCTGTGGTCGAGGCCGCGGGGGTCGAGGAGGGCGCGAGCCCCTGGGAGGCCCTCGAGCGGGAGGCCTTCCTGCGCATCGAATACGCCCTGAGTATCCCCTCCCCCGGGGCCACCTCCGGGTTCTCGATCTCGATCCGTCGCCGCCGACGCCGCGCCGACGGGTCATGGGGCGCCGCCCTGGAGATCGGGCGCAAGGACTGGGACGACGTGCGCATGTCCCGCAGCGAAGACATCGAGATCGTCGCGCTCCTCGATGGTCCCGGCGGGCGCGGTCGCGCGGTCACGGGCTACGAGGCTCCCCCGGAGAGCTGGCACCTCGGCGGGCCGGGCACCGAGGCGGCCATGCGCGTCCTCGTGGACACCGAGCGGCTCTTCCTGGCCCCCGCGAGCGCGGAGGACCCTGAAGGCAGCGGCCTCCCCAGCCCCCTCCGGAACGAGCTGGATCACCCCTGGGAGGTGCGCCTCTCCCTCGGTCGTGACGGCGGCGAGGATGAGCCCCTCATTCTCACGGGCCACCTGGACCGCGGGGACGAGCACCTGCAGCTCTCGGAGGTGGCCATGGTCTCCGCCGACGGACACCTGATCATCAACGGAGCCCTGTCCCGGCTCGAGCCCCTCGCCGCGGCGCCGGTGACCGCGGTCCTTCGCCAGCGCGGAGAGCTCAAGACGCCGGCTGGAGGCGAGTCGAGGCTTCGACGCGCCCTGGCCCAGCTCGGCAACCAGGTCATGTCTCCGGGCTCCATCCAGACCGGCCCCAAGGTGACCCCCCTCCTGGTCGTGCGGCTGCCCGATGAGGAGGAGGGCAGCTCCAAGATGCTCGAGGCGGACATCACCTTCGTGTACGGGTCCAGGCGAGTGGCCGCGGACACGTACGGCTGGTCCCTCGAGGACGAGGCCGGCCAGGTCTTCTCACGCGATCTTGAGGGCGAGCGCGCCGCGCTGCGGACCTTCCTTGACGCGGGCGGGAGCCGAAAGCTCGACCCCGAAGAAGAGATCGCCACGGCCCGCGTGCCCGCCAAGGACATCGAGTTCCTGATCGCGCGGCTCCTCTCGGAGGGCTGGGACGTGGAGGCCGACGGCAAGAGCGTGCGCTCCAGCACCGGCTCGGCGGCCTCCGTCCAGTCCGGCATCGACTGGTTTGACCTCGACGGCCACGTGTCCTTCGAGGGGCAAGAGGTCCCCTTCCCCGCGCTGCTGGCCGCCGCCGAGCGCGGCGCCAAGTTCGTCACCCTCCCCGACGGGTCCCGCGGCCTGCTCCCCAAGGACTGGGCGTCCCGCTGGAAGCTCCTCGAGGTCGGGCAAACCGAGGACGGCAAGGTCCGCTTCAGCAAGGAGCAGGGCTGGGTCCTCTCGGCGCTGCTCGAGCGCCAGGCGTCCCTGGACGCGGTCGAGATGGACGAGCCCTTCGCCGACCTGCGCTCCCTCCTGAGCGAGGCCTCCTCCCCCGTGCCCATGGAGGAGCCCGAGGCCTTCGTGGGCGAGCTTCGCCCCTACCAGCGGGAGGGCCTCGGCTGGCTCAAGCAGCTCAGCGACCTCGGCCTCGGCGGCTGCCTGGCCGACGACATGGGTCTTGGCAAGACGGTCCAGATCCTCGCCTACCTGCTCCACCGAATCCGCCGCTCCGAGGAGCGGCGGCCCTCCCTGGTGATCGCGCCGCGGTCGGTCATCTTCAACTGGCGCGCAGAGGCCAAGCGCTTCGCGCCGGACCTCGGGGTTGTGGACTACACGGGGGCCAACCGCCTCGAGGCCCTCGACAGCGCCGAGTCCCCCGACATCCTGCTCACCACCTACGGCACCCTCCGCCGTGACCAGGCGGAGCTGGCCCAGATCGACTTTGACCTCGTGGTCCTCGATGAGGCCCAGGCCATCAAGAATGCCGCGAGCCAGACCGCCGCGGCGGCGCGGAGCCTCAAGGCTCGACAGCGCCTCGCGCTCTCGGGTACCCCGGTCGAGAACCACCTCGGCGAGCTCGGATCGCTCCTGGAGTTCCTCAACCCCGGGACGCTGGAGGGGACGCGGCTCGGCCAGCGCCTGCGCGCCAAGGGCCGCTCGGCGAGGCTGGACGAGGAGTCCCGGGACATCCTCGTGCGCGCCGTCCGACCGTTCCTCCTCCGCCGAACCAAGGACGAGGTGCTGGACGACCTGCCGCCCAAGACCGAGCAGGTCCTGGAGTGCACCCTCGACGGCAAGCAGCGCCAGGACTACGACGAGATCCGCCAGCACTACCGCTCGAGCTTCGCGGCCGCTGGCTCTCGCGGCGGCGTGGAGGTCCTCAAGGCTCTGCTGCGCCTGCGGCAGACCTCGTGCCACCCTGGCCTCATCGACCCCACCCGCCAGGGAGAGTCCTCCGCCAAGATGGACGTCCTGCTCCCCCTCGTGGAGGAGCTCGTGGACCAGGGGCACAAGGCCCTCATCTTCTCGCAGTTCACGGGGTTCCTCGGCATCGTCCGGGCCGCCCTGGACGCCAAGGGCCTGCGCTACTCCTACCTGGACGGCAGCACGCGCAAGCGCGAGGCCGAGGTCAACGCCTTCCAGGAGGACCCCGAGGTCCCCCTCTTCCTCGTCAGCCTCAAGGCCGGCGGGACGGGCCTCAACCTCACCGCGGCCGACTACGTGTTCCTGCTCGATCCCTGGTGGAACCCCGCCGTCGAGGCCCAGGCCATCGACCGCGCCCACCGCATCGGCCGCGAGCACCCGGTGCACGTCTACCGGATGATCGCCAGCGATACGATCGAGGACCGGGTCCTCGAGCTCCAAGAGAAGAAGCGCGACCTCTCCTCCCTGGTGCTCGGCGGCGCGGCGTCCTCCCTCTCCGACCTCGACTCGGACGACCTGCAGTTCCTGCTGTCGTGACCCTGGGGGCCCGCCGCGGGCTCATGCTCCGGCGGCCCGCCGCGCGTCCTTGCTCCGGCGGTCCGCCGCGCGTCCTTGCTCCGGCGGTCCGCCGTCGGGGCGCATCAGCGCTTCACCGCTGACGCCCCAACCGGGTCCCTGCGGCGGACCAACGTCACCTCCGCCTGCCCGCGCGCCCCTTCGCCAGAGCCGGCTCAGTACCGGCGGAAGGCGTCGCCCCCGAGGCTGCGCTCGTGGTGGGACGAGAGGCCGAGCGCGAGGCCCAGGGCGAGGAAGGTCGCCAGGAGCGAGGAGCCCCCGGTGGAGAACAGCGGCAGCGTGAGCCCCGTCATCGGCAGCAGGCCGAGGTTGACGGAGACGTTGATGAACAGGTGTGCCGCGAAGTAGATGGCGACCCCCCCCACGACGAGCCTGGAGAAGCGGTCCCGAAGACCTGCGGCGTGGAGCATCAGCAGCCCGACCATCAGGCCATAAAGGGCGATCACCATCGCGGTCCCGGCGAAGCCCCACTCCTCCCCGATCACCGCGATGATCGAGTCGGAGTCACGCTCAGGCAGGAGCCCGGTCTCGTTCGCGACCCCCTCGCCAAGCCCGCGCCCGTAGAGGCCCCCGTTCCCCGTGAACGTGCGCGCGTGATAGGTGTGGAAGCCGAGCCCGTTGCGCGACGCGATCAGCTCTCGATCGTCGAAGGACTCGACCCAGGTCTCGATCCGCTCGAGCTGATAGGACTGCACGTGCCCGCTCTGCCAGACCCCGAAGCCCGCGGCGATCGCGGCCAGGCCGAGCGCTCCGAGCGCCCGCCCGCTCCCGCCCGCGAGATAGAGGAGCCCCCCCAGCACCGGCACCAGGGTCAGCGCGGTCCCCAGGTCCGGCTGCGCGGCGACGAGCAGCATGGGCACGGCGGTGACGAGCATCGGCTTGAGCCAGTCGCGCGCGGTCTTCAGCGGGTTCTCGTGGAGCACGCGCGCGAGCATCAGGATGACCCCGATCTTCGCCAGCTCGCTCGGTTGCAGGTCAAACTTGGGCAGCTGGATCCAGCGCCTGGCGTTGTTGCGCTCGTCCCCGATGATGGGCACGAGCACCAACAGGACCACGCAGGCCGAGTAGATCAGGGCGGCGTTCCGCTTGAGCCAGCTCGGCCGCAGGAACAGCCCCGTGAAGAACACCGGGAGGGCCACGAGGAGCTTCTGGCGGTGGCCCTCGTAGTCCACGCCGCCGAGCTCGGGGTTGCTCGCCGAGTCCGCCATCACAGAGACAAAGGTCATCCCGGCGCCCAGCAAGCCGGCCGCGATCAGCAGGACCGGCCAGGCGAACTCGGACCAGCGCACGTGGCCGGTGGAGACGATGCGCCCGAGGGTGCTCCGAATCGCGTCGATCATCGCCCCTCCCCCGGGGTTGAGCTGGCCTCGACCGCTTCGCCACCAGCGGGAGGGAAGGCCTCATCCATGAGGTTCTGGACCGCCTCAGAGACGAGGAACTTCTTCGCGACATGAGCGGCGGAGTGGCTCGCCGTCGCGCTCGTGTCATGCACATAGACGGTGATGACGAAACGAGGCGCCTCCGCCGGAAACCAGCCAGCGACCCACGTGTGCTTGCGCGTGCCCTTGACAAACTGGCTGAGCTCCGCATCACGCCCATCCCTGGGCGGGACCTTACCCGGACGGTAGTCCGCGCTCCCCGTCTTCGCGGCCAGGGAGAAGCCCAGCTCGTCGCGGGTCAACCGGGCCAACCGAAGTGAGTTGTTGGTCACCACTTCCTGCAGCGCGCGGTGCACCGTCGCCAGATGAACCTCGCTGATGCCAAGGTCCTCGCAGACGGCTGGGTTGCTCCTGTCACCGACGCTCTTCACGAGGCGCATCTGCGGGATCGCTCCGGTTGCGAGCGCCGCGTAGGCCCGCACCACTTGAACGACGTTCACGTCGACGTGGGAGAGGCCGTTCCCCAGACGCTGCCGAACCACAGCGGAGATCTGCTCCAAGGGGACGCCCGCGCCGAGAGGCCCCTTCGGGTTCATCCGGTAGCTGTCCACGAGCCCGCTCCGTGACCCGTCGTCGTCGTAGCGCACGCCTGTCGGCTCGCCGAACCCGAACACCCGGTAAGCGTCCCGCATGGTCGCCGGATTGAAGACCCACTCCCCGAGCGCGGCGAAGTAGACGTTGCAGGACACCTTCAGCGCGCTCTGAAAGGCGAGCTCGCCGTGCCCGTTGGGGTTACCGCAGTCCACCTTCCCGAAACCAGCGACCGGTGTCTTCTTCGGGAGGGACCCTGGTCGCACGCCGTCGTTCCGGGGGAGGCAGGGTGCGAGGGGGACCCCCGGATCGAGACCAAGGTGCTCGAGCGCGTAAGCCGCCAGCAGCGGCTTGACGATGGAGCCGGGCGGCTGAGCCTTTGGCCGAGACAGCGTCCGGTCGGCGCTCTTGAGGCTCTCGCCGTCGGTGAGTTCGAGCCAGGCGGCAGCCGCCGAGCCGGGCTCCGGAGGCTCCACCGCCTCCACAGGGACCGACGCCGCCGCCAGGATCTCGCCGTCCACCGTCGCGAGCACGATGGCTCCGACCGGCGAGGCCTTCCAGTGAACGTCGACCCTCCCGTCCTCTTCGGGGAACGGGGTGGGGTCGAGGAGCACGGCCTCGGCCGTCCGCTGCAGGTCGACGTCGAGGGTCAGCGTGACGTCGAGGCCATCCTGGGCGCCACGGTAGATGGGCGTCCGGTTTCCCTCGACCCGGTCCTGTAGTCCCTGGATCTCGTGATACCCCGACTTGCCGGAGAGCTCCCGGTCCAACCAGGCCTCGAGCCCGCTGCCCCCCACGGACTCTCCCGGCCGACGCGTCGCGTCCACCAGGGCCAGGATCTCGCTGGCGTCCTCCTCGGGGAGCCGCCGCTTGCGCTGGAGGTCGATCAGCCGCTCCGCCTTCGCCCGCTGCTGGAGCACGTCCACGAGGAAGGGGCTCCGCACGCGCCCGATGAGCTTCGACGCCAGGGGCTGCGCGCTGCCAGGTGACGTCTCCACCGCGATCCGCTGGGTCTGGGCGCGAGCGCGGAACCCGGCGAACTCGTCCCGATAGCGAGTCACCAGGAGGACGAGGTCGATGCTCGGGTCCTCCCCGACCCGCTTCGGCCGCGCCCCGCGGTCCCGGACCACGTAGCGCCGGGTCTCGAGGGCTCGCTCGATCCACGGCGCTCCGATCTTCACGGAGCCTGGCGTGAGGGCGCCGCCCGCGGAGCGAGCGAACACCTCACCGATGCGAGCCTGGAGCCTCTCATGCAACGTGGCGAGGACGTGCTCGACGAGCTGGGCGTCCCGCGACTGCCACTCCCCCCCCGAATTCCCCGCGAGCTTCACCAGCTCCTTCGCCAGCTCCGAAGCGCCCTTGCCCGAGGGCGCCGTGGCGAGCACGTCGCCGAGCAACTCCAGCAGGAGCGGCTCATTCCGAACCCGGTTGTTCCGCGTGGACTCCCGCTGGAAGCTGAAGAGGTCGCGCTGGGCCTCGGCCCCGTCCACGGGCTCTCCGTCAAGCCGATCTGCGAGCTCGTCCAGGACCACGAAGCGGTTCACCGCACGCCAGTCCTCGGGCATGGGATGACGCCCCTCCCAGGCGTCCGGTTCGCTGCGGAAGGAGTGGGCCAGCGCGGAGATGAAGCGGTCCCCGGCCTCCAGCCCGACCGCCTCGCGCACCCCGCCGCGGAGCGGCTTCGACCTCGCGATCACAAACCCGGCGCGCGTCGAATTCACGAACGCGGTCCCCCGCGATCGCCCCCACTCGTCCAACCGCGTCCTGTCCCAGTCGAGGGCGGAGCAAAGCCAGGCGAGGTCGAGCGCCGCCAGGTTCCGCTCGTCCAAGCGGGCGGGCGAGAAGCCGAGCGCGATCTGGAAGAGCGCGTCCGCCGTCTCGTCATCGACGGCGCGGCGACGCGCCTCGATGAGTTGAACGAGGCGCTCACCGTCATCGAGCGGCGACCGGTCCGGGTCCGCGCCGCGGAGATCACCCGGGGCCGCCGCCCCGCCCGGAGCCTCCCACTGGATCAGCCCTGCGAGGCGGGTCAGCTGCTCGTCCCGCGTACGGACGTCGCGCTCAAGCCGCCGGAGGATGTCGTCCGTGGACTCATCCTTGACGAGCCCCGCGAGCTGCACGTACGAGAGATCCCCGCAGTCCTCCTCCTCCACCAGCTCTCCCAGCTCCTTGGCCTCGCGCGGCGAGAGTTCGAGGAGCCGCTGGATGTAGAACCGCATGTCGCCCGCGCGAGAGCGCCGACGCGCCCGCGTCGCCTCCGCCTTGCGGCCCTCTTCGGTCTCCGCCGCGAGAGCGGGGACGTAGTCGAGGCCCGCGTCCAGCTCCCCGCCACCCGCGAAGCGCCGCAGGTCGTCTGGTGAGAGCAGCGTGTAGCCCCGCGCCGCCCGGACCGGGCTGCGACGCGCCTCGTCCAGCCCGACCGGCCGCGCCAACGTCAGGGAGCGCAACATGGCGAGTTGACCCAGGGGATGGCTGCGGCGGAAGTCGCGCCAGATGAACTCCAGCACGTAACGCTTCTCGTCCTGGACGATGACCTCGCCGTTGCGGTCGAGGATCGCGCCACGGCGGTAAGGCTCGATCCCGTAGGAGCGCACGATGTTGGCGGCCTCGGTAGCCCAGACGTCGTGCTGGACCACCTGGATGTCCCAGAGACGAGCGAGGAGGGTCGCGAGCGACAGGATCAGCAGCGCGAGGAGGGGAAGAAAGCGGCGCAGCATCAGAAGGCCTTCCTCTCAAGCCGGCGGAGGCCAGGGAGTCGGTGGAGGGCGGGCCAGACCAGCGGCGCCACCAAGGCGGTGACCGCCGCGGTCAGCATCACGAGCCCGAAGTCCCGGTCGCTCGCCTGCCCGAAGCTCAGGCCGCCGGTGACCCGGGCCTGGCTACCCCGGACGAGGTCCACGACGAGGAGCCAGGTCCCGATGGCGAGGGCGCCGGCCCCCGCTGCGCACGATCGGAGCCAGGCCCGGTCCAGGTCCGCGAAGCGCCGGAGCGTGTCGGCGGTCAGCGCAGCGACCAGACAGCCGCACAGGACCGCGAAGGGCGGCGCGGCCGTGCAGGCGGCCCGGGCCGCCGCCGTGACGAGGGCGAGGATCACGACGTCACGTCTGTCGAGGCGCCCCACGGCGGCCACGAGGACCAGCGTCATGAGGTCGGGAACACAGGCCCGCCCGAGAGCGGGACCATCGACGCCAGGCCCGCTCGCTCCGCTCGTCACCAGGAGCTGCAGAGCCCCGGCGATCGAGACCCAGAGGAAGAAGACGCCCAGGGAGGTGAACCGCTTCAACGCTCCCCCTCGGCCGCATGGACCATGCTGCCCTTCGCCGGCCGCGCGAGCCGCGAGCTACCGGTCCGGACCTGGAGCCTGGCGCCGGGGTCGCCCGAGCCCTCCAGCACCATCACCAGCTCTCCCCCGAGCTCCCCAGGTTCCCCGGGCGCCCGCAGGGACGTGCGCCCGAGCAACAAGCCGCGCGGGACGCGCCGCATGCCGGACCCGGTCCAGAGCAGGACCTCGACCTCGCCGCTGCCCTCCGAGTACCGCTCGATCCACTCATCATGGCGGCTCCCCGAAGCAGGGCTCCAGCGGACCGTGGGCCGCCCGCTCCCATCACAGCCAGCCGACACGAGCTCCCCGAGGACCAGCGGCGTGGCCTCGGGTGCGTCCGCCGGCTGCGCGAGCGCGGTGACCCGGAACCCCGGATCGTCCAGCAGCGCCACCGTGGCGCCGATCTGATCGCTCCGGGCGACACGGCCCACAAGCCGCACGCCATCCACCACGGCTGCACCCGCCCGTACACCCACGTTGCGCCCGACGTCGAGCCGCCCGGTGGATCGCCACGGGCAGAGGTCACCGAGGGAGGCCATGTCCACGTGCCGCCAGCCGGTGGACTCCAGCACCCCCACGATGTCCGCACGCCGCGGGTCCACGGCACCTGGTCCCAGGCCGGGGGTCAGGACCAACACCTGGTTCAGCCCCGCCTCGAAGTCCAGCAGCGGGTCCACGCCGATGACCTGACGACTGGGGGTGCGCTCGGTGGCGGCAATCGTCGTCCTCCGCAGGTCGCCAAGCAGGAAGCCGCTGGCCACGGAATCCGCGGAGTCGACCGCCGCCGCAGCCTCGTGGACCACCACCCGGCCGGTGAAGCGGTTCTGGCTCTCCGGGTTGTGCACCGCGAGCCAGACGCGGTCCTCGAGCCGCTCGAGGCCGCCGACCACCATGCGGCACTCCGACCGGCCGTCCGCCTCCTCGATACGAGCTCCAACCCGGGCGGCCGGGTCCGTGATCATCCGCACGATGACCAGGTCTCGGGGCGGCGGGACCGGGGGCGACGAGAGCCCGATGCGGCGCAGGAACTTCTCCAGCAGCCCAGGGCGGTCGCGATAGGGCTCCCGCACGGGGACCTTCTCGACGGTCCCCACGAAGACGTCTCCGGCCACCACCGCCTGCCCACGCTCGATGGGCCCAGGGTCCGCCACGCGCAGGGAAATACGGTCCCGGTTGACCTTCTCCGAGACGTCCACCTCGCCGGGGATCGGGACCACCCCGCGGATCGGCCACGGGACCTCCGTCGGCTCGGCAGAGCGGAGGATCGCCAGCTCGAGCTGCGCGGAGAGCTCACGCTCGGCAGCGAGGGTCTCGGCGGCGAGGGTCTCGGAGGCGCCGCCGGCCTCCCCGCGCTCTCCTCCCGTCCACAGGAGCGAGGGCGCGCCGAGGAAGCCGAGCACGCGGGCGGGGACCAGGGCGAGGTCCGCCACACGCTCGAAGGGTCCGACGGGGCGCAGGGAGAGCAACGCTGCGCCCGCAGCGATGGTCCAACCAAGCCTTCGTGTCCGCATCGTCGCCATGTGCTTCGGTCCCCCCAGACCTGCTCGATCAGTGACGTCGCGAGGAAGCGTCGCCTGGCGCGCGCGCGAGCCGCCCGGCCCCAGGGAGGGCCGAGGCGTACCGCCGCGCAGAGTGGATCAGTCGTCGTCTTCGGTCGACAGCACGCGACTGAAGACGTCGAGCTTGTCGAGGAAGATCCCGGTGCCGCGCGCCACGGCGGTGAGGGGATCCTCCGCCACGCGAGCGGGGACGCCCAGGTGGTCGGAGATCGCCTGCGACATGCCGTAGAGAAGCGCACCGCCGCCAACGAGCGTGATGCCGGTGTCGACGAGGTCCGCGCTGATCTCGGGGGGCGCCTCCTCGAGGATGCCGCGGATGGCCTCGCAGATGAGACGCACGGGGTGGCTGAGCGCCTCCCTGATCTCGATCGAGGTGACGGTGGCCCTGCGCGGGAGACCCTGCACCGAGTCGCGCCCCTTGACCTCCATGGAGAGCTCCTGCTCCATCGGCCACGCGGACCCGATGGTGAGCTTGATGCGCTCTGCGGACTGCTCTCCGATGAGCAGGTTGTGATGACGTCGGAGGTGGGAGAGGATCGCCTCGTCCATCTCGTCGCCTGCGATTCGCAGGGAGGTCGAGACCACCGCTCCGGCGAGGGAGAGCACCGCGATCTCCGTCGTACCGCCGCCGATGTCGACGATGAGCGAGCCGCGCGCCTCGGTCACCGGCATGTCACAGCCGATACCCGCCGCCATCGGCTCGTCGATCAGGAAGACCCGCCGGGCACCAGCACGCTCCGCCGAGTGGATGACCGCGCGTCGCTCAACCGCCGTGATGCCGACGGGGACCGCGATGACGACCTGAGGCTTCACCCAGTGCCGGCCCTCGTGGACCTTCGTGATGAAGTACTTGAGCATCTTCTCCGTCACGTCGAAGTCGGCGATGACTCCGTGACGAAGCGGGCGGATGGCTTGGATGCCGCCCGGGGTACGCCCGAGCATCTCCTTGGCCGTGTTACCCACGGCCATGCCGTCGAGCAGGACCTCGTTGGTGCCCTTCTTCACGGCGACCACGCTCGGCTCGTTCAGGATGATGCCCCGCCCGCGGGTACACACCAAGGTGTTCGCCGTCCCGAGGTCGATCCCCATGTCCGTCGAGAGGTGCCCAAAGGCCCACTCCATCGGCTTGAAGAGGCTCAACGCTTCGCTCCCGGGTACGAGGACCCGTCAGCGTGGAAGACAATGAAGTGGCGGGCGGGCTCCGGAGAACCCGTTCTGACACAGCGTCGTGAAGACAGCTGGTTCATGCGATTCGGCCTCATGAAATCTGTGCGGTGACGAACGGTGCGGCGTTCGGGAATCGCTGCGGCCCCTCAACCGCGGGCGCGACTCCGGCTGCAGTTTGAAGGACCGAGGGTGCGGGTTCAACAAGAACAACGCAGCGCGAGGTCACATTTGAAGAAGCGAGCCCGCGGCGCATGGGCGCCACGGGCTCGCAATCGGTCTGGAGCGGTCACCCTGGGGGGCGATCCGCGGACAGTCACTCGGTGGCGGACGCGGCGTTCTCCGCGTACTTACCACTGAAGAGCATGCCTTCGCCGTAGTTGGCCCCTCGGTCGTAGTCGATCATGACGACCGCTGCGAGGAGGATGACCGTGGTGATGACGGCGAGCGCCACCTCGAAGCCCATGCCGGACTCCTCGGAGACAATCTCGACCTCAGCGACCTCGGAGGCTGCGCTACGACGACTGGATCCTGAACGGCTCTTGGAACGTGCCATGTGGTTCTCCCTGTTGAGTACGAAAGAAGAAGGCGGGACTCAGATCTGCGTGGAGACGAGGTCTCCCTGCGCGATCGCGGAGCCGGTCGTGGCCACGAGGACCGCGGTGCAGGTGTCCGGGTTGACGACCTCGACACGGGCCTGCCCCTTGTAGGTGTCGCCGCTGTAGATGTCGAAGATGTAGCCGCGCTTGACCTTGTTGTTGGTGCCACGGTTGATGTGGACCAGCTTCTGGTCGGCGCGGTACTGGAGGACGGCACCGTCGATTTGCGGAGCGCCCACGCCGCGCGTGAGGTCGTAGTTGGTGGCCTCGACGACCATGGCGAGGGTCGTCTTGGTGTCGTCGAGCATACGCCCGGTCGAGGTGAGGTCGCGCTCAGCCTGGGCCAGGTCGGCCGAGAGACCGTTGGAGCGATCATCAGCCTTCTCCTTGGAGGCGACGGCGGCGTCGCGGGCGTTCTCGGCGTCGCGACGGGCGTTGATCGCCTCGGCGCGGGCCTCGTTCGCCTGGGCGACCTGGCTCTTCATGTCGTCAAGGCTGGAGGACAGATCGCCGATTGACGAGCTGATGTTCCCCATGTCCGCCTTGAGCTCGTTGAGCTCGTCCGTGGAGGACGCGAGCTCCTGCTCGAGAGCGGAGTTCTTGACCTCAAGGTTGTCCTTCTCGCTGCGGATGTCGTTGCGCATCCGGTTGGCGGCATCGCGATCAGCGGTGATCTGGTCGATTTCAGACTGCATCGACGTCTTGGACGACGCGAGCTCAGCGGTCACGTCTTCGAACTGACCGCGGTACTTCTGCGCCGTGGAGAGGTTGTTGGACGCGAAGCCGAGGAAGGCAGCGGAGAGGGCGAAGTTGATTGCGACGAAGGTCCGTCCGATCGGGCTCATGACGTTGGCTCGTGGAGGGGAACTCTGTGAGTTCTCGGTGGTCTAGGCGTCGCTGGGACGCCCGGGGCGGATGTGCCCTGGGCGACAGCACCGGGGGGTGCTGAACCCAGGAACCCTGGGGGGACCGGTGCTCGCGGGTCGCGGCAGGGGCCGCGGCGAACGCCGGATGGAACTGGGGGTGCGAAAGATTGTCGACCGGGCGCCCGGGAAGGTGTTGGGCTCGCAGCGACGGGGGGAAGTGTAGAGGCCACCGCGGCAGGGGGTCAAGGAGTGGCTGGAAGGAGAGCGCCTGTCTTCGACGGAACCGCCTCACCAGGAGCCCCGCCTCGGCCCTGGAGCCCTGGCGCGGTGACGTCACATAAGGGCCGAGAGGCGGGCAGTTACCCCAAGGCCCATGAATCAGCCCTCAGGATCGAAGCCGCGGGACAGCTGCGCCGGCCCAGGCTGCCCGAACCGCCGACTAACCAGGGCGAGCAGGAGCACCAACGCCGCTCCTCCCCCCCACGCCCAGGGCTGAACGGGCTCCGTCCGCGCAAAGAAGGTGGCCTCCCCAACCCCGCCTGCGCCGGCCCGCCGATCCGGCACAGGGACCCTCACCCGCAGGGCGCCAGCGACCATCTTGCGCCTGCCGTCGCTTCCGCGGACCTCCTCCAGGACCCTCCCGTCCGGTCCGATCAGGGCAGAGATCCCGGAGTTGGTGGCGCGGACGATCGAGCGCCTCGAGGCCGCCGCCGCGATCCTGGAGAAGGCCAACATGTGGTCCATCTCCGGGCTCGCCTTGTACCAGGCCTCGTTGCTGACGACCACGAACAGGTCCACGGGCCCCCGCCGAAGCGGCGTCGTGAAGGGGTCGTCGAACGCGTTGTCGAAGCAAACCGCGATCCCCGCCCGGTGCACACGCCCGTCCGCGCCGGGGATCAAGAGGACCCCCGGCTCCTCGCCCGCGACGAAGTCGGGGACCGCCTTGGCGACCTCCCTGACCGCATCAAGGACGAAGGGGACCCCCCGCAGCGCGTCCGGTGACTCGCCCCCCGGGACCAGGTGCACCTTGCTCGCAATGGGCGTCGAGCGACCATCGGGGGCCCAGAGCTTGACTCCGTTCACGCTCCGCAGGACCTGCCCCCCGTCTCCGCCCCCTGGCACGGATGCCCAGCCCTCCACCCCGGAGAGGAACGAGGTCCCCGGCGGCAGCAGGGGTTCTCCGCGCGCCACCCGGTCCGCCCACTCGGCCGCGGGCTCACGCTGGAAGAGCTGCCGCCAGACCGGCGCGGTCAACAGCTCGCCCGGCCCGGTCCCCAGGAGCGCCGAGACGAGGTCCTCCGCCAGCTGGTGCTGCCGGACGAGGTCCATCTCGCTGATCGCGGCGCGGCCGGACAATTCGGTGGGCCGCACCCCCGCCCGGAAGTCCTGGAGAACGTCCGGTTCGTGGAGCTTCCCGGGGAGGAAGGTCTCCCCCCACATGATCACATCCGGCCCCCGCGTGTCGCCCGGGGTCCGGGTCTCAATCAGCGCCTCGAGCGTCCGCGTTACTTGGGGCACAAAGAGGTCAAGGAGCGGGTCACGGCGCGCCGCCTTGATCTCCTGCTCGATGCCGGGCTGAACCACCAGCACGTCCGGCCCGATCACCATCGGGCCACCGGGCCGACTCGAGAGGAAGACCAGGATCGCCAGCGGCGTCAGGCCGAAGCCGAAGGCCTTGACGAGCCCGGACGGGGTGCCGGCCGGACGAACCAGCGCCAACGCGACGTCCCCCGCGAGGCCCCCGAGGGCGGCCATCCCCCAGGTCAGGCCCCACGTGCCGAACCACGCCGCGGACCCCACGAGCCACTCCGTGTCGTGCATCAGGAAGCCGAGCCGGAACCAGCCGAAGGAAAGGGGCACCGGCAGCGTCCAACGCACCACCTCGGCCAGCATCCACGCCGCCGGGGCGAGGAGGGCCAGGGGCCAGGCCGGCGCCCGCCTCAGGGCGAGGCCCCCAAGGGCTGGGTAGAGGGCCGGGATGACGGCCATGGGCAGCAGCAGCAACGGGAAGAACGCGACCATCCACCCGAAGACCGCGGCGAGGCCCAGCGAGTGCGCAGCCCACTCAGCAAGGAATGCCCGTTTGCCCGGACGGCGGGCGGCGAGGGCCCAGGGCCCCACCGCGAAGAACGCGAGGTGGCCGAAGCCGTCAGGGCGCAGCACACCCGGCTGTGCGAGCGCGATCAGCGCCCAGGTGGCGAGCGTCCAGAGGAATCGGGCGCGGGCTTGCAGTGGCGTTCTCATTCTTCGCTCGGCGGGCGCCGGAGGTGGGTCGCAGGGGCTGGTTACAGACGTTTTTCGACCTGCAAACGAGGCCTGGAGGAGCCGAGCGCCGACACTGGGGGTCGCCTGCCGCAGCGTCGAGCGCGGCGTGGCTCTCCTGGAGTCCGGACCCCAGCCTCCGCCCTTGCCTGCCGCAGTCTACGGACTTCCGGCCGGACTCCCGTAGCCCGTGGATCATCTCCCCGGGCAACCGGCGCCCTCGGCGCTCACGCTCCATGATCGATCGCACCCCGCCCCTGCCCCCCAGGCTCCCCGAACACGGCGTCAGCACGCGGCGTGCCCCGCGGCGTTCCCCGCGGCGTACCCCGCGGCGTACCACGCGGCGTACCACGGGGCGGCCGCTCCGCACCGCCCTCGCCGCGTTCACCCTCGTCCTCTGCGCCTGCAGCGTCGAGGCCGGGAGCGGGGCCGCCCCGGGCCAGGACGCAGCGGCCTTCGTGGGGCTGGAGCGCTCCGCCGCACCCAAGGTGCTCACCGCGCCGCTGGTCCAGCGCGAGATGGTCCGGGCGCTCTCGACGACCGTCAACGCGGAGTCCGAACAAGAGATCCAGCTCTTCCCGCGGATCTCGGGCGTGGTGACCGCCGTGGCCGTTGAGGAGGGCGACTCGGTGGCCGCAGGCGGGCTGCTGATGGAGCTTGACGCCCGTGAGCTCGAGGCCGCCCTCGCCGAGTCCCGCATCGCGCTGCGCGAGGCCGAGGACGGCAAGCGCAACCTCGAGCTCTCCGTGGACGAGGCCAAGGCCCGGCTCGAGAGCGCCCAGCTCCGGTTCGATCAGTCGAGCCGCGAGCTCGAGCGCAAGGAAGGCGCCGGCGCAGGCATCATCTCGCGCAACGAGCTCGACCAGCTCCGCCTGACCGTGGCGACCAACCGCGCTGACCGCGACGCGGCGAAGATCGCCGAGTCGAAGGCCGAGGCCGCGCTCACGAGCCAGGAGATCACCATCGAGCGCGCAGCGCTGCAGGTGAGCAAGGCCGAGCTCAACCGCTCCTTCGCCTCGGTCGAGGCCCCCTTCGAGGGGGTCATCGCCAGCCGCACCGTGCGCGTCGGCGACCTCGCGTCCACCGCCTCCGCGGCCTTCACGCTCACCGACCCCGAGAACGTCCGCGCGGTGGTCTCACGCTCCCAGCGCGAGCTGGTGTTCTTCCGGCGCGCCGAGCAGCGCGCCCGGCGGGCCACCAGCGGCGGCGATGAGGCGGCGTTGGACATCGAGATCGCGCCCGAGGCCCTGCCCGGCCTCACCTACACCGGGCAGATCCAGTTCGTGAGCCCGACCATCGACCCCGCATCCGGCCAGTTCAGGGTGACCATCGGCGTGGACCAGCCCGAGGAGGGGGACGAGCGCCCCCCCATCCTGCC
>CBFHHK010000064.1:3539-20508 GCA_965655435.1 Planctomycetota bacterium | reverse complement strand
GAGCGCGCCGCTAGGCGTATGCCCGACGGGTGCGTACCCGCGTGCGTGTTCCCGAAACCAACAAAGAGCCCGGCCGTCTTGACGGCCGGGCTCACTTCGTAACTGGTGGTAACGCTCGGTCGCGACCGGGCGTGCTCCTGCTGGATCACCCTCAGCGCTGGACCAACCCCGCCGGCGCCAACTCGTAGCCCACCTGCTCACCGGCAAGGCTCTGCGTAGAGATGTCGGCCGCGGATTGCTGACTGACCTCACTGCGAATCTGCGAGGCAGCGATCTCGAGATAGTCCTGGGCCCTCGCGCCCGCCGCCAGCTGGTCAAGCTCGGCCTCCTGCTCGGCGCGCTTGCGCTCGAGGGTGCCGGTGATGTGCTCGAAGCTCACGGCGTCGTAGCGCCCGGCTTCATCCAGCGTCTGCTGGCGTTGCCCCAGCATGTCGATCAGTCGCTCGTTTCGGGCGATGGACTCGACCTCGTTGTTGAGCTGGACCAGCTGCGCCTGGAACTGGGCGTGCTCGCCTTCGAGCTCGTCCAGGAGCTCGACGAACCGCTCCTCCTGGGTCCGCAGGTACTTGAGGTTGTGGGCCGCGTCGGCAGACCGAGCCTCATGGGCGCTGCGGGTCCGCTCGATCTCGCGCATCTTCGCGTTGGCGCGGCGGAGGCTGATGACCTCCTCGCCGAATTGAACCGCGGCGAGTTGCGCCTTGGGGCCGCCGGACGAAGCAGCCTCGTGGAGCGCCGGCACCAGCAGCGCGAGGTCCCGATCCACCAACGCCACGACCCGTTGGGACACCGCACGCTCTCGCTCGAGCCGCGCAACCTCCTCCTGGAGCGTGTGGAGGTCGCCGCGCACGGCGCGGATTCGCTCGGGATACTCCTTGGCCACCTCAGCAATCTGACGACGCATGGCCACGGGGTCATCGATGTTGTGGTCGAAGTGCAGCTGGAGCTGGCCTTGCACCTGATCGGCCATGGCGCCGACGCGCTCGGGGCCGACGAGCATGGCGGTCCCGCCGACGACGGCCGCAGCGAGCGCGGTACCGATCACAGCGGTGCGGAAGAGGGTCTTGAACAGGAATCGCATGAGACAGGTCCGGTTGAGGGTCATTGCGCCGCCTGGCGCAGGAGGGGCAGGGGGCACGGAAGCGGCGCCTGCACCTCCTTCTTGGCCAATCCGTGGCCAGCCTTTCACGATTCCCTGGGTCCGACCCGTTTTCCTGTTCGGGAGCCGTCGGATGGAATGGAATGGGCCGCAGGGCGTAGTGAAGGCGCCCGGGGCCTCCTGCCGGCCGCTATCCCCTCCCACGACGCTGCCCCCCACCCACTTGCACGACCTCACCACAGGATTCATCGGCCGGCTCCGGTCACGGGACGGAGACGCTTGGTTCGAGCTCTGGGAGATCTTCGGCCCGGTGCTGCGCGCGCAGCTCGCCCGATGGGGACGCGGGCGGATCGGGTTCGAGACGGTCCAGGACCTCTCACAGGACACGATGGTCGCCCTGTCCCGGGCGATTGACCAGCATGACCCCACCCGCGGCGCCCGGTTCTCCACCTGGCTGCTGGCCATCGCCAAGTACACCCTCAGCGACGAGATGGACCGCCGTGGGGCCCTGAAGCGGGGGTCTGGCGTCCGACCGCTCCCCCTGGACGCCGAGGGGATGCGAGAGCCAGACTCCGGGGACCTCCAGCCCGACGCGGCGTACGAGCTGGAGGTGTTCGACGCCAAGGTCGAGGCCAGCCTCCGCCGCCTCGAGCGGGACTGCGACCTCATGGACTTCGAGACCTTCAGGATGCGGACCCTGGAGGGCCGCAGCGGCAAGGATGTAGCCGCCGCCCTGGGGACCAGCGAGCCCACCGTGAGCCGGCGCCTCGCGCGCTCTCGAAGCCGCCTCCAGGAGCTCCTCAGCGAGGTCTTCGCCACCTTCTCCTTCACCGAGGAGGAGATCGCGGAGCTCGAGCGAAATGGCATTGACCGCTCTCCCAACAAGACGGAGGACGCGTCCTTCGACGAGTCCATCGCCGAGATCTACGCCCGCATCATGGCCCGTCGCACCACCCATGACGCCCGCGGGGAGCATCGCTGAGGCGAACCCAAGACTCCACCACCACGCTCCGCCATGTCCTTCTCCGCCATCATCCTCTTCGCCCTCGCCATCGGGGTCGCCTTGCTCCTCCCCGTGGCAGGGGTCTGGCTGGCGATCCACGTGGTCCGAGGATTGACCTGGGCGTTATCGGGACTGTTCGCCGGAGTCGGGTGGATCATCAGCAGCGTCTTCCGCTTCATTGGTGGCGTCATCTCCGACTCGGCCCAGGCCGTCGGCCACCTCGTGACTGCGGCGTTCACGCTGCCTCTCATGGTGGCCAACGTCGCGCTCCTCCGCTTCCGCGCCGTCGGGCATTACTTCCGCGCCTTCGAGGACGCGTTCTACGGCTTCACCATCAGCCTGTACCGCGTGACCATCGGGCACCCCCTCCGGCTCGTCGGGCTCGGGGCGCTGACCGAGAGCGTCGAGGTCTCCGCTCCCACGCTCTTCGCAGACGAGCCGCGGACGGCGCCCGCCGTCCCAGCCGTCCGGAGCAAGGGCGCCTCGACGGACGCCGCGCACTTCGACGGCTACAAGATCGAACGCGAGCTGCGCGCCGGTGGCTCGGGGGCGCGGCTCTTCCTCGCCCACCCGACCCGGGCCAAGGTCAGCGAGCTGACGGCGCGCGGCGTCGAGGTCCCGGGGCAGGTCGTGATCAAGGCCTTCGACCGCCGCTTTGGTTCCACCGTCCCCCAGATCGTCCGCGAGAGCCGCGCCCTCGAGGCCGCCCGAGGCCTCGGGCTCGTGGTCGAGCACCAGACGACCGACGAAGCCTTCCATTACGTCATGCCGTTCGTCCCCGGCCATGACCTTGACGTCGAGACCAAGCGGCTTCATCAACGCTCCACCGACGCGGGGCTCGGCCAGGGCGAGCTCACCCTCGTCCTCGGCTATGCCCGTGACCTCTGCCACCACCTGACGCGCTTTCACGAGGGCGGGCTCTGGCACAAGGACGTGAAGCCCTCGAACCTGCTCGTGGCCGAGGGCCGACTCCGAGTCGTCGACTTCGGACTCGTCACCCCCCTCGAGTCAGCGCTGACGCTCACCACCCACGGCACGGAGTTCTTCCGAGACCCCGAGCTGGTGCGCCTCGCCCTCGCCGGCAAGCGGGTCCAGGACGTCGACGGCGTCAAGTTCGACCTCTACAGCGCCGGCGCGGTCCTGTACTCCATGGTGGAGAACAGCTTCCCCGCCCACGGCTCCCTCTCTTCGATCAGCAAGGATGCCCCCGAGGGCCTGCGATGGATCGTTCGTCGCTCGATGGCTGACGTGGACAAGCGTTACGCCAGCGCGCGTGAGATGCTGCTTGATGTGGAGGCCCTGCTCTCGGCGGCCGATCCCTACAAGGTTCCCCTCGCCGCGCTGCCCTCGGTCTCGGGCGACGCACCGTCCCCTGATGCGGGATCCGCCACGGCAGGATCTGCCGCTGATTCGCCTGCTGCGAGCGCCGCTGGCCCCGACGTTCGCCGCTTCAAGGCCTTTGGCCTGACGGCGGAAATCGGCGGGTTCGCTGCAGCCGCGAAGGGGCTCGAAGGCGCCCGCCAGACGCTCTCGGGGAAGCGCGCGAGCCTCGCGTCGAAGCGCGAGTCTGCCCGCGACCAACGCCGCGAGGAAGCGCAGGCCAGGGCCGCCGCACGGTCCGAAGCCCGCGACGCTCGACGCCTCCGCCGCCGCGGCGCCCTGCGGGGCTTCGCCACCATCGCGGTGGTGGCCGCGATCGTCGCCGGCCTGATGACGGCCCGTGACACGGGCCGTCCCTCGAACGGCGCCCCTGTCTACCCTGGGGGTCTCGCGGGTGCCATCGGCGCCGCAGCGGGTGAAGCCGCGGAGGCCACCGTTGGCCGGGCGGGATCCATGATGACGCTCCCCGACGAGCATCGGGTGGCCGCCGGCTCCCGGATCCTGCTCTTCACCAACCCCAATGACCTGTCGCTCAACGGCCCGGCCATGGCCTACGCGGAGAGCCTCGAGGCCGACGACGTCCTCGCCCTGGGAACAAAGGTCGAGGATGCGCAGGGAATCGCGCTGCTGTCCAACGCGCGGTACGCCATGGAGACCGCTGGACCAGGCGCGCTGGTGCAGCGCGAGGCACTGCAGAATCTGATCAAGGAGACGCAGGGCCTGGACGGCATCCATTGCCTCGATCGCGATGAGGAGGGGCGCATCAGGGTCTCCCTCCTGAACGGCGACCACGCGCTGTCTGCCCTCTATCGTCCCGAGGCTCGGCCGGCCCTTGATGCACCGCAGACGCCAGACACGCCAGGCGCAACCTCACGATGAGCCGCTGAGGGCGCGGATGCGCTCGCCCCTCGAGGGCCCCCCCCGAGCCGAGGCGAGGCACGAGCAGCGGCCGTGCCCCAGCAGCGGCAGTCTCCCAATAATGGCAGCGTCCAACCCGCGGCAGCGTCCAACCCACGGCAGCGTCCAACCCACGGCCGGCCACCGAGTCGGCCGACCTCGGGGCAAGGCGGGCCGGGCGCCGACGGAGAGCCGACAGAGGGCCAGCGGAGGGCCAGCGGAGGGCCAGCGGAGGGCCAGCGGAGGGCTGCGCCAATGAAGGGGCCCCACGCACCTGCGCGGGGCCCACGGGCTGTCCCGCTCACCAACGGTGAGAGCGGCCCCTGCTGTAGGCCGCGACTCCAGCCGATCAAGGCTCTCTCCTGCCATGGTCGACCTCGTCCAGGGGCAGCCGCGGAGCCGCTGACGCTACGCGCCGAGACTCCGAGCTTCCTTCCGTGAATGACTTCGGGGGTTTCACGAGCGGGCTGGACCGGCCTGCCTCAAAAACATCCGCCGATAGCCCCAGGCCCCCGCCAGCCGTGCTCAGGGAGCGCCAGAGGCAAGGTCCGCCCCCCATTCAGCGCCCTGATGCGGGGACGGGCACGTGCGCGATCTGCGGCGCGACCTTGCCTTCGGCGGCCAACAACAGACCGAGGAGTGCCCCGTCTGCTCTGGAGAGCACCTGGCCGCCATGCCACCCCTGCGGCACGGGGGGCCCACCGGCCACGACCATGGCCCCGCCGGCCCCCGCCGTGATCCGCGACGCGTCGATGGCCAACGGTGAGGAACCCGGCGCGCCGAAGACCAGGACGTCCTCCGGCCCGGTGAGCTCGCGCGAGGACGAGGCCGCCTTCGCCGCGAGGAGACCCCAGTTGTCTCCAAAAGCCGCGGGCGCGATGCAGCGCAGGCCAGGCGCGAGGTCGGAGACCAGTCCCTGCCCCTCGAGTTCGGCGAGCCCGAAGCGCTGACCAGCCACCTCAAGGATGGCGCTCTCGGGGGTCGACCCCTCGGGGATCGTCATCAGGTCCCGGGGCCCAACGAGCCCCGCCTGGGTCGCGCAGCACCAACCGTCACGGGCCTCGGTCGACCGGAGAATCCGACCCTCCTTCCACTTCAGCACCCCGCCATAAGACTCCCCCGCGCGGGCGCTCCCCGGCAAGAGATCGTCACCGATGGGCAAGGGCGTGGTCCACTCCAGCCACTCCTGCTCCGAGTCCTCATGCAGCTTGAAGCGCGACCCACCCGGCGCGGGCTCGCCACCTCCAGGGGGCGTGGCGACCGCGATCGCTCCCACCAGCGCGGAGCGCAGGGAGTCGAGCCCGAGCTCCACTCCGCGCGTGAGGGTGAGGTCCACCTCAACGCCCCCCATCTCCCAGAACAGGCTCCGCTCGCGGATCAAGCGAGCAAAGCCGCTCCGCACCGTCACGTGAATCTCCACAGCGGTGGCGTCGCTGGAGAGCTGAACGGCGGTCACCGCGCCGATGGAGACCCCGCGGAAGGTCAGCGCGGCTCCAGGCTGAATTCCGTTTCGCCGAGGTGACTCGAGCACGAAGTCGAGGCCTGGCAGCCCGCCGTTCAACGCATCCACCGGTGGCGCGGCGAGCGCGGTGAAGCGGTCGCGGCGCTCTGCGCCCTCGGGCCCCGGGTCGAGACTGATGTACCGCGACCCGAGAAGCGTATCGAGGCCGGTGACGGCGTCGAGCGAGAGCAGGGGGCGGACGATCCAGAGCCGAGTCCCCGCCCGCGCGAGCCCCTGCGCCTCCGGGCGAAAGCGCAGGTCGAGCTCGACGCCGGTCCCCTTCGCGAGGCGCACGTCCACGACCTCCCCCACGTCGAGGCCTTGGAAGCGGATGGGATCACCGGGCCCGATCCCGTGCCCGTGGGGTGCGACCAGCGTGACGGACGGGCCGGCGCTCTGGAGCAGCAGGTAGAGCGAGATCGCTGCACCCACCAGCGCGCCCAAGACCCACCAGCGCCCGCCAGTCGCAGGGCGCGCGGGCTCGGAGATCAGAGCGTCGGGGAGGGCGGCTTCGATGGCGCGATCGTCAGGGGTCATCATGCGGAATCGGGGTCCTCCCACAGGGCGTGGGGGTCGTACTGCGCGGAGGCCGTGAGGCTGAGGAGGACCACCGCTGCGAACACCCAGAGGCCGGGGCCCACGGTGAACTCGACCAGCTCCCCCATCTTCATCCAAGCCACCAGCACGGCGACAAGCAGCACGTCGAGCATGCCCCAGCGGCCGGTCCACTCCACCAGCCGCCAGCCGAACCGGCGATGATGGGCCGCGAGCCAGCGACGGCCCGCCGTCACGAGGAGCAACGAAGAGAGCTTCAGGACGGGCAGGCACAGGGAACAAACGAGGACGACCAAGCCGACCAGGATCTCACCCCGCCCGAGGAGCCCGAGGCTGCCAGACCACAGGCTCGCCTCCACCACCCGGCCGAACTGCTCGATCTCGAAGACGGGGAGCAGCACTGCGGCGGGGAACAGCGCGAGGGCCGTGGCGCTCAGCAGGGCCACGCGCGCGGAGACGGTACGGCCGCGCCGCCCTCCGCTCGCCTGCGGGAGGGCCTCCCCGCACCGGCCGCAGGTGAAGGTCGCGCCCTTCGCCGCCGCCGGCAGCTTCGAGACTCGCCCGCAGCAAGGGCAGGCAGCGAGAGGCAGCGTGGAGGTTGGATTTGCCACACCGCCAGTCTAGGCGAACGTCCGGTCGTAGGGCGCCTCAGGCCGGAGCACCCGCGGACGCGGGTTTGCGGAGGACCAGGGCGCAGCCCATCAGCACGAAGGCGAGCCCGCCGAGGGTCCAGACCGTCACGTTCTCCTCGCCGAGACTGGCGCCGACCACCAGCGCGATCGCCGGGGTGACGTATGCGATCAACGAGAGGGCCACGGTGCTCGCCTGACGCAGCACCCAGAAGTAGAGGGTGAACGTGAGCACCGTGCCGAAGACCGCGAGGTAGACGATGCCCATGGCCCCCGCAGCCGTGGAGGGCGGTGAGACACCGCCTTCCACGAGCAGGGCGGCCGCGAGCAGCATCAAGCTCCCGAGCAGGAGCGCGGAGCGGTTCAGCAGCGCCGCGCTCACGTGCGCCCCGTGGCGCTTGATGTACGCGGTGCACAGGGCCGAGATCAGCGGACTCAAGAGGAGCACGAGGCCCCGCTGGACGGCGTCGCCTCCAACGGACCGGACGTCCGTGAGGAAGAGCAGCACCACCCCCACAAAGCCCACGACCAGGCCCCACCACTGGGCGCCGTGGAGGCGCGCTTCGGTCCCTTGGAGCTGGGACACTCCCGCCGTCATCAGCGGAAACACCGCCCAGAGCACCGCTGTCAGCCCCGAGGGGAGGGTCTGCTCGGCCCAGTAGACGATGCCATAGCTGATGGCGAAGTTTCCGGTCGCCATGACCACCACCAGCCGCCAAGTGGGCCGCTCGCCGCCCTCGCGCGCGGCGATCCCCGGCGCGATGAGCGACATCACCAGCCACGCCAAGAAGAAGCGCATTCCTCCGCTCCCGAAGGGCTGCATCTCACTCAGCCCTTCACGCACCACGAACCACGTGGACCCCCACACCAGGCACATGACCGTGACCGCGATCCGAACGGGTGTGGGGCTGCTTGCGGGCTTCATCGTGAGGCTCTTCGACCGGCGCTCTCCCTGCGATGCTCCCGGTGAGAACTGGAGGTGCCCGCCGCACCGCCTCGGGTCCCGGCGACCACGCTGGTCCGGCGCCTTGATGGAGCCCTTCGCGCCAGCTACGCCAGCCAATGCCCGAAGGCCTGGCCGCACCCCGGGGTCAGTCGCCCGTCGCCGCGGCCCCCTCGACCGGGTCCTTCCCGTCACCTCCCATGAAGCCGCCCCCGAGCGCCACGTGGAGGTCCACCCGGTTCTGGTACAGCTCCCGGCGAGCCACCAGGAAGGTGGACTCCGCCTGCAGCTCCCGCCGCTGCGCCTCGAGCACCAGATCGATGCCAACGAGCCCCTGGTCATACTGGTCATCAGCGAGGGCGGTGGCCTCCCGCGAGCGGCGGGCCGCCTCCTCGAGGTGACCGAGCCTCTCCAGCAGGAGGGTCTCCGCGGCGAGAGCATTCTCCACCTCGAAGAAGGCGCGCAGCGCCGCCGACGCGAAGAGGGCCCGCACCTCGAGCAGCGCCGCCAGCGACTCGTCGATCCGCGCCTCGCGCCGACCGCCGTCGAAGATGGGTCCCGTAAGCCGACCCGCGAAGGACCACACCCCGAAGTCTCCATCCAGGAGGCTCTCGAGGTCGTTGCTGGTCAGTCCGCCGCTCGAGGTCAGGGCGATGGATGGCCACCGGTCCAGCCGCGCCTGTCGCGCGGTCGCCTCCGCGGCCGTCATGCGGCGCTCGATCGCCACCATGTCAGGCCGACGCGAGAGCACCTCCGCTGGGACCCCGGCGGGCACGGCCGGAGGCAGGCCAGTGAAGGCCCCCTCGGTCCGGAGCTCCGCGTCCGGGAAGCGCCCGAGGAGGACCTCGATCTGCCGCGACACCACCTCGCGTGCGCGCACCGCAGACGCCAGCTGCGCCCGGCTCCCCGCGACATTCGCCTGGGAGAGCCGCAGGTCCAGCGTGCCGGTGAGCCCGGCCGCGTGCCGGTCCTCGATGGCCTTGAGGCTCCGCTCATAGGTCGCGACCGTCGCCTCGCTCAGCGCCACCTGCTGGGTCGCCTCGCGCAGCCCGAACCACGCGATGGTCACCTGCGCCGCCACGCTGAGGCGGGCGGCGGCGAGGTCGGCCATGACCGCCTGGACCTCTGCCTCGGCGGCGTCCACGCCGGCCGCGAGCTTGCCCCAGAGGTCCAGCTCCCAGGACAGGTCGATGGCCGCCGACCACTGGCTGTACTCCGACTCGAGCGGGCCGCCGGGGAAGGGGAACCCCACGAAGACCTGTTCCTGTCTCGACCCATCCACACGCCCCTGCACCTGCGGACGCCGGGCCGAGCGCGCCACCATCGAGCGAGCCGCCGCCCCCCTGAGTCGCTCGGCGCTCGCGAGCAGGTCCCGGTTGTACGTCAGCGCCTCCTCCACGAGGCCGTCGAGGAGCGGGTCCTCGAAGGTCTCCCAGAACGGGCGGGGGTCCGAGGCGCCCGCAGCGAGGCTGGCCTGGCCCGAGGCGGCCGGGTCCCAGGACTCCGGGAGATCACCCCGCAGGAGCGAGGCGAGCTCAGGGCGCGCCTCCGCCGCGTCGGGTCCAGCGCAGCCGGCGGTCAGGAGGAGGGCTGCAATGAAGAGTTCGAGGCGTGTACGCATGATCGTTGGAGGGCGCAAGAAGGACCATCCAAGGCTTCCCGCGCAGGGGGAGTTTAGGATCGGGCGCCGGTTCCCTCCCGGCCTCGCCACCCGATTATCCGGACGCACCATGCCCCAACCCGCTGCACTCCTCTTCGCCCTGGCGGTACTCACCGCCCCGAGCGCCGGTCTCACGCCCCTCGTCCAGGAGCCCGCGCAGTCCGCCGCAGCCCAAGGCGCTGCGCCCGCCGCCCCGCTCGTCCATCCGCTGCTGGCGGGGGTCTCGAGTGAGCGGGCCGCTGCCACCGTGCGCAAACTCGTGACCCTCGGCGCGCGCATGGGCGGCACCACCTCGGGAGAGCGGGCCGCCAAGCTCCTCGAGGAGCGGTTCAAGACCATGGGGCTCGCGACCGTGCGCCAGCTAGGGCGAGAGCAGTGGTGTCACGAGGAGCTCTCCTGGAGCCTGGTGGCGAACATCGAGGGCGACGACCCCCTCCCGCTCCAGCGGATCTGGCCCTGGGGCTTCTCTCCCGCCGGCGCAGGCAGCGGCATCCCCCTTCAAGTGGGTGACGCCAAGACCGAACCGGGGCGCGGGTCGGCCCTGCTCACCGGCAGCTACATGGGTGTCCGGCGCAAAGGCACGCCGTCCAACGTGGTGCTGGTGGACGACGCCAACACCATCGACGGCGCCTGGCCAGTCTGCCGATCCTTGCGGCGACGCGGCGAGCAGGCCACCACGTTCGGAATCTCTGCGCCCGAAGGCGCGAAGCTCCGCACGGCCATCGCGGCCGGCAAGACCGTCGAGCTCGACTGGGCCCTCGAGACCGTGATCCGACAGGCGCGACCCGTGACCGTCGTCGCGACCCTGCCCGCCGCCAAGGACGCGCCCGCAGGCCACTTCCTCATCTGCGCCCACGGGGACTCGGACAGCGGCGGACCGGGTGCCAATGACAACGCCAGCGGCGTCGCCATCGTCCTCGAGATCGCCGCCGCGTGGAGCGCAGCGGTGGCGAGCGGCGCCATTGAGCCGCCCTGCCGCGAGGTGCGCTTTGCCATCTGGGGCACCGAGATCGCATCGACACGCGCCTACCTCGAGTCCGACCTGGGCGCCGGCGTCATCGGGGTGATGAACTTCGACCAGGCCGGGTACGGCGCCAAGGGGCAGCGACTCCACGTTGAACCCGACGACCTGAAGGCGAACGCCGGCTTCATCGCCTCGGCAGGACGGGTGCTCACCGACCGCGCCGGCGAGGCGGGCTTCCCCGCGCGATGGGCCACCAACAAGAGCCTCGGCGGTACGGACAGCTACGTCTTCAGCGGCTCCCGGCGCTTCCGCGACCAGCTGCTCCCCGCCGTCACCCTCTACACCAGCGCCTGGGGTCAGCCCGACGAGCAGCCGCGGACCGCCGGCATGCCCGGCGAGTCATGGAGCGACCGCGACCGCGTGGCCATCGACTACGACGAGCACTACCACTCCGCCGGGGACACCCCCGAGAACACGACGGACAAGGAGCCCGAGAACATGGGCTGGTGCGCCCGCGTCGGACTCCTCACTGTGACGGACTACCTCGACGGCCTCGAGGGAGCCGAGGGCGGGGTTCCAGCGGGCGACCCTGCGGCGGACGAGCGATCGGACGAGGGCCGGTCGAGCAAGTAAGCGTAGAGGAGCGTCATGGTGCTCCCCACGGGGACGTACCACGGCCAGGCGATCGAGCGGCCGTCGTCGAAGGCCCCGACCTCCGCGAGCCGCGTGAGCAGGAACAGCGTGAAGGCCAGCCACAGGGTCTGGATGGAGCCGTGGGGCTGTCGGCGCCGCGGCAGACCGAGGAGGAGCCACAGGCCAAGGAAGATCCCGGCCACCCACCAGCTCGCGGCGTAAGCCACCTCCCCGTGCCAGATCCCGAAGAGGACGGTGAGCAAGCCGATAGGAGCTGCCCAGAGGAAGCCCGCCGCTCCGCGGTCGCCTGGGAGCCAGGAGAGCACGAAGCCCGCCAGCAGCGGGCCACCGACCAGGCCGGACATCCCGAGCGCCAGCCCGAGGAGGTCGTCGTACTGCGCCTCGATCACCGGCATGGCCACAGCGAGCGCTGCGAGGGCAGCGGCCCAGAAGACGACAAACGCGCGCCCCACACGAATGGACCCCCCGTCCGCCTCATCGCCGGAGCGCCCCACCGCGCGCCGGAGCAGCGGCCAGAGCGTCGCCTGGGAAGCCTGCCCGAGCGCCGCGAGGATCGAGTCGAGGCTGGAGATCGCGGCGGCGAACGCCGCGGCAAGAACGAGCCCCCGGACACCAGCTGGGAGCTCCTCCCGAACGAAGACCGGGAGGATCCGCTCGGGCTTGTCCCCGACGAGCGCGAGGGCCCCGTCGGACATGGCGTGCTCGAGGTAGTACCCGTGGAGCCCGACGCCGATCAAGAACGCGAGGGCGATCACGACCACCGCGGCGTAGCTGCCTACCATCGCGAGCTGGGCGTCGCGCTTGGACCGACAGCAGAGCAGCCGCTGCACGATGAGCTGATCCGTCCCATAGGGGCCGATCAGGCCCCAACTCGCCGCGAAGAGGACAGCCCAGAGCGTGTAGGGCTTGGTGAAGGCGAAGTCCGTATCGACCAGCTGGA
Organism: Planctomycetota bacterium; assembly: GCA_965655435.1. Lineage (GTDB taxonomy): Bacteria > Planctomycetota > UBA1135 > UBA1135 > Saltatorellus. The sequence continues at coordinate 8,286 of CBFHHK010000064.1, read as the reverse complement.
GTCGCCCCGAGTCCAGCGCCAGACGCCACGACTCGCCGAGCCCGCCTTCGACCCCGGCATGGAGCGCGACGAGCATCCCGAGCATGCCTCCCACGAAGAGCAGGAACAGCATGGCATCCGTCCAGACCACCGTCGCCACCCCCCCGATCCAGGTCCAGAGCAAGGCGACCATCGCGATCGCCACGATGGCGCAGGCCAGCGGGGACAGCCCCGTGAGCGCCGAGGCCGCGGCGAGCTCCTCCTGAGCCAGCACCTCGATCACCACCGCGGTGATGTAGACCCGTGAGGCTTGAGCCAGGGCACCGCCGACCATGAAGAGGCCAGTGGTCATGCGCCGGACCGCCGGGCCCAGCCGGTTGCCCATGAACTCGTACGGGCTGTAGACCTCACGCTCGTAGTACGCCGGTACGAGCACGGTCGCCACCACCAGGCGGGCCACCAGCGCGCTGAAGAGGCCGATCTGCAGGTAGAGCAGTGAACCTCCCTCCCGCCAGACCATGGACGGCACCGCGAAGAAGGTCACCGCAGAGATCTCGGTGGCGATGATCGACGCGGAGACAGCGAACCACGGCAGGCTCCGCCCGCCCAGGTAGAAGTCGCGGATGGACTCCTGCTTGCCGGTGAGGCGCTCGCCGATGACGGTGATCGCCAGCAGCGCCAACCCGACGATGAGCCAGTCCAGGCCGGTGAAGCCGCCGCCGAGCGACGTCTCCAACTCGAGGCGAGCAAGCGCCAGCCCGAGGGCTCCGTTGGCGCCGGCGATCATGACCAGCCCCCGCCGTGTCTGCGCTGAGCATCCACGGGCAAGCGCCCCTGGAGGCTGGCCGCCGCGGCGCCCACCATCAGCCCCTGCGCGCCCTGACCGATGCGGACCAGCCCCTGGCACGGGACCATCCGCTCACCATCTCGTTCAATCCAACCGGCACCCATGGACGCATCCTCTCGCTCGGAGAGCCGGAGAGCTAGCCCCTCGTCCAGGGAACCCGCGATGGCGCCACTCAACAAGCAGGAGCTCATGGAGCCTGTGATCACGAGGCCGTCCGACCCGGAGGGAACAGCGCCGCCCGGAGGCTGGCCGGTGGCGCGATGAAGCCGCTCGAGGAGCCTCCGTCCCGAGGCCCGCCCGAGCTCGTGGGCTGCGGTGATGAGCCAGGGCTCCGCCGGGCCACCGCCCTGCTTCAGCGCCCTCCCCAGCCCAGAGCGCGGGTGACCCGCCGCCTTCCAATGGTCTCGCAGCGCGGCCTCACCTCGATCCAACGGGCCACCGGGCAACTCCCTCCCCTCGCGGACCACCTGTCCATCGGCGAGCTCCGCCCAGGAGACCTCCGCGTCCCAGCAAGTGACCAGCCCACCGACTCCCCCGGCCATGGCCCCGAGCGGGGACCACACCTCCCCGAGCGCGGCGGCGACGGAGAGCGGAGCCATCGCTCGGATGGGCTCCACCAACGGAACGCCGCGCGCCCGCAGCGCGTTCGTGAGGCGATCGGGCCAGCCGGCGGTTCGTGGACCCCCGCGCGCCGCGAGGACCTCTTGCCCGAGGGCATCCAGCGAAGCGTCGAGGGCCACGCCCACGCGGACGCCCGCGGCCCGGAGCCCGAAGAGGAGCTGCTCCACCGCGCTCGCCACGGACTGAATCCACGACTCCCCGGCCTGGTCCTCGCCGGGCAGGAGGCCCGCGCGAGCCAGCTGGGTCTGAACCGGCGCCGGCTTGAAGCCCGACGGTGACATCACGTCCTCCACGAGCCGCCGACGGGAGGCTCGGAGGCGGCCGAACGGCGTCCGCTCCACCAGCCGCGCCTCGACCCTCCCAGGCGAGCTGACCACACCGACCAGGAGCCCCTCGGCCGCGGTCTTCAATCGGCGCTCAGCCGCGAAGCCGCCGCGGCGTCCACGTGCAGCTGCACGTCCGCGTGAGCCGCGAGGAACGAAGCAGGGACCTCCTCGCCGGCGGCGCCGGCGACGAGCCGCGCGACGATCTCCGCCTTGTGCTCGCCAAGCGCGACGACCCGGATCCGCCGCGCCTCGAGGATCGTCCCGACCCCCATGGTCACCGCCCGGCGCGGCACCGCGTCGAGGGAGCCGAAGCTCGCCGCAGCGTCGGCGCGAGTCCGTGGGGCGAGCTCCACCTCGCGGGTCCTCGAGTCGGACCGGGACCCGGGCTCATTGAAGGCGATGTGCCCGTTCCCGCCCAGGCCGAGGAGCTGCAGATCGAGCCCGCCGGCGGTCTCGATCGCCGCCTCGAAGGCCCGCGCGGAGGGCGCGCTCGAGGACTTCGCGTCCCCGTCCGGCGCGACAGGGAACGCCACCTGTTCGTTCGAGAGGCCCGCGGGCTCGAAGAGGTGGGCGTCCATGAAGGCGCGGAAGCTCGCGGCGCTTTCCGGCGGGAGGCCGAGGTACTCGTCGAGATTGAACGTCCGCACCTGGCTCAGCGAGAGGCCGCGCTCCTCGAGGATCTTGAGGAGCGCAGCGTAGACGCCCACCATGGTGGAGCCCGTCGCGAGCCCGAGGGCCGCCCCAGGTCGCTGGTGCACCAGCTCGGCCACCTCCGACGCGACGGCGCCACAGGCCGCCTCGGCCGAGGCGTGCACCGTGACGGCCCAGCCCGCGGACGGGCTGGTCGACCGCCCTCCGCGCCCCTGCGCCCCCGGGTCGACCGCGTTCTGCCGTTCCTTCATCGTGCGTCAGTCTAGCGAGGAGCCGCCCGGGCTCGAAGAGGCGCTCTCGGCTGCCCGGACGAATTGCCCGGCGCTCTCCGCATCCAGGGTGAGCCGGACCTCCTCCGGCGCGGCCCCGGGCTTCCCCAGCGCAAGGGAGGCTCCTCCGTCTCGCCTGCGACCGACCGCGTGGCTGCAGGAGCCGTGAATCGCGGGGACCCCGGTGGCCTCGAGCACCCGCGCCGCCGAGTCCCCGGCGATGCCGCCAGCCGCGACCACCTCGATCTGCCCATTGAGCTGCTCGGCCAGGGCACGCAGCGCGGCTCGGCCCTCCCATGCGGACGGGGCTCCACCTGAGGTGAGCAGCCGCTGTACCCCGACCTCAAGCATGGCCTCTACCCCCGCAGCGCGGTCGCGCAGCTGGTCGAAGGCCCGGTGGAACGTCACCTTCATGCCCGCCGCCTCGGCCACCAGCTGAGCCGTCCTGGGGACGTCCACCGTCCCGTGCTCGGTCAGGACGCCCAACGCCACGCCATCGGCACCCGCCTCGCGCGCGGCGGCCACATCCGCCATCAGCGCCTCAAAGTCACCGGCATCGAGAACGAAGTCCCCCCGCCGAGGCCTCAGCAGGACCACAACCTCGGTCCCCTTTCCTCCCGCGGCCGCTTCATCGCGGGCCCTCAACGCTCGCCTGAGGAGCCCCGGGCCGGGGGTGACGCCGCCCACCTCGAGGGCCGCGCACAGCTCGATCCGGTCCGCCCCGAGTTCAAGCGCGAGCTCCACGGAGGCCAGGTCGGTGCAGAGCAGTTCAGAGCGGGCCATGGGCGATGAGCAGGGGCGCGGGGAGCGAATCGAGAGGAGGGGGCCTGCCGTGGAGTCGCACGCCCAAAGGGGCGAGGACTCGGGGCTCGACTTCCGTAGGATGCGACAGGACTCCCCCATCGTGCACCGCTTTCCCCGCCCGCTCCTCCTCGCCGCAGGCCTCTACGTCCTCTTCCGGACCTGGGTCGTCGCCACCGCCTTCGACGCGGTGGCCATCCCGGTGTACGAGGTGCCCAACATGGGCAACCAGGCCTGGCTGCTCCAGGACGGCTTCCGGGGCGTCCCGTGGAGCTACTACTACGACAACGCGGGCGGACAGCTCCTGACCGCCGTCCTCGCGGCGCCCCTCTACGCCCTCTTCGGGTCCAGCTACCTCACCCTGAAGCTGGTCCCGTTCCTCATGGGGCTCGCGATCATGGGCCTCGTCTGGAGGTTCCTGAGCCAGAACGTCAATCGCACGGCGGCCATCGTCGGGGTGTTCCTCTTCGCCCTCGGGCCGCCCACCCTGACCAAGTACTCGCTGCTGGCGAAGGGCAATCACTTCGAGGGGCTGCTGTTCCTCTTCGTGCCGGTGGTCCTGATCTTCGAAGCGAACCGCCGGGAGCGGCGAACGCCCTGGCTCATCGGCGCGGGCCTCACCGCGGGCTTCTCCGTGGTCGTCTACTACGGCTCCCTCCTCGCGCTCTCTCTGCTCGCCCCGGTTCAGCTCCGCCTGCGCGGTGTCCGGGGCGCCCTGCGGGACCTCCGCTTCCTCCTCCCCTCGGCAGCGCTCGGGCTCCTCCCGCTCGCAGGGCTGCAGCGAATGACCGGCGGACGGGCGGGCTTCTTCGCCGACAAGTTCACCTCCGTCGACCCCCAGCTGGACGCCGGCGGGATGTGGACCGAGGCTCGCTCCCTGCTCGTCGACACCCTGCCCGGCGGCGCGTGCTTCGAGGCCCTCGGCCCGATCCCCGCCCTCGTCGGAGAGTGGCTGCTGCTCCTGGCGCTCATTGGGTCATGGGGCACGCTCGTCGCGCGGGCCTGTCGACCGGCTGACCCCGGGACGGACGCGCAGCCGGACGCTGGAGACGTGGCGGAGCGCGCCGCCCGCGGCGTGGCCCTGCTCATCGCCGCCTACCTGCCCCTGGTCCTCGGGGTCATCGCCATCGGCGTGCTCAAGATCCGCAGCATGCCGCCGCCCGTCGAGATCGGCGGCGTCCGCTACCTGGTGTCGTTCTACTTCTTCGGCGTGCTCGGGATCGCGGCCGCCAGCGGGCAGCTGCTCGCGAGCC
>CBFHHK010000064.1:0-3529 GCA_965655435.1 Planctomycetota bacterium | reverse complement strand
GGCGCCCGGCGACGGATCGGCGCGGGGCTCCTGGCCTGCGCCGCCGCGACGACGCTGTTCGTCCTCCCCATCGCGAGCGCCCACTTCGACCGAGCCACAGACGGGGTGCGGTATTCGGGGACCTTCTTCCGAAACTACGGGAGCCTGATCCAGCGCGGCGCCGTGAGGGACCCCGACACGGGCAAGCTCAGCCTGGTCCCCGGTGAGGTCATGGGGGTCGCGGACGACTTCTCCGGCGAGCGCAGGGAAGACGTGCTGCTGAGCACCGGCAACAGCCTGGCGTACGGGACCCTGGCCCAGGAGGGCACCCTCGACCTCGACCGCCTCCTCGAGGGATACCCGACGGACGCCGTGCCCCACCTGCTCCGCGGCGTGGGGTGCTACCTCCGCGGCTCCCTCCCTCGCAAGGGGCCCGCGCCGCCGCGCCTCCAGGGGGTCATCTCCCTCGTCCTCCGCCACCCCGAGCACCGCGAGCGGGTCGCCGAGGGCATGGGCATGTCGCTCGCCTATCCGCTCCGCCGAACCTTCGCCGATGAGCTCGTCCGGACCGCGCGGTCCCTCGCTGCGGTCCCCGCCGACCTCCGCCTATCGGTCCGTCGCGGCCAGGGCGTCGACCTCGGCATCCGGGCCAGGCGCGGCCTCACAGGGACCCACTCACGCCTCGAACAGGTCCTCGAGAATGTCGATGACCCCGCGGAGCGCGAGGCGCTCCGCGGGGCCATCGAGGCCTCGGCCACACGCTGACTCAGCGCTCGTTGACCGGGGCGTAGGAGCGCTGACGCTCCCCCACATAGATCTGGGCCGGACGGAAGAGCTTGTTGTCCTCGTGCTGCTCCAGCCAGTGGGCGCAGTAGCCCGCGACTCGGGCCATGGCGAAGATCGGGGTGAAGACGTCGGTGTTCAGACCGAGCTTCTCGTAGACAAGGCCGCTGAAGAAATCGACGTTCGGGTAGATGCCGCGCCCGCCGAGCTTGGCGGTGACCACCTCTTCGAGCTTGAGGGCTACGTCGTACTTCGGCGTCGAGCCGAGCTCCTCGAAGAGCTTCACGGCCAGGATCTGGAGGTTCTTCGCGCGCGGGTCCTTCGTCTTGTAGACCCGGTGCCCGAACCCCATGACCTTGCTCTTGGACTCGGCCTTGGCCTCGTACCAGCCCTCGACCGCGTCCACGCCGTCGATGGTCGACAGCTGGTTGAGGACGCGCTCGTTGGCGCCGCCGTGGAGCGGGCCGAAGAGCGCCCCCACGGCGCCGCTGCACGACGTGTAGGGATCATTCTCCGTGGACGCGACGACGCGGCACGCGAAGGTGGACGCGTTCATCGTGTGCTCGGCGTGCAGGATGAGTGCGCAGTCGAGCGTCTTGGAGGCGATCTCCGCGGGCTCCTCGCCATCGAGGCACCAGAGGAAGTTCGCGGCGGTGGAGAGTTCGGCGCGGGGCGGGACGTAGTCCTTGCCCGCGCGGACCCGCTCGAAGAGCGCCACGAGCACGGGCGTCACGGCGATCACCCGCCGAGCCGCCTCGTCCTTGGACGCCGCGTCCCGCAGGTCCACCTTGGGGCTGACCATGCCAAGGGCGGCCAGGGAGGCCTGGAGCGCCTGCATGGGGTGGCCCGTGACCGGGAAGGCCTGGACCATCGTGACCAGCTCGGGCGGGAGAACCCGCAGCCGGGCAAGGTCCGCCTCAAAGGCCTTCAGCTCCGAGCTCGTGGGGAGCTCGCCGTAAAGGAGAAGCCACGCGACCTCCTCAAAGGTGCTGTGAGCGGAGAGGTCCTCGATGGGATAGCCGCGGTACTCCAACACGCCCGCTTGGCCGTCGATGAAGCTCACCGAGGACTCTGCGGCCGGGATACCGGCCAGACCGGGGACTAGCTCAGGGGATGACACTAAAGGGCTCCGTGGGTGTGGGTTCAGAGAGAAGGAGGTGCGGCGAGATCAGGCTCGCTGCTTTAGGAATTCGACAAGGAGCCTGGCGCCGACGCCAGTCCCCATGGATCCGCCGACCCAGTCGCGGTCGCGCGTGTTCCACGCGGTGCCGGCGATGTCGAGGTGGGCCCACTCGCGGTCTTCGGCGACGAAGTGCGAGAGGAACGCGGCGCCCTGGCTGGGGCCGGCGCCCATCGCGGGAGAGCCGATGTTGGCGAGGTCCGCCGACTTCCCCTTCATCCCGTCCTTGTGGGCGTCGAGCAGAGGGAGAGGCCAGACCTCTTCCCCCGTCACGCCGCCGGCGGCGAGCAGGTCGTCGCGGAGGGCATCGGTGGTGGCGAACATCCCCGTCAGCTCGTGACCGAGCCCGACGATGACCGCTCCGGTCAGCGTGGCGAGGTCGATGATCGTGTCGGGCTTGACCTTGGACTCGACGTAGGAGAGGGCGTCGGCCAGGATCAGCCGTCCCTCCGCGTCCGTGTTCAGGATCTCGACGGTCTTGCCGTTCATCCCCGTGTGGACGTCGCCAGGCTTCGTGGCGTTACCGTCGATCAGGTTCTCCGAGGCCGGCACGATCCCGTGCACCTCGAACGGCACCTCGATCCCGCCCGCGAGCGCGTGCATGGCGCCGAGCACCGCGGCGCCGCCGGACATGTCGTAGCGCATCTCGTCCATCTTGCCGGGCGGCTTGAGCGAGTAGCCGCCAGCATCAAAGGTCAGCCCCTTACCGACGAAGGCGATCCGCCCGAGGGACTTCCCCTTGGGCTTGTAGGTCAGGTGGATGAGCCGGGCAGGCTCAACAGACCCGGCTGAAACGCCGAGCAGGAGCCCCATTCCGGCCTTCTTCATGGCCGCCTCGTCCATGACCTTGGCGGTCATCCGCGGGTGACGGCGGGCGATCCCGCGGGCCTCCTTCGCGAGGGCGAGGGGGGTCACCATGTTGCCGGCCCCGTTCTGAAGGTCGCGGGTGAACGCGCTCGCTGCGGCGAGGATCTCAGCCTCACGAGCGCCGCCCTTGAAGGCTGCGCCGGGGCCCCCGACCGTGATCGCCTTCAGCACGCAGGGCTTGGCCTTGCTCTTGGCCTCGTCGAAGGAGTACGTCGCGAGGAGCGCACCCTCCGCAGCGGCGCGTCCGGCGCAGGCCGGCCCGCCAGCGGCGTCGCAGGCCTCGCTGGAGACCTCGATATGAACGGACTTGCAGTCCCGCTTCATGGCGGCCTTCGCCGCCAGAGCGGCGCCGCGCCGGATGCCCTCGGCGTCCACGGCGCCGAGCCCGACGAGCAGGACCTCACCGGCCGCTCCGCCGCTGGCATAGGTGCTGCGGGTGGCGCGGGTGGCGCCGTCGAAGCCGGCGAGGAAGCCGTCGGGGACGACAACGCCGTCGGGAACCTGGACGGTCGCGCCCTCGGGGACGAGCAGGGCGAGGAGGTCAGTGCGCGAGGCCTTACCTGAATCCTTGATGGAGAGCTTCATGGAGAGAGCGGAGAGGGAGGTGGGTGGAGAGGTTGCAGGGACGTCGTCAGGCGAGGATCACATGCCCAGATACTTCGGGCCGCCGCCGCCCTCAGGGACGACCCACTCGATGTTCTCGTAGGGGTCCATGATGTC
>CBFHHK010000063.1:0-20771 GCA_965655435.1 Planctomycetota bacterium | reverse complement strand
CAGGACGGGGAGGTCGGCGCGGCGGTAACGAGTCAGCATGGCGGACCTCTATTGTCGCCTCCCGACTCCCCAAGCTGCTACCCTCCGCCCCATGTTCAGGAGCCTACTCGTCGCGAACCGCGGAGAGGTCGCCGTGCGCATCGCGCGGGCCGCCCGCGACGCCGGAGTCCGCGTCGTCGGCATCGTCTCCTCCGCCGACCAGGGTGCGTCCTGGACCGAGGAGTTTGACGAGGTGGTCTGTGTCGGCGGCCCCGCGCCTGCGGAGAGCTACCTCCGCATGTCCGCCATCGTCCAGGCTGCGCGCCAGACCGGGTGCGCAGCGGTCCATCCCGGCTGGGGCTTCCTCGCCGAGAACGCGCGCTTCGCCGCCCTCTGCGAGCAGAACGGGCTGACCTTCATCGGCCCTTCGCCGTCCACGATGGAGCGCATGGGCCTCAAGTGGCCCAGCAAGGTGGCCATGCGGGCCGCGGGGCTCGACCTGACCCCCGGCAGCGACGGCCTCCTCGAAGACGTGGAGGAGGCGGTCACGGTCGCAGGGGAGGTGGGCTACCCCGTCATCTTGAAGGCCGACGCCGGCGGCGGCGGTCGCGGCATGCGAATCTGCCGGACCGAGGCGGAGGTGCGGGCGGCCTATCCGTCGGCACGCGCCGAGGCGACGGCGGCCTTCGGCAACGGTGCGCTCTTCCTCGAGAAGTTCGTCACGGGGGGCCGGCATATCGAGGTCCAGATCATCGGCGACCGCTTCGGCCGCGCGGTCCACCTGTTCGAGCGTGACTGCTCCGTGCAGCGCAATCACCAGAAGCTCATCGAGGAGAGCCCGTCGCCCGCGCTCTCCGCCGAGGAGCGCGCCGAGCTCGGCGCGCGGGCAGCACAGGCCGCCGAGGCCATCGGATACGTGGGCGCCGGAACGATCGAGTTCCTCGCGGCTCCCGACACCGGGCGGCTGAGCTTCATGGAGATGAACACGCGCCTGCAGGTGGAGCACCCCGTGACCGAGATGGTCACCGGCGTCGACATCGTCCGCGAGCAGCTGCGCATCGCGGCGGGGGGCGCCGTCGGCTTCACCCAGGAGGGCGTCTCCCTCGAGGGGCACTCCATCGAGTGCCGCATCAACGCCGAGGACCCCTCCGATGGCTTCCGCCCCACCCCCGGCACCCTGGACGAGTTCTCCATCCCGCTCGACCTCGGGCCCGGACGGGTGCGCGTGGACACCCACGTCCGCGAGGGCGCCGAGGTCCCGCCCTACTACGACTCCCTCATCGCGAAGGTGATCGTGCACGCCGCCGACCGCCCCCAGGCGATCGAGACCATGAGGCGCACCCTCGGCGGCGCGCGCATCAGCGGCGTCTCCACCACGATCCCGCTGCACCTCGCTGTCCTCGGCAGCGACGAGTTCACGAGCGGCGACTACGACACCCGCTCCATCCCCGGCTGGCCCGCCTGATCGACGATGGCACACGTCCCCCTCACTCCGCTCGGCCGTCCCAGGGACGCCTTCCTCGACGAGTCCAGCTACCAGCGGCACCGGGAGGCCATGGCCGAGAAGAACGCGCTCCTCGTGGAGCGCCGGACCGCGGTCAGCGGCGGCTGGGGCGAGAAGTACGTCCAGCGCGTGCACCAGAAGGGCAAGCTCACCGCGCGGGAGCGGGTCGAGGCCCTGCGAGACGAGGGCTCCCCGGTCCGAGAGGTCGGCACGTTCGCCAACCACGGCGTCAAGTTCGGAAAGCTGGAGAGCCCCGCCGCGGGCGTGGTCACGGCCTTCTGCCTCGTTGACGGTCGCTGGTGCATGGTGATCGCCAACGACAACACCGTGGCCTCCGGCTCGTGGTGGCCGAAGACGCCGGAGAAGATCGAGCGCGCCCAGGAGATGGCCCTGCGGCTCAGCCTCCCCGTCATCTACCTGGTGGATTGCTCCGGGCTCTTCCTCCCCGAGCAGTCGAGGTCCTTCCCCGGGGCCACCGGCGCCGGGCACATCTTCAAGAAGAACGCGGAGCTCGCCGCGGGCGGGGTCCCGCAGATCGCAGGCGTCTTCGGGGACTGCATCGCCGGCGGCGGCTACATGCCGATCATCTCTGATCGGGTGGTGATGACGGAGCAGGCCTACATGGTCATCGCGGGCGCGGCGCTCATCAAGGGCGCCAAGAGCCAGCACCTCTCCAGCCTCGACATCGGCGGTCCCGAGGTCCACGTGCACCAGTCTGGCTGCGCCGATGTCCGCGTCCCCGACGACACGACGGCCATCAAGGTGATCCGGGACGAGATCAGCAAGCTCGGCAGCAGCGCGGCGGACTACTACCGCCACGGCGCCGACGCGGGGCTCCCCCACTACCCCACCCACGAGCTGGACGGCATCTTCCCCCCGGACCACCGCATGACCTATGCGGCGGACGAGGTCATCGCCCGCCTCGTGGACCGCAGCCTGTTCTGGGAGGTGCTCCCCGATCGCGGCCGCGAGATGATCGTGGGCGTGGGACGGGTCAACGGCCTGTACATGGGCTTCGTCGCCAACCGACAGGGGCTCATCGATGACCCCGACGGGAGGGACGGCCAGAAGCCGGCCGGGATCCTCTACCGCGAGGGCATCGCCAAGGTGTCCGCGTTCAGCCGCGCGTGCGACGCGGACGGGATCCCCATCGTGTGGCTGCAGGACATCTCGGGCTTCGACATCGGCGTGGAGGCTGAGCGCCAGGGGCTTCTCGGCTACGGCTCGTCGCTGATCTACACCAACAGCACCAACTCTGTGCCCATGTTCACGGTGCTCCTCCGGAAGGCGTCCGGCGCCGGCTACTACGCCATGGCCGGGCTCCCCTATGAGCCGGTCGTGCAGCTCTCAACGCCGCTGACCCGCCAGTCCGTCATGGAGGGCCGCACCCTCGCCATCGCCGCGTTCAACACCAAGCTCGACGATGACTTCGAGATCCTCTCGGAGGACCCGGAGGAGCGGGCCGCCATCGAGCAGGGCATGCGTGACACGGAGGCCCGCATCGAGGGCGACATGGACCCGTACCGCTCCGCCTCGCAGATGGACACCGACGAGATCGTGCAGACCAACGAGCTGCGGGGCTGGCTCGAGATGTTCGCCGAGGCCGCCCATCAGTCCAGCGGGACGCGGCGCACCAAGAACCCGCGCATCTGGTCGCTCCACGACCTCGCGGCCCTCACGGAGGTGCGCGGATGAGCAACGCGACACGCTCCATCGACCTGCGGGTGACCGAAGAGGAGGACGGCCTCCTCGTCCTCCGGGCGCCGGATGTGGGGTACTTCACCGCCCCCCTCGGGCGGGGCGCCGTGGTCGCGCCGGGCATGGCCGCGGGGGCGCTCCAGCGCCTGGAGGGCACCGTCCAGCTCACCATCCCGCCGGGCGTCCGCGGCGCCGTGGTGACCGATCCACCGGAGCGGGTCCTCTCGCCCGCCGGGTTCGGGGAGGCCCTCTATCGCGTCGACCCCGCCGGCGCAGGTGAGGCAGCTTCGACATCGGACGCCCCCGAGGACGCCGGCGCTGGCCTGGTCCTCCTCTCGGAGCAATCCGGCCGTGTCTGGCACCGGCCTGGCCCCGGAGAGGATCCGTTCTGTGCCCCCGGTTCCGTCCTCGAGGACGGGGCCGCCGTCTGCCTCGTGGAGGTCATGAAGACCTTCTCGACCCTCCCCTATCGCCCGATCAAGGGGCTGCCCGCCCGGGCCCGGGTGGTGCGCTGGATCGCGGCGGACGGCGCTGACGTCCAGAAAGGGGACCCGATCCTCGAGCTCGAGCCCGCCTGATCGGCTCCTCCGCGCCGCAAGGCGCCAAGGGGGGCACTCCCCGCCGCGCTCGGAGGGTGGGATAGACTTCGGGGTCGAAAGAAGCACCCGGCGGGAAGTCCACCCGCGGGCCCGACGTACCACCTGAGTGACATGAATCGCACCCTCCTCCTCATTGTCTTCGCAGTCATCCTCGGCGCGGGGCTCGTTGCGGTGGCGCTCGATCCAGGGGCGCGGCAGCTCAGTGACTCCAGGAGCACGCCGAGCGTCACCACCACGCCGGATCCAACCCCCGAGCCCGAGACCGAGGTGGAGACCGACCTCGCCTCCGTCAATGACGAGCGGGAGTTCAGCCCCATCACGGATCAAGGCCCCGCCCGATCATGGGAGGTGGTGGTCCTCAACGAGGTCGGCCAGCCTCTACCCGAGGCAAGGATCGTCGCCACTCGAGTCGGAGCTGAGCTGCTCGGCCAGGGCCGCCAGCGGTGGGAGCGCGCCGCCTCCGGCCCGTGGAGCCTGACGGTGGAGATGGAGGGCTTCCCGACCTGGCGAAGGGACGTGGTCCTCGAGTCGGACAAGCGGATCCGGACCGTCGCGAGGCTCGGTGAGAACCTCCGGATCACGGGCACCCTTCGGGATGAGTTCGGTCAGGCCGTGAGCGGTATGCCCGTGTACTTCCTGCCGAAGGGAGTCGGGCACCCCTCGAGCCGGGACTTCGTGCGGGATCCGAAGGACCCCCGCGCTCAGGCGATGTCGAGGAGTGGCGTGGTGAGCGCCGAGCTCCTGGCTGGTGGCCGGCTCAAGGCGACCCTCCCGCACGCCGGCCAATGGCGTGTATCGGTCGGTCGTCCAGGCGACGCCCGCTGGATCGAAGCGGTCCCGCAGGAGCTCTCTTACGGGGGACAGGAGAAGGTCGAGGTCACCATCCCCTCCCTCGGACAGGTCCGCGTGGAGTTCCCCCAGGAGAGTGAAGAGCGGCCCCGCCAGGTCAGCGTCCACGTGTTCGACCCCGAGCAAGCCGCTGCCGTCCTGAGGACGCGTCAGCAGGGCGTCACCGACGAGCAGATGTACGAGGGCAAGATAGCGCCCATGGGCCGCTCCGGCGACGGGGGGTCCTCGGCGGCAAGCCGGGAGAAGATGCTGGCGAAGCAGGCCGAGCAGGAGCGCTCGGGCGCCCGAGGCACCGTGAAGCCCGTCAAGTTGGAGATGAACAACTCCGTCAAGGAGGTGCGAGAGATGGCCGGGAAGGCGCCGACGCGCGCGCCCGCCTTCGAGCCGGGCTGGCGCATGATCAAGAGCGCCCGCCCGGACGCCAACGGCGTGGCACAGCTGAAGGACTTGCCCCTCAACACGCAGATGCGCTTCCTCTTCGTGCGCGGCAAGGAGCAAATCACGACGGCGAACAGCTTCCAACTGCGCGACGCGCAGCCGCGCCTCGGGATCCCCTCCCTCCCCCCCCTGGAGACCACCCCCCCCACCGGACCGGACAGCCGGGCCACGGTCTCCCTGCGGCCGTCCCCTGTGGACACCGGCGTGGCCAAGGCGCTCGGGGCTCGCTGGACGTTCTGAGGTGCGCCGCAGCCTCGCGGACGACTCGCCGTCCACGCTCGTGTCCCGCGGTATCAGGAACGCGCGAGCGGCGCAGGGGTTAGGCTGCCCCCATGAAGCGCAAGGAGAAGGCGGAGCGAATCCTGCTCCAGCTCGAGGAGTTGTATCCGGCCCCGCCGATCCCCCTCGACCACAGGGACCCCTTCACGCTCCTGATCGCCGTCCTCCTCTCGGCCCAGACCACCGACCTCCGGGTCAACCTCGTCACCCCGGACCTCTTCAGGAAGGCGAGCACCCCCGCCGCCATGGCGCGCCTCGAGGTTGAGGACATCCTCGACTCCATCAAGACCTGCGGGCTCGCCCCCACCAAGGCGAAGAACGTACGCCGCCTGGCCGAGATCCTGGTGGAGCGCCACGGCGGAGAGGTCCCCGCTGACCTCGCGGCCCTGGAGGCCCTCCCCGGTGTCGGGCACAAGACGGCCAGCGTCGTCATGGCGCAGAGCTTCGGAATGCCGGCCTTCCCGGTCGACACCCACATTCACCGCCTCGCGGCGCGCTGGGGCCTCTCCAACGACACCACGGTCGAGCGAACCGAGCGCGATCTGAAGGCGGTGTTTCCCGAGTCGACCTGGTCCAAGGTGCACCTGCAGATCATCTTCTTCGGACGCGAGTATTGCCCGGCGCGCTTCCACGACCTCGCGAGCTGCCCCATCTGCTCCTGGGCGTCGACCAAGAAGCGCGCGCGGGACGAGCAGCGTCGCGACGACGCCGCACGGCGCCGCCCGGTCAAGGGACCAAAGACGAGCCCGAAGGAGCGGGCTGGCCGCTGATGGATCACGAACAGGACGAACAGCCCATGGACCCTGCGCTGGAGATCGCCAGCGCCTCCCTGGAGGCGGGCGACCCAGAGTTGGCCCTGACCCAGGCCTCCCGTGCGCCAGAGGGCGGCCGCCGCGCGCTGCTGGAGGTCCGGGCTTACCTGGACCTCGGGATGCTCGATCCGGCACAGGAACGCCTCGACGTCGCGCGAGCGACCCTTGGCGAGGATGACATCGAGGTCGTCGAGCTCGTCGGCGAGGTGGCCCTGGAGCGGTGGGATCTGACCAGCGCCGCTGAGGCCTTCGAGGCCATCGCAGCGGTGGAGCCCGACCCCTGGATCCACGAGCGCCTCGCGCTCCTCGCGGATCACGCGGGCGACCACGACCGGGCGCACGCGCTGATGGCCGAGGCCGCGGAGCTCGACGGGACACGGCCAGCCCCGGTGCGGGTCACCGCCGCGGCCTTTGATCGGATCGTCGAGGACGCGCTCGGATCCCTGGCCCCCCCCTTCGCGGATCGCGTCCGCAAGGTCCGGGTGGTCCGCGAGCCCGTGCCGTTCCGGGAGCTCGTCGACCCCCGCGACCCCTCCGCCACCCCGCCCGACATCCTCGGCCTCTTCGTCGGCCCCACCATCCACGACCTCGCCGAGGACTTCCCGGCGCAGCTGCCTCCCTCGATCTACCTCTTCAAGCGCAACCTGGAGCGCATGGCCCGGGATGAAGAGCACCTCGCGGAGGAGATCCGGATCACGCTCTTCCACGAGATCGGGCACCTCCTAGGATTGGACGAAGACGGCGTGGCTCAACTCGGCCTCGCCTGACCCTCTCCCCATGGATCGCCCCACATTCTTGCGACTCGCAGACGTTGTCATCCGGCGCGTCGAGGACTGGCTCGAGGACTTTGACCCCGACGAGGTGGACTTCTCCACGGCAGACGGTGTGCTGAAGATCCAGTTCGAGGGCGGCCCCACCTACGTCCTCAACCGCCAGACCGCCACCAACGAGATGTGGTACGCGGCAGGCGTGCGAGCCTGGCACTACGTGCTCGACCCCGAGACTCAGTCCTGGCTCTGCGACAAGGACGGGCACGAGTTGTTCGCGATGATTTCGCGTTCGGTCGAGGAGCACCTCGGGCGAACCATCTCCACCCCCATCTGATCGAGACATGGCAAGCGACCCCCAGCACCTCGGCCTCCACCGTCTCGAGGGCTTCTTCTGGGTCGCACGCACCGGCGGGTATGCACGCGCAGCCAGGGCCTTCCCGTACCCCATCACACAGCCCGCCGTTCACCAGCAGGTGAAGAAGCTCGAGGATGAGCTGGCGGTGACGCTGTTCGAGCGTGTGGCCAAGGACCGGATGGCACTCACTCCTGCGGGGCAGCGGCTGTTCGACTTCGTCCGCCCCTTCTTCGAGTCCCTGCCCTCCGTCATCCGCTCTGTCCGGGGGGGCGAGTTCGGCGGGACGCTCCGCGTCACCAGCTCCAGCCTCCTCCTGCGACGCTTGATCCCCGCCTGGGTTCAACGGCTGCACGCGGAGCACGCCTCGATCGACATCCACCTGGAGGAGAGCAGTGAGGACGCCGTGGCCTTGCTCCGCCAGGGCACGGTGGACCTCGCGATCGACCACATGTACGAGATCCCTGACGACCTCGCGACCATGAAGGTCGCGAGCCTGCAGGCCTTCGTCGTCCTCCCCGAGCAGCACGCTCAGCCAGAGGACAAGCCCGTCGACTTCTCCGCCCTCGCGGAGCTCCCATTCGTGGCCTACTCCCAGCCTCGCGCGCGTGAGCTCCAGTACATGGCGCTGGGCCAGCATGACGTCTCCCCGAGGTCGACGCTCTCGGGGTCGAGCGCTGAGACGATCCTCGGCTTCATCGCCGCCGGCCTTGGCTGGTCTGTCCTCCCCTGGCTCTCCGGCGACGTACCGGCCACCGAGGGCGTCCAGTCGCGCTGCTTCCCCTCACCCGACGCGGAGCTCGATATCGTCGCTGCGTGGCGGAAGGACTGCCCGGACAATCCGCTCCTCGACGCGATGCTCGAGGCGGCGCCGAAGGGTTGAGAGCCACCAACGGCTGAGCGGTCGACAGCGACGGAGCATCGCAGACGCAGCCTCCGCCGAGTCAGCACCCGGTCCGGTTCTATTGGCCGCCGCGGATCGTCTCGATCAGCGGCGCGATGATGTCCCGATCCACCGCGAGATCGAGGGCGGCCGAGGGCCCAGTGAGGGTCAACTGAGCGGGGAGGATGCCCAGGTCGCCGGCTCCGACGAGCACGTTGGCGGGCACCACCGCCTGGATCGAGAGCACCGCGTCGCCGCGGTCCTGGATCCCGCTGAGGCGCACCGGCTCCGCGTCTCCGCCGAGTGGAATCTGTGCCTTGCGGTAGCGGATGATGTCCTCGTCCAGCTCCATCGTGACCTGCTCCGGGCCCCACTCGATCCACTCCTCCGCCTCCACGTCAAAGTGGGTGCCGATCAGCCCTGGCTGCAGCTGGACCTCCATCGAGCCGACCTTGAGGCTCATCTGGCCGGTCTCCCTGAACTCCGGCGCCGCCAGGTCGACCGAGTAGTTGACGACGTCGAGCACGAGGCTCGACTCGCCCTCGGGCTGGGGCCGCACCCCGACGAACCAGGGCAAGAGCCGCTCGAACAGCGCCGCGCTCAGGGCCTCATCCACGCTCCTCGTGAGCTGGGCCAGGGGCAGCGAGAGCCTCGCGCCCTCGAGGAAGCCAAAGAACCGGTTCTCGGGCTCGGCGTGAATGTCGAGCTTGATCTGCCCGGTCGGTCCGGAGGGGCCCCCGTCGCCAATCCTCGGCAGCGGGAGGTCCTCCAACCGAATCTTCAGCAGTCGCTCTGGAAGTAGCGCCAGGAGCTCGGGGGGCAGCGCCCGCGGCCCCCAGAGCATCACGGACGGTACGTCGAAGGCAGTGACCTCCATCACCCCCCTCGCCGCGCGCGACATGGCCCCCGCAGTGTTCATGCCGCTCGACGAGTTGCGGGCTCCCGCAGTCCTCAGGGACAGGTTAGCCAGCCGGCCCTTCCCGTCGAGCCAAGAGCTCCTGACGCTGGAGCCCGCGACGCCGTCGAATGCGAAGCTCGTGAGGTAGTGATCGAGGTCGAGCGACTGGGCGGAGTCCTGCGAGACCTGCACGCGGACGCGGGCGACCCTGGCGCCTTCGACACGGGCATCCGCCTCGAGCCGCATGTCGGCCATGGCTGCGAGCATCGCTGGCCTGAAGTCGAGCAGATCGACAGGCGCGAAGGGCAGCGCGAAGTCACGGCTCGACACGTTCCAGTCGACGGCGCCCCCGAGCTGCTGGGCAGAGAAGCGTTCGGGAAGCAGCCCCTCCAACACGCGCGCGGCACCGCCGCGCTGATCTCGCAGCAGGACCTCGAGAGGGGCGCCGCCCGGGCGGTCTCCCGGCACCATCTGGCCGTCCTCCCACTCCACCGCCAGGGAGAGCTTCATGCCCGCTCCGTCGACCTCGAAGCGCCCGACCACCTCGCTCCCGCCCGAGCCGGGGCGGACGTCCACCGTGACCTGCGCGCCGCGCTCCAGCTCCGCCATGAGGAGGTCCAGGGCCTGCCCATGCATCCACGCCTCCGGGGTGCTTGTCCCGGCAGATGGGCTCCTCGGCTGGCGAGGGATCACACCGAGCGAGCGGGCCACGTCGAGCGGGACGCCGGCGGACGAGAGCTGGACGCCCTGCACCGTGACGCCCTGGAGGGGTCCCCCGCGACGGGTGGAACCGAGCGTCACCGCCGCGCTCACGGTCGCGGGCTCGCGGAGTCCCGGCCAGCTGACCAGCGCGCGCTCCAACAGCAGCTCCGCTCGCCCTGCTTGGCACACGAGGCTCACCTCGGAGTCCCGGACGCTCACGAGGCCTCGCCCCGAGGCGGTATCGTCGACGGTCCAATCCTTGACGGAGAGATCCACGGACAGGCCCCGGCTCCACGAGGTCTGCGCGGCCCTGCGCGCCATGCCACGGAGCACCAGCTCCAGGAGGTCCTGATCGCCGACCCGCGTGATCCGCTGGATGTCGTCGATCCCCTCTTCGTCCACCCTGGAGCGGAGCGAGAGCACATCCACCCGCACATCCAAGCTGGAGCCACTCGTCCAGAGCAGGTCCAGGAGCGAGGGGAGCTCTGCGCTGGCCTGCGCGACCTGGCGCCCGTCCGGTCCAACGACCGTCACTGACCGGATGGTCTGGCGACGGCTCCAGGAGAGGTCGACCCCCGAGACCTCCACCGTGGCGTTGAGGCCGCTGGAGAGGATCTCCTCGAGGGCGCGCGCCCCCCACCCCGAGAGCAGGTGGGCGCCGAAGAGGGCGATCGCGACCGCGGCCCCCCCCATGAACGCGAGGCACCCGCACCCGCCAGACATGAGCGTGCCCGCGCAGCCAGACCTGCGGTGGGCCAGCTCGGATCCCGCCGCCGGCTCTTCGGAGTTGGGCTCTGGTGCGTTCAGGGTCGACAAGGGATGAGCGCCGGGAAGAGGCGGGTGGAGAGGATACCTCCCAGGCCCCCGATCGCGCCCTCGGAGGGGCTCTCCATCAGTTCCAGGTCGGGTCGGGCGGGACGTGAGCGAGCGAAGCCCCCCCGCCGCCGAGCCGACGGATCGCCGATCGCCAGACCTCCTCGGCCTCTCCCTCTGCGAAGACGAGATCCGCCGCCGTGCACAGGGGGAGCCAGGAGCCGGTGCGGATCTCCAGATCCAGCTGCCCCGCTCCCCACCCGGCGTATCCCACGACGAAGCGCGCGTGGTCCTCCAGCGCCGCCGCCGCGCCGGGCTGCTGGACGAGGGATTCGAGGTCGGCGCCGATGCGGATCCCGTCCCCGACGTCGAGCCCGCCAGTCGAGCCGGCGAGCTCCCCCGAGAACCGGTGGATCACCTGGAGCGTATCGCGCGCCACCGGGCCGCCCTCGCGGACCCGGAGCTGCAGGGCCTGGAGGTCGGGGTGATCGGGGAAGAGGTCCCCGACACGCGCGTCGGCCGTCCGGTTCACGACGAGCCCGAAGGCGCCCTCCTCGTCGTGCTGGCACATGAGCACAACGGTGTGCATGAAGTTCGGGTCGAGCAGCTCAGGGGCGCTGAGCAGCATCGTTCCCGGGCCGGCGCGCAGCTCGCTCACGGGAGCCGCTCCAGAGTGAAGACGACCTCCACGTGGGGCGTGTGCGGGAAGAGGTCCACAGGCCGCGCCGCCACCAGGCCGTAGCCTCCGGCGCAGAGCGCGGCCACGTCCCTGGCCCCCGACGTGGGGTTGCAGGACACGAAGACGATCCGGTCGGCGCCCAGCTCGATGAGCTGCGCCGGCACCTTGGGGTGCAGCCCTGCCCGCGGCGGGTCCACCACGAGCACGTCCGGCCGACGGGACTCCGACTCCAGCCGGAGCGTCTCCAGCACGTCGCCCTCGTGGAACACCGCGTCCTCGCGGCCGTTCCTCGCGGCGTTCTGTCGGGCGTCGCGAATCGACGTCGGGGCGCTCTCGAAGCCGACCAGCTCGACCCCCTCGGGGGTGACCGCGAGGCCGATCGTCCCGGCCCCACAGAACACATCGAAGAGGCGCTGGCCTGGCTCGACGCGGGCCTCCTCCCCCACGATCTCGAACAGCCGCTCGGCCTGCTCCGTGTTCGTCTGAAAGAAGGAGTCCGCCGAGATCCGGAAGCGCTTACCGCACAGCACCTCGTCGATGGTCCCCGGACCATGGAGGACATGCTCCTCCTCGCCGTAGGCCACGGTCGCCGCTCGCTGCGTCACGTTCTGCACCACCGTTGTGATGTCCGGGTGTCGCTCGATGAGCGTCGCGACCAGGGGGTCGATCAGCTCCGCCGCGCGCTCGGAGGTGACGAGATCCACCATGGTCTGCCCCGTCCGTACGCCCCGCCGCACGACGAGGTGCCGGAGCAGGCCCTCGTGTGCACGAAGGTCCCAGGGGGCGAGCCCAGCCTCGAGCGCGAGCTCGCGGACCGTGTTGCGGATCCCGTCCGAGCCGTCGAAGGCGATCGCGCAGCGCTGGACATCCAGGACCTTGCTGAACAGCCCCGGCGCGTGCAACCCCAGCCCGAAGGACGCGTCCACCCCGTCAGGCTCCTCGGACAGCACGTATCGACGGGACCCGAAGGTGAAGTCCATCTTGTTCCGGTAGCCCTCCAGCGTCGTCGCGGGCTCAACGTCTGCCACAGGAGCTGGCTCGCCGAGGCCCGCAGCCTCGAAGGACGACGCCAGGGCCCGCTCCACCAGCCCGCGCTTCTGCCGCAGCTGCTCGCCGTACTCCAGGGTCGGGAGGGCGCACCCCCCGCAGACACCGGCGTGCGGACAGCGGGCGGCTGCCACGTGCGGCCCTGGCTCGAGGACCTGCACCACCCGCGCCTCGACTCGCCCCCCGCGACGCTTCAAGACCTCGGCCGTGACCGTCGACCCTGGGTTGGCATGACGCATGCGGAGTCGGCTCTCACCGACGGCGGCGACCCCGCGGCCACGGTCATCGATCACGTCAACCGCGACGTCAAAGCGGTCACCTCGCCGCGGCTTCCGCCGGATCGGCTGGGCGGATGTGGGCTCGGAGGGTTCGGTGGACATGGGCTTGAAGGTGCAGGCAAGGACGAGCGATACGGGCCTCGGGAGCGTACGCTCCCCCGTAGGGAGCGACGACCACGAAGATGGAACAGCCGACAGTCGAGCAACAGCGAGGGGCCCCGGCGGCCGGTTCCGCCGTCAATTCCTCCGCCGATTCCTCCGCCGGGGGTTCCCGCGCGACAGGCTCTCCAAGCGAGCGGCGCTTCAGCCTCGCGCTGCTGGCGCTCTCTGCCTTGTTACTCCTCGCCCTCGTCGGTCGCGCGGAGTTCCTGGTGGACGACGCCTTCATCTCCCTGCGCTTCGCGAGGAACTGGGTCGAGCTGGGTGCCCCGGTCTTCAACGCCTTCGAGCTCGGGCCTGGCGGGCAGCCCGTCGAGGGCTTCAGCAACCTGCTCTGGACCGCGATGCTCGCGGTCCTCTACCAGGCTGGCGCTCCCTTCCCCGAGTTCCTCGGCCCCCTCCAGCTCTCCCTGGCCATGGGCGTGCTGATCGTGCAGCTGCGCTTCGTCACCTCCGAGTTGCGCCTGGGGCGGGCCGGTGAGTTCGCGTCCGTAGCGCTGCTCGTCACGTCAGCGCCCTTCGTTGCGTGGTCGACCGGAGGCATGGAGACCACGCTCTTCACGCTGCTCCTGACGGCCTTCTCCCTGGGCCTCCTGCGCCAGGAGATCTCAGGGCGGGCCGACCTCCTGCGGCTCGCTCTCACCGCCGCCGCCGTCGCCGCGGTGCGGGTCGAGGGCGTCCTCTGGGTCGTCGGCGTGACGGGCGCCACCCTCACCGCGGAGTGGCTGCTGTCCGGAGACCGGACCGGCGCGCTCCGACGCCACCGCCAGCGGCTCGCCTGGGTCCTCGTCGCCGTGGGCGCCTCCGTGGTGGCGCAGCTGATCTGGCGCCAGGTCGTCTTCGGACAGTGGCTGCCCAACACCGTCGCCGCCAAGACCGGCGGCGGGGCGGAGGTCCTGGGCCGCGGGCTGCGCCAGGTCGCGACGTGGGCCCTGGTCACCCTCACCCCCCTGATCGCCCTCGGACTCGCGCTCCCCGCCCTGCGCCACACCTCCCCCCGGGCGCGGGTCGCCGCCGGGGCCAGCCTCTTCACCGCCCTCGGCTTCGTGGGCTACAACGTGCTCGTCGGCGGCGACTGGATGCCCTTCTTTCGCTTCCTCGCGCCCTGCACGCCGGCCCTGGCGCTGCTCGCCGCGGTGGGCATCGACCGGGTCCCCCGCGGCCTCGGCCTGGCCCTCGCCCTGGGGTTCACCGCTGCCCAGCCCCTGCCGCTCTTCGACGTGCACGTCGCCCCCGAGGGTCTGCGCAGCGCGCTCCGATTCCGCTCGTTCAAGGGTGGCTATCGGACCGAGGCCCAGCGCGTCGAGGTCGCCCGACAGAACGAGGGCAACTTCACCCTGCTCGGGCAGGCGCTCGCAGCGGAGACCCGGCCCGGCGAGGTCCTCGCCTTCGGGCCCATCGGCTCCCCCGGCTGGTTCGCGCCCTCGCTCGACTTCGTCGATCGTAACGGGCTCGTGACGCCGTCCGTGGCCCGCCGCGAGGTGACGGCTGGCGGGACGGCCGGGCACGAGAAGCGAGTCCCGCACGCCTGGTTCCTGGACCACGGCTCCCCTGCGCCTAACCTGCTCTACGCCACCTGGCGGCCAGGCGCAATACGCGAGGAGCAGCCCGAGCAGCTGCGCGCCCTCAAGCGCGCCCTCACCTCCCAGGGTCAGACCTCCCGCCCGGAGGAACGCCCGCTCTTCGAGGGCACCCGGCTCCGCCTCCACACGGTGGAGCTCCCCTCGCTGGAGCCGCCCTCCAGCCCGCCCCGTGACTTCAGCCAAGTCACGCTGATCCTCTTCGAGCGAGCCGACCCGGAGACCGCCCGAGCCTTCTGGGATCAGTGATCCCCGGGGGCGCGCTCGTGCGGTGCCTCGCCGGTCGCGAGGAAGACGGCGATGGCCACGGCGTTGGCGAGGTTGATGGAGCGGACGCCCTCGTGGATCGGGATCCGCACGCGACGCTCGGCGTGCGCGGCGAGGAGGTCGGCGGGCAGCCCCTTGCTCTCGCTCCCGAATACGAGGATGTCGCCTGTGCTGAAGGCGACCTCCCGCAGGGAGGTCCCCCCGCGCGCGGAGAAGAGGTGTAGCCGCTCCTCGAGCGGCCGCTCGCTCCCGGCCCGGAGCGCGTCGAAGCAGGCCGCCACGCTCCCGTGCACCGTCAGATCCACGAGCGGCCAGTAGTCGAGGCCCGCGCGCTTCAGATAGCGGTCCTCCAGGCTGAAGCCGAGGGGCTCCACGAGGTGGAGCCTGGCCCCCATCGCCGCGGTGAGGCGGCCGGCGCAGCCCGAGTTGTGCGGGATCTCGGGGTGCACAAGGACCACGTCGATCCCCGGCCGCGCCGCGTCCTTCTCCGGAGCTTCCATCGTGGAGAGGATACCCACTGCCCGTACGCCCGCATCCCTTAGGGTGGGCCCCATGGACATCTCGCTGAACGGACACGAGGCACGCGTGCTCGGCGTGCTGATCGAGAAGGCCTTCACCACCCCCGACCAGTACCCCCTCTCCCTGAACGCGACCACGAACGGCTGCAACCAGAAGAGCAACCGCGACCCCGTGCTGGACTTCTCCGAGGCCGAGGTGCGGATCGCCCTCCAGGGGCTTCGCATGAAGGGGCTCGCCGGGCAGAGCGTGCCCGCTGGCAGCCGGGTGGAGCGCTGGAGGCACAACGCGATGGAAGCCCTCGGGGTCGGTGAGCGCGAGGCCGCAGTCCTGGCGGAGCTGCTGCTCCGCGGTCCCCAGACCGCGGGCGAGTTGCGCTCCCGGGCCAGGCGAATGCGGGACCTCCCGGACCTCGAGTCGCTGGAGCGGACCCTGGAGGGCCTTAGGGACCGCGGCTACGCGGAGACCGCCGACGGCGGGCGCGCACCCCGAACCTCCCAGCTTCTGTGCCGGAACATCGACCCCGACGCTGGGAACAGCCCCCAGGCCGAGTCCTCGACCGTCGCCCCGGTCGCGGCAGCCCCAGCCGCAGTCTCCTCCCCTGCAGTTTCTTCCCCCGCAGTGCCTTCCCCTGCAGTGCCTTCTCGCGGGGCGAGCGAAGGCGGGGGGCACCCGCTCGCCCAGCGCGTGGAAGAGCTCGAGCGCCAGGTCGCGGAGCTGACCCGGAGCATGGCTCAGCTGCGAGAGGAGCTTGGAGCTTGAGCTGGCGAGCTCGACTGTTGCTGGTCGCCTCCTCGGGCGCTGCGTGCGCCACGGCCCCGCCGCAGATTCTGCCCCCGCGGACGCCCCTCCCCCCGGCCGCCTCGCGAGGCCCTGACGCAGCCGAACCAACATCGCAGGAAGACCCGCGTCGCAGCGGCTCGCTGCCTGCGAGTGACTACGTCCGGCGCCCCCTCCGCGGCTTTGACGTGCGGGTGGCTCCCGGCCTGATTGAGGGGGACGAGGCGGACCTTGGCGTCCGGACACTGGACGCCCTGGACCGCGACCTCGGTGACGTCCTCGACCAGACGCCGCCGGCCCGTCACGCCTTCCTGCAGTCGGTGCCGATCTTCCTCGGCGTTGCAGATCCGGTCGCCCCCTGCGCCTGCTATCACCCCAGCGCGCGCTGGCTGGAGCGGAACGGCTTCGACCCGGCGAAGAGCAAGGCGGTCGAGATCACGAGCGCCCGAACCTTCCTGGACTGGAGGCGCCACCAGCCGTCGATGGTCCTCCACGAGCTCTCACACGGGCTGTACGACCAGCAACTCCGGTCCGAGCGACGCCGGCTGGAGGCCGCCCTCGGGGACATCCGCGAGCGAGGGGTCTATGACCGAACCCTGCGCTGGTCCGGCGCCGAGGACCGGCACTACGCACTGAGCGACATCGACGAGTACTTCGCCGAGACCACGGAGGCGCTCTACGGGGTGAATGACTTCTACCCCTTCGTACGCGCGGAGCTCCTCGAGGTGGACCCGCGCGGTGCCGCGCTCGTCCAGTCCCTCTGGGAGGAGCGCCCACTCGACTCCGAGGACGACCGCGCACCGAGCGAGGCCGTGCGGGCCGTCGGCTTGCTCGTCGCGGCGGTGGACGCTGCCGCGGACGGCGCGTCGAGGTCCCGCAGCATCCCCCGGCTGGGCGAGCTCCTGGCGGACGACTTCGAGCTCGTGACGGGCGAGGGGAGCGTGAGACCGAGGGGCGCAGCCCTCGCCGAAGCTTGGCCGGCGGGGGCCGTGCATGGCGGCCCCGCGGTGGACGTCACCGCCCGCAGGCTCGGGTCTCGCCATCTCCTGGTCCGCTTCGAGCTCGGGGCCTCGGGTGCGACCGGCACCGGGGTCGCGGAGCGCGTACGGGAGGTGCCCGGCGGGCTGCGTTGGCTCTCGCTCCAGCTGTCGCAGGCCGAAGGCGGCGACTGAGGACCAGGTCGGCGTTCCGCGACAAAAAGGGAGCGGCTCCAGGGCGGGTGACGCCGCCGCCGCCGACTATGCTCCGACGATGAAGATCGCGGTCATTGGAGGAGGTCCCGGCGGGCTGTTCACAGCCATCCTCGCCAAGAAGGCATTCCCCGGCGCGGAGATCGACGTCTACGAGCGCAACGCCCGCGGCGACACCTTCGGCTGGGGCGTGGTCTTCAGCGACGAGACCCTTGGCAACGTCGAAGGTGCCGACCCGGAGAGCTTCCAGGAGATCCGCGAGTCCTTCGCCTACTGGACGGACATCGAGACGTTCATCGGAGACGAGATGGTCCGCTCCACGGGGCATGGCTTCTGCGGGCTGGCGCGCAAGGAGCTGCTGGCGATCCTCGACCGGCGCGCCGCCGCCCTGGGCGTGCGCTCCCACTACGAGGTCGAGGTGAACCGCGCGGAGCTCGAGCAGTCAGCGGACCTGGTCGTGGCGAGCGACGGCCTGAACAGCGCCGTCCGGGAGGGAGCCGGGGACCGCTTCGGCCCCTGCATCGACTGGCGCAAGGCGCGCTTCTGCTGGCTCGGGACCGACAAGCCCCTCGGGGCCTTCACGTTCATCTTCAAGGAGAACGAGCACGGGGTCTGGAACATCCACGCCTACCCCTTCGAGCGCGGCGACGAGCCTCGCTCCACCTGGATCGTGGAGTGCGACGAGGAGACGTGGCAGCGCTCGGGGCTCGGTGACGGCGACGAGGACGCGACCGTTCGCTACGTGGCGGACCTGTTCTCCGAGCACCTTGACGGCCATGAGCTCCTCACCAACCGCTCGATCTGGCGCGTCTTCCCCACCGTCGCGTGCGCCACGTGGGTGGACGGCAAGACGGTCCTCGTCGGCGACTCGGCCCACACGGCCCACTTCTCCATCGGCTCGGGGACCAAGCTGGCGATGGAGGATTCCATCGCTCTGGTGGACGCGCTCATCTCGGCGCGGACGGGGGACGACGACGCGGACGTGGGCGCCGCGCTCGCGAGCTACCAGGAGCGCCGCAGCGTCGAGGTCCTCAAGACCCAGAAGGCCGCCCAGATCAGCCTGGAGTGGTTCGAGCACTCCAGTCGCTACATGGAGCAGGACCCTGTCCTCTTCACGTTCAACCTCATGACGCGCTCCAAGCGCATCACCTACGACAACCTCGCCCTGCGCGACCCGGACCTCGTGGACAGCGCGCGGCGGCGCTTCATCGAGCAGGAGGGCGGTGACCCGGACGTCATCACGCTCCCCGCCTTCACGCCGTTCCGCACACGCGACGTCGAGCTGGCGAACCGCGTCGTCGTCTCTCCCATGTGCCAGTACAGCGCCGTCGAGGGCACGCCCCTCCGCTGGCACGACGTGCACTACGGCGCCCGCGCCATCGGCGGCGCGGGGCTGCTGTTCACCGAGGCCACCAACGTCTCCGCCCAGGGCCGGATCACCCACGGCTGCACCGGGATCTACACCGACGAGCACGAGGCCCGCTGGAAGGAGATCGTCGACTTCGCCCATGAGCACTCGGGCGCCAAGATGGCGATGCAGCTGGGACACGCCGGCAGGAAGGCGTCCTACTCCCTCCCCTGGGAGGGCGACGCCCCGCTCGTGGACGCGAGCGCCTGGGCCACCATCGGCCCCACCGACGCCCCCTTCCTCCCAGGTGCGCCCGCTCCCAAGGCCATGGACCGCGCCGACATGGACGCCGTGCTGGCCGAATTCAAGGACGCCACCGAGCGCAGCGTGCGCGCCGGATTCGACGTCATCGAGGTCCACGCGGCCCACGGATACCTGCTCTCGAGCTTCCTCTCACCGGCGGTGAACGACCGCGCGGATGAGTACGGCGGCGAGCGCCTCGAGGACCGCGCACGCTTCCCGCTGGAGGTGATCGACGTGGTCCGCGCGGCCATGCCCGAGGGCATGCCGCTCTTCGTCCGGGTCTCAGCCACGGACTGGTTCCTTGAGGGCGGGCAGACGGTCGAGGACTCCGTGCGCTTCGCGCGCCTCGCCAAGGAGCACGGCGTTGATGTCATCGACGTGTCCACCGCCGGCAACGTGCCCACCTCTCGCCCCGTTTACGGACGCATGTACCAGGTGCCCTTCGCCGAGCGAATTCGCTACGAGGCGGAGGTCCCGGTCATGGCCGTGGGCGCGATCCAGGGGATCGACCACGCGAACACCATCCTCGTCTCCGGCCGGGCCGACCTCTGCGCCATGGCGCGCCCGCACCTGGAGGACCCGCACCTGACCCTGCGGGCCGCCAACGAGGCCCGGGAGCCCGGGCAGCACTGGCCCGTGCAGTACGCCGCGGCGAGGCGCCGGCCGAAGGCCTGAGCCTGCCGAGCCCCGACGCCGGGGGGCCCGGGGGCGACGCACCGCCCCAGGGGCGTCACTCCGTGGCGGAGCCGCGGTCGTAGCGGAGGCGCACGTTCTGCCGCCCCATCTCTTCGAGGCGCGCCTTGTCCTTCTTCAGGCCCAGGTTATGCGCCTTGGAGACCACGCTCTTCACGGAGCGTCCGAGCTGCTGGGCGATCTGCAGGTTGCTCTCGCCAGGGTAGAGCTGCCGGAGCAGCTGAAGCTCAGGCTCCGTCCACCGCGGCATGCGCGTCCGCTCGGTGCCGCTCGTCTTGCGGCGCATGTAAGCCTTGTCCTTGGAAAGGCAGAGGCGCTTGGCTTCGTCCTGAATTCGATCCAGCGTCCGCCCGAAGATGATGGCGAGGTCCTCGTCTGCTCGAGTGCCGTACTGACGCTTGAAGAGGATGAGCTCGGGACTCGAGAGGGGCGTATCGCTGAGGGTGGTCGCGAGCTCGACGAGCTTGGACTCGAGGTCCTCGACGGTCCTGCCGAGCATCTTGGCGAGGAGGGCCGACTCCACGCCACCCAGGTAGCGACGCAGCGCCTCCACGTCGTCCGCAGACCACGGGCCGCTGGCGGGTTCGCTCACGAAGAGCTCGGACGCCTTGGCACGGACCTCCTCGAGTGAGCGTCCCAGCTCACGGGCGAGGAACGTCTCGTCTTTCTGTCCGAAGGTTGCCCGAAGCGCGTCGAGGTCGGCCTCCGACCAGGGTTTGTCCTGATGCGGTTCCGATTGAGGGTGAGTTTGTCCTGATGTCACGGTCGGTCCATGGGGTTACGCGCGCTCCCCAAATTGTATCAAGACTGGACACCGCTGCCGCTACCCCACCTCAGCCGTCTGTGGACGCGCGCCCCGATACCGCCTCCAACATCTCCTCCCGGAACCGCTCTCGCACGTCATCGAGGCGCTCCCTGACCTCCTCCACCGTCGACGCCGCGCGGACGGAATCGGCCAGGAGCCGGGCATCTGCCATCGTGGTCCGCCGGACGGCGAACTTCAGGACCGACAGGAAGTTGGGGGCCACGCTCAGCGAGTCGAAGCCCATGCCCGCCAGCATGACCGCCACCGCCTCGTCTCCCGCCATCTCACCGCACACGCAGGCGCTCTTGCCGGAGCGGCGCACGGCGTCGCCGATGGCTCCCAGCGCACGGATCACCGCCGGGTGGCAGGGCTCGTAGAGGCTGGAGACGAAGACGTTGTCCCGGTCGACCGCGAGCAGGTACTGGACCAGGTCGTTCGTCCCGACGCTGACAAAGTCCACCATGTCGAGGACCTCGTCGAGGACCCAGAGCATGGATGGGATCTCGATCATGACCCCGACGGGAATGTCAGGTGCGACATCGTAGCCCTG
>CBFHHK010000062.1:11730-20961 GCA_965655435.1 Planctomycetota bacterium | reverse complement strand
GATCCACCATGGCCTTCAGCGCGGTGATCGGCGGGCAGTCGGCGACCCCGGTCGTGTCGATCCTGGTGCGCCCCTAGCGCGCGACCCGGGACCGGGCGGCGCGAGCCCCCTCGTTCGCGGGTCGGGCCGCGCCGCGTTCGGGCCCGCGGAGCATGCGGGCCCGCGATGCAGAGGACCCCGCAGCGCAGAGAACCCCGCAGCGCAGAGGAACCCGCAGCGAAGACGGGCTCTTGGGGCGGGTTCGCTCGCGGAGTCGTGGTCCTCGCGCCGCGGTCCCATGGACGGCGCCCCGCTCATGCGGCTCCGGGGGCCGCCCGGTCGGCGGCGCCGCGAGGCGATCGGGAGCACGGCGCTGGGAGGCCCTCCCCGCAGGGCTGAATGCGCACGACTCACCTGGCAGAGGCCCGTCCGTCGCGGCCACTCCGCAGAGCGAGATCCGCAGAGCCCACCCAGTTGGGCCCACCCCGTTGGGCCACCCCGTCAGGCGCACCGTGTGGGGCGCACTCCCTCGGGGACCTCTCCCCGTCCCGTTCGACCTAGATGTGGTGCACCGGGCCGTCGCCCGCCGCCGCAGCGAGGATCGTGCGCCGGACGTAGACAGGGACCATCTCCCGGCGGTACGCGGCGTCGCCGGGGATGTTGTCCATCGGCTTGGCCTGACGGTGCGCGAGGTCCGCGACCGCGGCGGCGGCCTGCTCGAAGCCGGGGGTCCCGATCTTCTTGCCCACGAGCGCGTCCGCCACGCCCTTGATCCGGAGGGGCCGGGCCACGAGCGCGATGCACACCACGTCGGCGTCGGCCACGGTGTCGCCGTCCAGGTCGAGGCGGATGGCGCAGCCGAACAGGGGGTAGTCGATGGAGCCGCGGTCGCGCAGCTTGCCGTACGCCCCGCGGTGCCCCGGCGCCTGGGCGGGGACGTTGATGTGCGTCAGCAGTGCGCCGCGCCCCACGCCCTTGTTCCAGATCCCGTCGGCCTTCCAGAGGTCGTCGATCTTCAGGGTCTGCGCCCCGCCTTCACCGGCGAACTCCAGGTCGGCGCCCAGCGACATCAGCGTCGGGGCCGTGTCGTTCGACGCGGCGGCGACACACTTGCGGCCGCCCGCGACCACGTGGCAGACGGTGCCGTCCTTCTTGAGGCAGTAGCCCAGGGACTTCCGCCAGAAGTGTGTCTGGTTGTACCACTGGCAGCGCGTGTCCAGCATCACGTTACCGCCGGCCGTGCCCATGGTCCGCAGCTGCGGGCCCGCGATCAAGGAGGCGGCCTGGGCGAGGGCCGGGGCCCTGGCGATGACCGCGTCGCTGGCGGCCATGTCCGCGAGGGTGGTCATGGCGCCGACCCGCAGGCCCCCGTCGGGGGTCTCGGTCACGCCCTTCAGGTCGGCGACCTGGGCGAGGCTCACGACGACGTCGGGCTCGAACAGCCCGTGCTTCATGTTCGGCAGCAGGTCGGTCCCGCCGGCGACGACCATGGCCTTCTCGCCGTGCTCCTCGAGGAGCGCGGTGACGCCGGCGATCTCGGTGGGCTCCTCGAGCCTGAACTTGGGGAGGCGCAGCATCAGCCAAGCCCTCCCTGGGAGTCCATGGCCGTCGCCGCGCCGCCGCCTGCCTCGCGCTCGCGCTTCTCGCGCAGGGCGGCCAGCACCTTCGCCGGTGTGAACGGGAGCTCACGGAGGCGGATGCCTACGGCGTCGTGGATGGCGTTGGCGAGGGCGGGGATGGCCGAGTGAAGGGGTCCCTCGCCGGCTTCCTTGGCGCCGTAGGGACCCTCAGGGTCGATGCTCTCCACGATGAACGTCTCGATGTCCGGGGTGTCGATGGCGGTGGGGAGGCGGTAGTCCAGCAGGGAAGGTCCGCTGTGGAGGCCGAAGCGGTTGACCTTGTGCTCCTCGAGGAGCGCCTCGGCGATCCCCATGTAGACCGAGCCCTCGATCTGCCCCGCGACCAGCCGCGGGTTGAGGGCGCGGCCGCAGTCGTGGGCGCACCAGACCTTGGGGACGGTGATCCGGCCGGTCTCCTCGTCCACGTCGACCTCGACCACGTGGGCCGTGAAGGAGTAAGCGGGGGAGGCGCCGATGCTGCCGCCGCGGTAGTCGCCACCGAGGGTGGGGGTGTTGTAGGAGCCGGTGGAGCCGAGGGTGTCGAAGCGCACCTCGGCGAGCTCGATGGCCTCGCGCGTCGTGAGCACCTTCTCTGGGTCCTCCAGGTCGATGGCGCGGCCCTCCATGAGGCGTACGCGGGACTCCTCGACCTCCCACTTCTCGGCCACGGCGGTGACGATCTTCGCGCGCAGCTTGCGCGCCGCGTCGATGGTGGCGTTGCCCACCATGAAGGTGACACGGCTGGAGTAAGCGCCGAGGTCCACCGGGCACAGGTCCGAGTCGGCCGCGACCACGCGCACGTCCCCCTGGTCCATGCCGAGCTCCTCGGCCACGATGTACCGGACGACGGAACTCGAGCCCTGCCCGATGTCGTTCGCGCCGCTGAAGACCGTCACCAGTCCGGACCGGTCGACCTTCAGCTGGATACCCGCCTGGGGCATCTCGTTGGGATAGATCGGGTAGTTGGTGCCGGAGATGTACATGGAGCCCGCGACGCCGAGGCCGCGGCCGCGGGGAAGCTTGCCCCGTCGCTCGGTCCAATCGGAGCCGCGCTCGACCTTGTCGAGGCACTCCATGAACCCGCTCGACGTGATGCGCTGTCCGTTGACGGTCTTGGTGTGCTCCCCGTGGAAGTTCTTGCGGCGGATTTCGATCGGGTCGAGCCCGAGTCGCTCGGCCACCTCGTCCAGCTGACACTCGAAGGCGAACCGCGGCTGGACCGAGCCGTGCCCGCGCTTTGGTCCGCAGGGCGGCTTGTTGGTGAAGACGCGGGTCGAGTCGAAGCGGTAGGCCGGGAAGTCGTACGGACCCGACAGGAGCTGGCCCGAGTAGTAGGTCGTGACCAGGCCGAATGAGCTGTACGACCCGCCGTCGATGAGGATCCTGGCGTCGACGCTGGTGATCTTCCCGTCCTTGGTGGCGCTCGTGGTGTAGTCGAGCTCCATGGGGTGGCGGCCGCGGTGGGCGTAGAACACCTCCTCGCGGGTCCAGAGCATCTTGACCGGGCGACCGGTGAGCTGCGCGAGCTTGGCGACGCAGAACTCGAGGCTGAAGGGGTCGGACTTGCCGCCGAAGGCGCCGCCGAGGCAGGGCTGGATGACGCGGATGCGCTGGGGCTCCCACTCGAGGACGCGCGCGAGCGCGCGGTGTACGTAGTGCGAGATCTGGGTCGAGGACCAGAGGGTCAGGACCCCGTCAGCGGCGACGCGCGCCACGGCGCAGTGGGGCTCGATGGCCGCGTGGGTCGAGCCGTGGAAGCGGTAGGAGCCCTCGACCACGAGGTCGGCGCTCTCCTGGGCTCCGTCCACGTCGCCGAAGTCGAGCTCAACGTGCTTGGAGACGTTGTTCTCCTTGCGGTTCGTGTGGATCTGCGGCTCGTCTCGCTCGAGGGAGTCGCGCGGGTCGAGGAAGGCGTGCAGCTCCTCGTACTCCACGTCGATGAGCTCGAGCGCCGCGTTCGCGGTGTCCTCGTCCACGGCGGCCACCGCGGCGACCTCGTCACCGATGAAGCGGACCTTCTCGGTGGCGAGGGCGGTCTCGTCCGGTGTCCACGGGATGACCCCGTATTGGATGGAGAGGTCGGCGCCTGTGATCACCGCGTGGACGCCGGGCAGGGCGCGCGCACGGGAGGTGTCAATGGAGACGATCCGCGCGTGAGCGTGCGGGCTCCGGAGGGTCTTGGCGTGGAGCATCCCCGGGAGCTGGATGTCGTCCGCGTAGACGGCCTCGCCGGTGGCCTTGGAGACCCCGTCGATCTTGCGGTGGCTCTTGCCGACGACCCGGAAGTCCTCCCAGGGCGCGTCGACGCCGTGAATGTCGCGGGCCGCCATCAGAGAGCCTCCTCGCGCAGGTGCTCGCGGTCCTCGACCCAGCTGGGTCGGGGAGCGTCGGCGCCGACCGACTCGGCCACGGCGGTCTCCACGGCCTCGATGATCTGGGTGTAGCCGGTGCAGCGGCAGAGGTTCCCCGACAGGGCCTTCTGGATCTCCTCGCGGCTGGGGTTGGGCGTCCGGTCCAGCAGCGCGCGGGCGGACAGCATCATGCCTGGCTGGCAGAAGCCGCACTGGAGAGCGCCGCACCGATCAAAGGCGTCCTGGACCGGGTCGATCCCGCCGGTCGCCGTCCCCTCCACGGCCTCGCTGCGCTTCAGGTGCGCGGGCCTGAGGCCCTCGATGGTCTGGACCGAGCACCCCTGGGCCTCGGCCCCGAGGGTCAGGCAGGAGAGCACCGGCTTGCCGTCCACGAGGACGGTGCAGGCGCCACAGTCGCCCTTGTCACAGCCTTGTTTGGAGCCCGTCAGCCCCAGCCGGTAACGGAGGACCTCAAGGAGGGTCCAGTGGTCGGGCGCCGCAGTCTCCTGCTGGTCGCCGTTGACGTCTAAGGTCAGCACGCGCATGGCGACCATTGTCCGGATCTGGCGCTCGGAGGCACCCCCAAAATCCGGGGCTCGATGGTGGGACGTGCGGCTCTCCCCTCAAAAACGAGGCCTCCCCCGGACCCACGCAGGGAGCCGGGGGAGGCGGTGGTGGCGATGGACCGGGTCTCGGTCGCCTGCGCGGCCCCCTCAGGGGCGGTAGTCCCGGCCCTTCTTCAGGGCGCGGGCGATCTCATCCCGACCTGCGAGACCGAGGTGGTGATCGAAGGCTCGCTCCTCAGCCTCGTAGTTGGGTCGGGTGTCGTCCGGCTGGTGGTGCCCGAGATCTGCGACGATCAACCCGAGGGCCGCACCCTGGTAGCGGAAGAGGTAGGCGATGATCGCCATGGCCTCGGCCTGCATGACCGCGTCCGCGTCCATCCCGCCGTTGAGCCGGAAGAGGTCGAGCTCCCAGCCCGTGGTCGAGGCCCGCTTCGAGACCTCTTGCTGGACCGAGCGGAGGGTCCGGAGATCGCCGTGGATGAGCGCGCGGCTCGATGACCGTTCGGACACGAGGCTCGCGATACCGTCCGTCATCCAGCGCGAGAGGAAGGGCTGCTCGGCCCTCATGATCTCCGAGGCGATGCACTCCACGAGGCGCGCGTCGACCTCGCGGCGCGCGGTGGCGTCTCCGTCCTCCAAGTATCCGTCGAAGTTCTGGTCGACGTCGAGGGCGCGGGAGCCCTTGAGGGCCGTGTCGAGGTCTCGTTGGCTGGTGGCGCGCAGGATGACCACGGGCTCGGCGCCGGGGCTCATGAACGGGGCCAGCGAGCGCACGGTCCGCTCCACGAGGGCTCCGCTGGTGGAGAAGCGTTGGAAGCGATCACGGTCCGAGAGGAGCACGACCCGCTGGTCCTGGTCCACGTCGATCCGGTAGCCGCGGCGCGTCGCGAAGTCGTGCCAGCGGCTGATGGCGACTCGGGTGGCAGCGCCGAGGGCCTGACGCCGGCGTTCGTCCTCGTTGATGAGCTTGCCGTCCCAGCGGACCTCGGCTGGCGCGGGCTCCTCGTTCAGGAGCTTGGGGGCGGTGACGTTCGCCGCCTGTGCGCGGTTCAGGTCATCCCCGAACTGCTGGAGCATCGTCACGGAGAGCAGGAGGAGGCCGGTGAGGAGGATCGCCCTTATGAACATGAGTCTGAGAAGGTTGCTGGCCGTGGCCTTGTCTTGCCCCGATATCGGGGTGGGCGCCTGCCCTGGGATCGGCGCGCGCGCGGCCGCCAAGCCCGCTATCGGAACCGTGAGAGGCTGGGCTGGAGCCTGCAGGGGGACTCGCGCCCATCCCGGGCAGGCAGCCGCCCCAGGCTCTCGGATCGGGACACGGGGCGCCTCGAGCAGCGGCCTCGGCGCGCGCCCTCACCTGGCTGCGAAGGGGCGTCCTGCGCCGCCAGGGGACCAGCGAGCCATGGGGGGCCCAGGAAGAAGCGGAGCGGGAGACGAGGGGCGCTCGCGCCGGAGTCCAGGGACGCGCAGCGCCAGCGCCCGGTCTCCCGGAGGCATCAGAACCCGGTCGGCACCGCAGCCAGATCGGCACCGCAGCCGGATCGGCACCGCAGCCGGATCGGCACCGCAGCCGGATCGGCACCGCAGCCGGATCGGCACAGCAGCACAGGGTGCACCGCGGCTCAGGGTGCACCGCGGCTCAGAGTGCACTGCGGCTCAGAGTGCACTGCGGCTCAGAGTGCACTGCGGCTCAGAGTGCACTGCGGCTCAGAGTGCACTGCGGCTTGGGGTGCACTGCGGCCGGATTGACTCCTGCCGCGGGTCTCGCGTCGCCGCCTCACTTGCAGCGCCGCCCGGCGGGCACGGCTGCCCTTGGCAGCGCCAGTCCGTCCGTGGGGGCACCTCCTCCAGAGGTGCTCCTGCCCTCAGTCCCCGTCTTCGTGCTCCGCGATGGCCGCGAGGAACACCGGACCGAGGTCCGCCGCCTTCTTCTCGCCTACGCCCTTGAGGGCCAGGAAGGCCTCGGGGTTGCGGGGCTTGTGGGCGGCCATGTGGGCGAGGGTCCGGTCGTTGAACAGGATGTAAGGCGGCACGCCGCGCTCCGCGGCGAGGCTGCGCCGGAGCTTGCGGAGCGCCTCGAAGAGGGAGGCGTCCACGTCGAGGGCCTCCTCGCTGGCCACGGCCTCCACGGAACTCCCCCGACGCCGGGAGCCCTTCTTGGCCTGGATCCGCGGGACCAGGAGCGTCACCTCCTTGTCCCCGCGCATGACCTCGACGCCCGAGGCGGTGAGGTGCAGGGTCGGGTAGTTGCCCGACGCCACGCCGATGTGCCCCTGCGCCACCAGCTGGTCCACCCAGGCGCGGATCTCGCTGGCGGCGTTGTCGCGCATGATCCCGTAGGTGGTGAGCTGATCATGGCCCTTCTGGCGGACACGCTGGGTGTCCGCACCCCGCAGCACTTCGGTCACGTGAGCCGCTCCGTAGCGCTGGTCGCAGCGGACCACGCAGGAGAGGATCATCTGCGCGACGCGCTGGCTGTCGTCCACCTTGCGGAGCTCCCCGTGGCACACGTCGCAGGCGCCGCACTCGCCCGCCTTCAGCTCTCCGCCGAAGTACTCCACGAGGAAGCGGTGCCGGCAGAGGCCGCCGTTGGCGAAGTTCCAGAGCTCGCCGAGTCGATCAAGGGAGCCAGCGAGCTCGTCCATGACGCCCTCGACGCCCTCCATCTCCGCCTCCTGTGCGCTGCGCTCCATGATCCCCTTCCAGCCCTGGAAGTCAGACCCGCTGTAGAGCATCAGGCACTCGGAGGGGAGACCGTCGCGACCCGCGCGGCCGGTCTCCTGGCTGTACTGCTCGACGCCCTTGGGGAGGCTGGCGTGGATCACGAAGCGGACGTCGGGGCGGTCGATGCCCATGCCGAAGGCCACCGTCGCCACGACCACGTCGAGGCCCTCGCCGAGGAAGGCCTCCTGGATCCGCGCGCGCTCGCTGGAGTCGAGCCCCGCGTGATACGGCATGGCGCGGACCCCGGCGCGAGCCAGCTCGCGAGCCAGCTTCTCGGTGTCCTTGCGACGGATGCAGTAGACGATCCCTGCCTCATCGGGATGACGCCGCACCACCTCCATGACCTGGTCGAAGAGGTCGAGGCGGGGGACGACGCGGTAGGTCAGGTTCGCGCGGTCGAAGTCCCCGACCACTCGCACCGGATCCTTGAGCCCGAGCTCCTCCTCGATGTCGCCGCGGACCCTGGGCGTCGCCGTCGCCGTGAGGGCGATGATCGGGACCTCCGGGCAGCGCGCCCGGAGCTCACCGATCTGGCGATACTCGGGGCGGAAGTCGTGTCCCCAGTGGCTGATGCAGTGCGCCTCGTCCACGGCGATGGAGGTCAGCCCGGCGCGCTCCAGCTCGCCGTGGAAGCCGTCCACTGCGAGCCGCTCCGGGGAGACAAAGAGGATGTCCAGCTCGCGCCGATTGAGGGCGCCGCGGACGGCGGAGCGCTCGTCATCGTCGAGCGCGCTGCTCAGCATCGCGGCGCGTACCCCGTTGGCCAGCAGGCCGTCGAGCTGATCCTTCATCAGGGCGATCAGGGGGCTGATCACGAGGGTCAGCCCGGGGCGAACGAGCGCCGGGGCCTGGTAGCAGAGGCTCTTGCCGCCACCGGTGGGCAGGATCACGAGCACGTCGCGGCCCTCAAGGGAGGCCCGCATGGCCTCGTCCTGGTAGGGGCGCAGGCCGGGGAAGCCCCAGGTCTCATCGACCCGATGGAGGAGCTCCGCCATGGCCGCGTCCACGTCCGCGATGGGCTCCGGAGGTGCCGCGGGACCGGCCCCGCCGGCGTCGGCGAGGAACCAGCCGTCGTCGTAATCGCGCGCGCTCCCCGCGGCGGCCGGCCCCGCCGATTGGCCGGCCTCCTCCTCGAAGAGCCCGGCGATCTCGTGGGCCGAGGGCTCCGGCTCTGCGGCTCCCCCGTCGGTCTCCCAGGGGCTCGCGCCGCCGTGGCCGTTGCTATCGCCGCTCGCTCTCATTTGAACCCCCTCATCACTGGGACCGATCCCAACGCATGCTGGTGACGGTTCAAGACAATCCGCGCGGAAGTCTCGCGGGTCAGTCGGATTCAGCCGCGGGGAGCGTCACTTCGACGCGCTGCACGGCGCCGGAGCGCCCCCAGATTCCGCGGCTCGTGTCCCCGTCCAGCTCTCCGCCGTCACGGCTTGAGCGGGTCCCGTCGGGGGCGATCACGTCGACCCTCGCCGCGGCCCCGCGCTGGATCACGAAGGGAACCCCGCAGTGTGAGATGGCCATGGCGCCGGCGGGGATGTCGATGGGCGCACCGCTGGGCGAGCGCATCACCCCGGCGTCCACCCGGAGCTCTGGGTCGTGGAGCAGCGCGCCGTCGAATTGAATGCGCCCGTCCTTGATGCGGAGGCCGACCTCGCCGATGCGGCAGAGCAGGTCCTCCTTGACCTGTCCGCTCATGCCCGGCTGCCGGGCCCCTCCGTCCGCCTGGGAGTGGGAGTAGGGCTCGGTGGGGAAGGCCCCAAACTCCTCGGGGGACTTGTGGGTCCCAAGCCCCGCGCGGGCGGCGCGGTAGTGCCGCCGGAGCGCCGCGCAGACCTCGGCCGGCTCGCCCTGATCCCGGGCGCACCAGAGGGTCTCCTGGATCGAGAGGATCAGCTTCGACGCCATGTGCCAGAACGTGCACCCGAGGCCCTCGTATCCGAAGAAGGTGCCGGAGCGCCCGGTGAAGGCCGCGTGGTCGAAGACCGCCTCGTACTCGTC
>CBFHHK010000062.1:0-11631 GCA_965655435.1 Planctomycetota bacterium | reverse complement strand
CAGGAGCGCCGCGCGGTCGCGCTCCACCGAGGCGCCCAGGGGGCCCTCGACGAGGCTGTCCAGAGCGGTGGACAGCGCCGCGGCGCTGTGGAGGCTCGGGGCGAAGCGCAGGCACTCGGCCCCGGGTCGGATCACGGTGCGATCCCCGGCCTCGAGCAGCTGCTTGATGACGGGGACACGCTCCTCGGCGCCCTCGTTCAGCACGCCCTTGTCCAGGAGCCCGGGGAGCTCCCGGTCGGGATAGAGCAGGTAGGTGTCCAGGTCCTCACGATGGAGCGGGCTGGCGCGGAGCGCGTCCAGCAGGCCCACGGCCTCGGCGCCCCGCACGATCCCCGCGGACAGCGCGGCCACCTGGCCCTCGAGCATGAGGGGGAGGTGGCGGATACGAACCTCGGCGTCCCCGAAGGCCACGAGGTCGTAGCCGTGGAAGAGACCGTCCTCCCGCACGTTCGCGTCCGCGGTGGCCTTCAGCCACTCGGTCGCCGCGGTGAAGAGGCGGCGCAGGGTGGCAGCATCCGCCGCCTCCAGGCCGTCCTCCGTGTCGCCATACACGGCCGCCCGGTGGCGCTCGCCGGCTCGACCGAGGGCCTCGGTGGTGCTCCACCTGGCGGCGGGGTCCGAGGTCGCGAGCGCTGCGTCCCCGGCCTCGAGCGCCGCCACGATGTCATCGAGGAACTGCCGTGTTCGGGAGGAGAGCGAGAGCGACTGGGCCGCCTCGAACACGGTGGCGAGGACCTCCGTGTGACGGAACATCGCGCAGGTGGTGACGACCGAGGCGCCGGAGCCCACCAGGGCGTTGTTGGCGTCGTTCCACTCTGGCCGCTGGGCGTTCATCCAGATCCCGGCGCCCGGCACCAGGTTGGAGAGCTTGGCCAAGAAGGGGACCAGCAGCTTCTCCTCAAGGGTCGCGCGAACGAGCCCTCCGTCGGAGTCGTGGACGAGCTTGCCGTCGGCGCCCTCGAGGTCCACGCGCTCGCCCGCGACCCAGGCGCGGTCGTTGTCGTAGTCGACGGTCGTCTGCGGATTGCGGACGAGGTCGTCGAAGCCGCGGATCCGATAGGGGACGTCGGCGTGGACGAAGATGGCCCTGCCGAGGAGCCCGGCCATGCGGCCTGGGTAGTGCTCCTCGAGCCGCTCGATGAGGCGGGTGAGGTAGACGATCTGGTGGTCGCCCCAGTAGCCGATGTACGACCAGGGGTCGTTCGGGTCGTGCACCTCCCAGTCGAGGCCTTCGCTCGTGATGCGGTACGGGTTGTACCCGTCGGCCGTGCTCGCGTTCAGGAAGCGCACGATGAACGCCTCCAGGTAGGTCGGGTTGGCGAGGCCCAGGGCCTCCCAGTTCTGGAAGATGTCCCGCCAGTTCCCCTGGTAGCCGAAGGTCAGCTCGCCCTGCTCTCCGCGTACGTCGATGGAGAACGTGTTCCACGGGCGGCTCGGGTCTCCGTGCCGGCGGCTGAAGGCGAGGGGCAGGAACTCTCGCAGGTGACGCTCGAGATCCGGGTCGACAGCGGCGTCTTCGAGGAGCTCGCCCACGGTCCACTCGTCGGGCCAGCCCGCGATGCGGTCGGCGTGGCGCGCGAAGACGGCCGGGGCGACCGCGGACAGGTGGTCGATGAAGGCCGCGCGCGGCTGGCGTGTCCCGAGGGGGAACAGGCCGCCCCGCATGGTGTTGTAGAGGGTGTTGGCGGCGTGCCGAGCGTCCTCGGCGTCGCTCGCGGTGCACTGCATGCCGTCGGCGTCCGCGAGGAGCTCAAGGAGCGTCTCGCGGCTCTTGCTGACCCCGTCCAGGACCTCCTGCGCGGGGTCCGCGGCCTCCAGCTGCCAGGCGAGGAGGCCCTCCACGTCGTCGGCGCTCCGGTCGACCTCCAGGGCCATGACCCAGGACGTACTGGCGCCTGGCTCCAGCTCGAGGGACTGCTCGATGAGGAACGCGCTGCGCTTCCCGCGGACGAGGTTCTCCTCTTCCAGGGCGTCCCCGCGGCGGAACGCAGCCTGCTGCTGGGTGCTGAGCAGCCGCGTCCCGGGGGCGGAGCACCAGGCGCTGGTGGAGGCCAGGCTCTCGCTGGGCTCGGCGCGGTCCACCGGGATGGAGCCGAGGCCGAAGAGCGCGACGCCGTCGGCGAGCTCGGAGAACCGGTAGGCGTCCACGAGGACGCTGTAGGCGTCCATCATCGACTTCTCGATGGCGGGGGGCATCACGTCGAGCACGCCGTCGAGCACCTCGAGGCTCCGCGAGGCCTCGCCGGTGTTGGCCACGCGGACCGTGCGGACGATCCCGTGCTCCTCACTGCTCGTCCAGCACTGGCGGACAGAGAGGCCGAGGGTGTGGTTGTGTTCGATGAGGGCGAGCGCGCTCCCGAGGGTGCAGCGCTCCAGATCCTGAGAGACGTCGAAGACGCCGGCGCCGCGCTGGGAGAACGGCTCCCAGACCGTCCCGTCCGACAGGCGAACGATCGTCGAGCCGCCCACGGACCCCTCGGCGTCGTGGATTCGATCCACGGTGCGGTAGGGGAAGAGCGCCTGGTCCACGTTGCGCCGCCCGGCCGTGAGGGCGCCCCTGCTGGAGATGAAGCCCCAGTGATCCGAGCCCGAGGCGAGCGTCGTGAGGAACGGCGCCATGCGATCCGCGCTGCGAATGCGCGCCCAGCGGAAGCCGCTGTCGGAGATCTTGTCGCCGGCGGCGTCGCTGGTGACGAAGTCTCCAGAGATCGCTCGGCTGTTCGTGGCGAACGGGCTCATCGCTTCTCTAGGACGCGGACGTAGTCCACCACGACCTGCTGGGGACCAATCTCAGGGGCGATGGGGCCGCCCATACCGCCGCCCATGGCGAGGTTGAGGATGATGTTCTGGGGGCGGTCGAAGGGCCACGCCTCGGGAGATTCCTTCTTGTCGTAGGTGTAGTAGTGGACGCCGTCGACGTACATGCGCACCTCGTCCTCATCCCACTCGCACGCGTACACGTGGAAGTCCGTGCTCATCCCG
Source organism: Planctomycetota bacterium (assembly GCA_965655435.1). Taxonomy (GTDB): domain Bacteria; phylum Planctomycetota; class UBA1135; order UBA1135; genus Saltatorellus. The sequence continues at coordinate 8,649 of CBFHHK010000062.1, read as the reverse complement.
TCGACGGGGAGCACGTTGGTGATGTGGTTGCCCTGCTTGAAGTAGTAGGCGCGGGTGTGGCACGAGCCGTGGTTGATCCCGTTCCCCGTGTCGTCGCTGATCTCCTTGCCGACGGCCTCCATGATGTCCACCTCGCCGCAGTAAGGCCACGAGACCTCGTCGCGGTAGTCGTCGCCGAGCAGCCAGCCAGCGGCCCAGGTGCCGTCGGCGGCGGGGACCTTGGCGCGCATCTCGATGCGGCCCCGCAGGAAGCTCACCTTGCCGCGCGTGGTCAGGCGCGCCGAGGTCCAGGCCATCCCGCCGTCGTCCGGGCGTGCCTCGATGATGAGGTTGCCGCCCTCCTGGCGAGCATTGTCCGTGTCCGCCACCGTGTAGTACTGCGGCTCGAAGTTGCCCCAGCCCCAGTTGCCCACGTCGTGGAGCCACTTCGTCTGATCAGGGAGCCCCTCGCCGTTGAACTCATCGGCCCAGACCACGGCCCACTCGTCGCCCGTCATGGACTGGGTCATGGAGCGGGGGGTGATCTGCTGGGGACGGATCATGGTGAACCGCACCCCGGTCACCGTCACGGCTCCGCCATCATGGTGGAGGCGCATACGGTGGAGCCCCGCGTCGAGGGGGGAGCCGTCCTTTGACGGGGTCGGCGCGGCCTTGGAGGCGAGCATCGGCCCCGTGACGTTGTAGGAGCGGCCGTCCTTGTTCCCCACGCGGTCTTCGACCCAGGTGGTGAAGTTGCCCTCTGGCCCATCAGTGAACGTGACCTCGGTGCGCCAGCGGCCGCACTCGGGGAACGTTGCCACGAAGTCGATCCACCCCGCGGTCTCGGGGTGGCGTACGCCGCCGTCTCTGGCCTCGAGCGGACCCGCCGAGCTGACGGAGCCCGCAGGGAAGAGGACCTCCACCGAGACCGCGTCGTCGGCCACGACCGCGGGGGTGGCCCAGGCCGGGGAGTCGGCCGTGACCGCGTTGGAGGAGGGGCCAGCACAGGAGGCCAGCAGCAGGGGGAAGAGGAGAGCGTGGCGCATGATCAACCGATGAGCTGGGCCTCCAGCTCCTCGAGGGACTTGCCCTTGGTCTCGGGGACGACCTTGAGGCTGAAGAGGAACGCGAGGGCGGCGAAGACGCCGAAGAAGAGAAAGACGCCCGCGGGCCCGAACTCGGCGAGTCCGGAGGGGAACAGCTTCTGAACGGCGTACGAGACCAGCGAGTTGAAGAACCCCGCGGCCGAGATCGCCACGCCGCGCATGCGGGCGGGGAAGATCTCGGAGAACATCGCCCACATCACGGGGCCTAGCGAGATCGCGAAGGCGGCGATGTAGAGGAGGATCGCGGCGAGGATCAGCTTTCCGTTGACCTGGAGGGCCTTCATCGGGAGGCCCTGCCGCATCGAGCCGATGGACTCGGCGTAGGGCGTCTGGGCAGCAGCGACCTGATCCACTGCGGCGATGAATTCGTTGCGGGTGCCGTAGCTCTCGGTGAGTGGCGCGAGCGCGGCTCTCGCTCCCTCGAGGTCAGGGGTCCGCTCAGCGGTCTCGATGCCGTCGGCCGTGAGCTCTGACCCCGCCGCGTCGAGGGCGACGCTCTCGGTGACGGCCTCCAGCTTCTCCCCGGAGAGCTGATAGCTGCCGGCGTTGAACGCGAAGGCGTTCGTGAAGAGCGCGATCGTCATGGCTGCGGTGCCCACGAGGAGCAGGGGCTTGCGGCCTGCCCTGTCGATCAGGCGCATGGCGATCAGCGTGAACGCGACGTTGACCAGGCCGACGTAGATGGCCTGGACCAGGGATGCGTCCCGACCTGCGCCGGTCAGCTCGAAGATCGTGGTGGCGTAGTAGAAGATCGCGTTGATCCCGGTGATCTGCTGGAAGAAGCCGAGGCCCAGTCCGATCAGCATCACCAGGCGCATCCGCGATGCGAACAGCTCGCCGTAGCCCGCGTCGCCCTGTGCAGAGCTGAGGTTTTTACGGACCTCCGCGAGGGCAGCGTCGGCGGAGGCCTCGCCGCCGGTCTTCGCCAAGACGATGCGGGCCTCGTCGAAGCGTCCCCGGATGGCGAGCCACCGGGGGCTGCGCGGGACAAGGAGGAGGGAGGCGAGGTACAGGACCGCGGGGATGGCCTCGACACCGAGCATCCAGCGCCACGCCGTCGGGTCTACGACCATCGCCTCCGGGTTCGCGGGCGTGGGGGCGGGGATCTTGAAGTACTGCTCGAGGAAGTAGTTCGAGAAGAACGCGGCGGAAAAGCCCAGGACGATGTTGAGCTGGTTGAACGACACCAGGCGACCCCGCTTCTCGGGAGGCGCGATCTCCGCGATGTACATGGGGGCGATCAGGAGCGCCCCTCCAACGCCGAACCCACCGATGACTCGGGCGACCACGAGCTCGACGTAGCTCCCTGCGAAGGCGCTCCACAAGGCAGACACGGAGAAGAGCGCCGCCGTGAAGATCAGAACTGGCTTTCGGCCCAGCGCGTCGGCGATTCGCCCGGCGACGGCCATGGCCAGGGTCGCGCCTGCGGTGAGGCATGCCACCGCGGTGCCCACCTGACCCGGGGTCAGGTCAAAGTGGCTCTTGAGCGGGTCGACGACGCCGGAGATGACCGCGCTGTCGAAGCCCATGAGGAAGCCGCCGAGGGCGACGGTCAGCGAGACCAGGAGCGTGTAGCTGGAGCGATCGTTCATGATGGCCCGGGATCTTAGTGGATCGGGGGGGCTGGCGCGTCAGCGGTGGACGGCGTCGAGGCGATGGGGGGAGGCCGATGCAAGCTCCCTGGAGCTCGCCTGAAACTCGCGACCTATGAACGCGCTCATCGCACCCCGGGTGGGAGCACGATGAGCGCGATCGAACTCTTCAGATCGCTCCCCCGAGGGGGGGCTGGCGCATCACTGGAAGGTGACCTCGACGCCGTCGGTGAAGTTGCTCGTCGCCGAGCCGCCCACCGCGTCGCGATACCAGGTGGTGAAGTTCCAGGTCTCGCCGGCCTGAGCGGGGACCAGCCCCGTCGGGGTCGGCATCTGGTTCAGGTTGAGAGGCAGGGTGAAGGACCCGACCAGTCCAGCGTTCAGGATCTGACCCGGGCCGACGTAGCGCCCGATCGCGCCGCTGAGGCAGAGGTTGCCCTGGCTCCCGCCGGGGTTTGCAACGAAGCCCTGCACCTGGCTGGTGAGGTAGAAGCCGAAGGAGTTGTTCGGGAGGCTCGACGCGATGAGGGACATGTTGTTGTCCGCCAGGGTGAGGCTACCGCTCGCGACGATGTTGCCGACCACGCCGGTCGAGTTGGCCACGCCCGTGCAGTAGTTCACGCCCACGTTGTTCGAGGGCTCGCCCCGAGCGATGACGAGGTCGTCCCAGAAGAAGTGCGTGCCCGAGCCGCCGGAGTTGAGGCGGATCTCGTCCCAGCGGAGGTCGCCGATGACCCCGTCGAGGTTGGGGAGCTCGGTGGTGGGGAAGTCCGCGACGGGATCAACCCACATGCGGATGCGCTCATCGCCGGGCTGGTGATCGATCCGGAAGACGAGCTTGGCGCAGACCGCAGCGTCCGTGCTGAAGTCGTACTCCGGCGGGAGGCCGACACCGCCCTCGTCGTCCCAGCCCCAGTTCCACGAACTGATTCCCCAGGGGGAGCCGAGGAGCAGCTGCTCGTTGCTCGGGTCCTGGGTGCTGAACAGCTGGACAGCGCCGAAGGAGCCGCTGCCGAACTGCTGGTACATCTGCGTCCGGAAGGAGATCCAGATCGTCGAGCCATCGGCGCCGAAGAAGCCGTTCTCGACGACGGTCGAGTGCCCGGTCTGGTCCGGAACGCGGGCCGCCGCGACGAACTCCTGGGCCTGACCAGCGTAGTTGCCCACGGAGTCGCGGCAGGTCATCGCCGGGTTTACGGACGGGTCGAAGATGACAACCTCATTGCCACCGCCGGTGGGCAGGTCCCACGCGGTGCTCCAGCCGGTGCCGGTGTTGGCGTTCTGGAGCAGGCCGGGTGCGGTGTAGTCGAACTGCTCGACGGAGATCGTGGTGACCTGGGCAGCGGCTGCCGAGGTCAGGCCGATCGCGATGGGGAGAATGCAGGAGAGGGGCTTCATGACACGAACCAGTGGTGCGAGACGGGGGTTGCTAGAGAGTCGAGGATCGAGCGATGGGGAGGACGACCTAGCGCGCTGCGCTTGATCGAAAGCTACTCGTATCCGGGAGGTGATAGTGGGCGTGGAGGAGCGGCATCACGGTGGGGTCTCGAATCTGGCCCAAATGGGAGGCAAAAAACTGCGTCCGCTTGTCGCAGTCGGCCTTGAGGGGGGCTTCCTTGGGGGTCGTGCTCTCCTGGTGCGCGCGGTTTCCTGGGGCTATCAGCGGGGGCGCAGCGGCGAGTCGCTAGAACCGGAAAGCCATGATTCAAATGATCGAGAAGAACGTGCACGGCGTCCCGCTGGAGCCCTGCTGCACCGACCCCCTGACGGGCTTCTTTCGCGACGGTTCATGCCGGACAGGGCCGGACGATCGAGGCCGGCACACGGTCTGCGCGCGGGTGACGGAGGAGTTCCTTCAGTTCAGTCAAGCCGTCGGGAACGACCTCTCGACGCCGGTCCCTGAGTACGCCTTCCCCGGCCTCAAGCCGGGCGACTGCTGGTGCCTCTGCGTGCTGAGATGGAGGGAGGCCATGCTGGCAGGGTGCGCCCCGCCGGTGCGCCTGGCCTCGACCCACGCGAGCGCCCTGGAGCATGTGTCGCTCGAGGACCTCGAGCGGCACGCGCTGGACTGATCAGTCCTCGGCCCAGTTCCCCGAGGGCTGGCCGTCCCGCGAGAACGTCCGGCTCTTGCGCGAGTTGTAGACGCTGACGAAGTAGGTGCAGCGCTTGCAGACGTCCGGGTAGTCACCGGCCTCGTGCTGCTCGATGAGCTCGTCGATACCCTTCCCCGCCCAGACCTCGGAGAGCGGGGTGTCGTTGACGTTGCCGACCACGAGCTCCGCCTCGACGTCACGGCAGGCGCAAGCGTTGACGTCCCCGTTGGCGAGCACCACCGGCTTCGTGAACAGGAGCTCGCAGGCGCCACGCTTGTACGGCATCGTGCGCGGGGTGAGGCCCACACCATCGAGGGCCTCGGGGGTCACCTTTCCCGCCCAGGAGTCGTAGTCGGGCATGTCTGCGATCTCCACGAGCCCCCTGGCCTCGAGCGCGCGGAGCCGGTCCCAGAGCTCACCGTGGCACGCAGAGGGGGGGCAGCGGAGGGCGAGGGTGAACGGGATCGGCGTGCCTGTGGCCTCCTTGAGCTCGATGAAGTCGAGCACCGCGTCCCTCGCCGCCTCGAACTTCGAGACGCCCATGATCTCGTTCCAAGTGGCCGCGTCGAAGCCGCCCCAGGACACGTGCACGTGGAGCTTCTCCGCGTAGCCCATCAGGCGCTCGGACTTCTCCCGCGTCATCAGGATGGCGTTGGTGTAGAAGCTCATGGAGCGCACCTCGTCCCGGGCCATGAGGTCATCGAGACGCTCGAACATGTGCTTGTCGACGAATGGGTCCCCGACAATCGGGGTGAGCGAGACGCTCCGACCGCCCATCTGCACGTAGTCATCGACGACCTTGCGGAAGTCCTCCATGGACATGGTCGTCTTGCGACGCTCCATCTGCGGGTAGGCGCAGAAGACGCAGCTCGCGTTGCAGATGTTGGTCCCCTCGACGTGCAGCCCGCGGGGGAGCTTCCGGAGCTCTTCGAGGCGGCCGCGGATGGCCTTGCGGTGGAAGAGGTGATGCCACTCGGTGTTCGCCACGTCGAGGACGTGTCGGAGCCTCGCCCTCAAGGGGGTCGGCAGTAGGGCTCGGACCTGGCTTCGGATGGACATGTGGCTGAAGTCTACCCCGCGGTGCCCCGGGAGTCCCCGCTGTCGCCGCGCCTCAGCCTGCGACTCTCCCCTGGGGGGACCGGGCCCCGAGTGCAGCCTCCAGGGGCGGGCCCCAGGAGCGGGCCTGGACGCTCACGGCGACCGGTGCGCCGGCCCGCGGCACGGCCCCCGGGAAGCATGCCTCCAATCATGAAGGCAGCGCGGACCCGTGACCGGATCCGCGCTGCCTCATGAAATCGCGCTGCCTGGTGAGATCGCGCTGCCTGGTGGGAGCGGAGCGCCGGGCTCACTTCTTCGGCATGACCTGATCGCGGAGCCACGACGAGGCGGACGTCTTCAGGCGCTTGTCCTGGAGGATCGTCGCCGAATCGTTCTTGAGGGCGTTGATCTCCACGAACTCCAGCCCTTCGTTGACCTCATGGGCGGAGGCCTGAATCTCGTCCGCGGCCTCGCGCGAGGCCTTGGGCGCGAGGATCAAGGTCGGGAGCCCGCCAAGGTCGCCGACGCCGTCGCTGATGTCGAAGCCCATGGACTCCTTGGCCGGGTCAATCAGCACGATCGCGCGGACGTTGTCGTCCTTGGCCGCGCGGCGCACCACGAGGGCAGCGCCAGCGCCCACCCCCACGAGGGACAGGTTGGAGGCGTGCACTCCGCTCTGCTTCAAGAGGAACTTGGACGCGGCGTCGACGTCGCGCGTGCTCATGGCCCAGAGCGTCTCCCGCTCCTTCTCGTCCGCCTTCTCGAAGTTCGTCTCCTCCGTCGCGCTCGCCCCGTGGCCGCGCAGGTCGAGCGTCAGGACCGCGAAGCCCTTCTTGTGGAGGTAGGTGGCCATCTCGGCCAGTTCCTCGCGGGAGGAGCCCGCGTCATGCAGCAGCATCGCCGCGGGGGCGGGGGGGGCGTTCTTGCGACGCTTCGGCTCGTAGTAGCTGGCCGAGAGGAGCAGACGGTCCTTGGTCTCGAGGGAGACAGAGTTGGACGAATCGATCCGTTCGCTGGCGCAGGCGGCGGCCGAGAGCGGCGCGGCGGGGGCGGAGAGCAGCGGGGCTGCGGGATCGGCCGCGGCAGCGACGACGAGGGCGAGGCTCAGGAGCATGGAGTAGATTCTGCTGGGCAACGAAGCACCCGGTGACCGGCAGCCGTGGAGGCGCCCGCATCATCGGGTGGAAGGGGATCAGTTGTCGGAGCTCAACGGTTGGGTCGAGCCACGCGGGCGGAGACCATACCAGACCTCGTCCTGCGATTGCCTCCACTAGGCACCCTCTGTCCGCGCGGGTACCCATTGATCCGACACTTTTGGTCGGGAATCCAGCTCGGGGACAGTCCTGGGGGCCGGGCGCGGCGCCCTTCGGGCTCCCATGGGGCGCGCGGAGCAGCCGCCCGCCGAGACCGTCCCTGCCCGCGCTCGGCGCGGGGTGCGGTCTCGAGACGCGCCCCGTTCGGAGGGGTCCGGACGGGACTCAGGGAGGGCTCAGGGCGGGGCTCGCTCGACCTCTCGCTAGCCGAGGGCCAGCTGCTTCCGCGCGTCCACCTCATCCCGGTTCATCGCCTCGATCGCCTCATCGAGGCGGTCCACGATGTCCCAGTCCCGATCCACCGAGCGGCGGACGTTTCGCATGAGCTGGATGGCCATGCGGAAGACGCGACAGACGTCCCCGGGATTGACCTCCAGCTGCTCCTCGAGCTCATCCATCGAGAGCCCGCCGAACCAGCCCAGGGTCGTGGGGGTCAGGCCCCAGTCGGGCCGCTTCATCGCCGGCTCGATCCCGAACCGTGCCTCGGCCTGACAGATCTCGCTGACCACCGAGTCGATGTGGCGCCGGGTGCCGCCGAACATCGAGGCGGGGACCCAGGGCCGCTGCGCGGCCCGTCGCTCCTCGTGGATCATCGCCACGAAGACCATGGCCAGGGCCTTCGGCGGCAGCGTCTCGAGGGTGCCCCGGAAGAGCATCTCGGTCATCTGGAGCTCGTAACCCCCGAGGCAGCGGGCGATCTCGCCCTTGCCTGTCACGCCCTGGCCCTTGATGTAGCCGAGCTCCTCGAGGAGGTCGAGGTGCCGGCCGATCAGGCGCATCTGCTCCCGGCGCTGACGCTCCCGCGCCTTCGTGTTCTTCTCGCGGTTCTGGAAGGAGTGGAACGACTTCTCCCAGGCCTCATGCACGCGATCGCGGCCCACCCGTGACACGAGGTGGAGCAGGGTCGAGTAATTCATGCGGAAGCGGCTCATCACCGCCTCCGGGCGGCCGCCCACCCAGCGCTCGACCGGCGCGTCCTTGAGCTCCTGGTCCGGGAGCAGCTGGAAGACGAAGCCCTTGTCGTCGATGCCCTGCCGGCCTGCGCGGCCGGCCATCTGCATGTAGTCGCGGGTCCGCAGCCAGTCGAAGGAGATCCCGTCGAACTTGCGCAGGCCTGCGAAGACGACGGCCCGCGCAGGCATGTTGATGCCGAGGGCGAAGGTCTCGGTCGTGAAGAGCATCTTCAGGAGCCCCGCGGTGAACATGCGCTCGACGACCTCCTTGTAGATCGGGAGCATGCCAGCGTGGTGGTAGGCCACGCCGGAGCGAGCCATGCGGAACACCTCGCCCTCCAGGTGCCCGCGGCCCAGGTCAAAGGAGGTCAGCAGCTCCTCCTGGAGCTCGGCCATGCGGCGGGACTGCTCGGCGGTCAGCAGGTTCCGCTGCTCGTTCTTGCGCGCCAGTCGCTCGCAGTCCTTGCGCGAGAAGGAGAAGACGAGCGCCGGGAGGAGCTCGCGATCCACCAGCTCATCGAAGAGCGGGCGGGGATCCGGCGGTTCGGGGCGACCGAAGCCGCGTCCACGGCCGC
>CBFHHK010000061.1:0-20998 GCA_965655435.1 Planctomycetota bacterium | reverse complement strand
GCAGCTGCTGCGCCCGCTGTGAGCTTCGCCCGTCGCAGCGCCGCGGAGGCGATGGCCCCGCGGGTCTCTGCATCCTCGACACCTGCGGCCAGCCGCTCCAGCACGCCCGCGCCGAGGGGCGGCATGCCGCTCACCTCCGCGGCGGACCGGAGGTCGCGCAGCCGGGCACCAGCGAGCTGCTCCGCCCCCACCACCAGCGCGAGGTCCACCACGAGGCCGAGGAGCGCAGCGTCCGCGCCGTGCTGCGCCATGGCCACCTCGGCACCCTCCAACGCCCCCTGGGGATCGCCGCCAGCCCAGGCGAGGTACGCACAGAGGTAGGCGGCGGAGATCGGATCAGCGACAGCCGAGGCGGCCTCCAACGCCCCGAGGAGGTCCCCCCTGCCTGAGAGAGCCGTGGATGCCGTGATGCGCGCGGCGTCCTCCGCAGACGCCGCGGGCACGATCAACCGCGTCTCGCTGCCCCCCCGCGCGTTCAAGGCCTCGAGACGGTCCTCCGCCGCCGCGATGGAGCGCGCTTGCAGGGACTCCAGGTTGGACCGCTGATCGCGGAGGTGGGACGCTTCCTCACCCGGCGCCACCACGAACGAGGCCCCTGGGAGTTGAAGCGGCGGCAGCAGGTCTCCCAGCCCGCCAATCAGGGGGGCACCCAGAGAGCCAAACGCTCGCGTGCCGGGCACCGGCACCTCGCCGCCACGGCGCGCATGGAGGGTCAAGTTCCTTGAGAACGGCACCCGAAAGATCGAGACCGGGGTCCCGAAGGCCTCCGTGATCGCGCCAGCGATCCCCCTCACCACGGGGTCTTCACCGCCGAAGCCCCCGACGTTCACCGTGAGCCAGCCGCCCTCCCGCAGGCGGGCATACACGAGCTCGAAGGCCTCGATGCTCGCGAGGTGCGGTGGCACCTCCATGTTGTTCGCGTAGGCGTCGACGATCACCTGGTCGTAATGGCTCGCTTCGAGCGCCAGGGCGACCCGCCCGTCGAGCCCGCCGACCACGGTTCGCCCCGGGCTCTCGGTGTCGAGCTCGAAGTGCTCCACCGCCATCTCCACCACCGTCGGATCCAGCTCGACCCCGGTCACCGCCAATGAGGTCTCGGGCGAAATGACGCCCTCAAGAACCCGGATCGCCGAGCCACCACCCAGCCCGACGATGAACACGGACCACTCGGCAGGCGGCGCCCCCTGCTCGCGCGCCGCCCAGCCGTAGGGCAGCGCGAAGTGGTTGTAGTAGAACCCGCCAGGGAGCAGGCCGAGCTCCGGAGCCCAGACGCTCTGGAACGAGTCGAGGCTCTCGTTGACCTGGAGCTTGCGGAGCCGGGCCTCGCCCTCGCCAGACTCGGTGACCCTGAGGCTCTGGTAGGCAGACTCGGCCCGAGCCAGGGTCACCTCCCCCGGGCTGCCCTGAGACCGGCCCGCGCCGGAGAGCGCCGAGGAGAGGATGCCGCCTCCGAAGCCGAGCACGAGGAGCGTCATGGCCCCCGCCCCAAGCGCCCCCGCGCCGCGGCGCGAAGCCCAGCGGACGACCAGCCCGCAGCAGAAGAGCACGAGGCCTGCGGCGAGGAAGGTCCACGTGGTCCCCAGGACAGGCACGAAGAGGTGCGTGGTCCCGAAGGTGCCGCCGAGGCTCCCGAGGGTGGAGGCCGCCAGGACGTGGCCCCCAGCGTGTCCGGCGGCGTCGCCGCGCTGCCGCTGGAGGCTCTCCACGGCGAGCGGGCAGGCGCAACCGAGACAGGCCGCGATGGGCAGGAATAGCACCAGCGCCGCCGCGAGACTGCCCCAGACCAGCAGCCGCGAGGCCCCGGAAAGGGCCACGCCGTCCGGCATGAAGGCCCCTGCCACGAACGGGGTCAACCCTGGGAGCGACGCGGCGAGCACCGACCCGAAGAGCAGGACCCCGCTCAGCCGCGCGAGCGGAGCGGGCCCGCTCGCGAAGCGGGCGCCGACGGTGTACCCCACCGCGAGGGCGGCGAGGACCACGCCGATGACGTTCGTCCAGACGCTGCTGGACGCGCCGAACCACGGGGCGAGGAGGCGGACCGCGCCGAGTTCCACCACCATCGTGGCGCCGCCGGCGAGCGCGACCACGAGGAGCAACGCGCCCGGATTCAAGCCCGGGGAGCCGTCCCCCGCTGGAGAGGAGAGATCTCGCACGTGTGCCTCAGTGGGTCCGGAGACCAGGGTGAGCGCCGCTCAACCGTCCGACTCGCCGCCGCCCGAGAGGTCGGGCAGGTAGTACTGCTTCGATGCAACGAAGACCCGCCCGGGGTCCACCTTGCCCGCATAGAGCATGTCGAGGAAGACCCGGAAGCTCCGCTCGAACTGGTCCTCGTAGCGCTTCCCGTTCGCGATGACCACCACGGGCCGGCTCATGTCCACGATGGCATCGGACAGGTAGAGCGTCGCCTCGGTGAGCCCTGCGCCGGTCAACGTGATGGTGTTCTGCTCACGGTTCACCTCGACGTCCACGCGCACGCCCTCGACCTCGGGGAGGCGAGGGACCTGCAGCCAGTAGGCGTTCGTGGGGAAGGTGGCGCCGGGGATGAGCGTGAAGGAGGTCGGGTAGCTGTCCCGCTTGAGCGCGGACATCCACTCGATGATCGCCTCCTCACCCCCACCCGCGACGAGGGTGACGCCCTCGACGCCCGCCTCCTTGGCCCGCTCCTCGAATGCGGTCGCCTTGCTCCCCCCACCGGAGATGAGCACGGGGAGGTGCTTGAGGTTCTCCACGGGGATGCCATCGCCGGCGTCCCCCGCCCAGCAGAACGCACCCGCGAAGCGGCTGGGGAACATGTTGGCGATCGCGAGGGCCGCCTCACCGCCCAGCTGGCGGCCGCCGATGAACACGCGATCGAAGTCGATCGCGTAGATCTCCGACACGTTGCGGAGGGTGAGCATCACTGCCGTGAGCCCCTCGAGCTCGGACCACTTGCCGGAGTCTCCCGGCATCTTCGGGCTGGCGATGATCGTCGACTCACGCAGGGCGCCGTTCACCCAGCGATTGGTGATGTGCGCCTTCGGGTTCTCGCCCTCCTCGGGGAGGGTGATGATCAGGGGGTAGGGACCTGACTTGGCCTTGTACTTCGCCGGCGACCAGAGCGCGTACTCGACCGTGCCCCGCGCTCCGTTGTCCACGGTGCGCTCCATGACCTTCCCGGCCCCGCGCTTGGGCTGCTTGCGATCGAACTTGTTCGACAGGTAGATCATCGCCCCGAGGTCTCCGGGGCTGGCGAGCAGCGTCGTCCCCTTCAGCTTGCGGTTCTTGTCGTTGAGCTTGGCGAGCTCCTCGCGGATGTCTGCCTCCGCCTCCATCTTGCCCTTGCCCTCGGCGATGGCCTCGTACCAGTCGGACACCTTGCCGGAGACCTTCTTGAGGTCCTTGTCGGTGAGCAAGCGGTCCGCCGCGGACGAGACGAGGGGCGCCGCGGTGGCCGCGACCGCGAGGGCGAACCCAACCGTGGCGATACGAAGAGGAGTGAGGTGCAGCATGAACAGTTGAGGCTGAACGGGCGAAAGCGCGAGTGGATTGATGGGTGCGCACGGCCGATGTCAAGGCGGCCCGCGCGCACTGGAGAGTCTAGTGTGCCCGGAGGCGATCAGTTTCAGCCCCAATGGCGGGAATCGCCGGGGCCGGCCTTATGACCCTCGACGGATGCGTTCGAGGGAGGCCAAGCCGTGACCACGGAGTGCCCAGGGGCGATCCTGAGGGGGATCCCCCCGGTCGATCAGCAGCCCGAACAGCCTCGCGGCCTCCCCATGGTCTCCGGCGACGAGCGCCTTGAGGCCGAGGATCTGCGCGCCGTCAATCCCGCCCATCCCCAGGGCTCGTCCGAGGGACGAGAGTTCCCCGGAGGTATCCGCAAAGCCGGCGGCAAGGATCGCCCGACGCTGGACCACCGCGACCCGGTCCGCCGCCGAGAGGGTCTCCAGCCGTAACAGGGCAGAGAGCGCGCGGTCCGCCTCTGCGTAGGCTTCCTGGGCGCTCGCACCCCCGGTGTCCGCCGGAGCCGAACGCCGCAGCGCCCCCTCGAGGCAGAACGTGCTCCAGATGGCGTCGTCTCGGGCGTACATGGCGCGCGCGAGGCCCACCGAGGAGGGCCCGTCCATCGCCGCCATTCGATCGAGGAAGAGGCGAAATCCCTCCTCCAGCAACGCCCCCGACGCCTGCGTATCCAGCGAGGAGGCCGACAGGGCCTCGATCAACTGCTGCACGGCCAGCGGTTCATCGTCCGCCAGGTCCTGGGGCCCAGTGGCAGACGCAGTGGCAGACGCAGTGGCGGACGCGGTGGCGGACGTTCTGGCGAGCGCTGTGACCGCCACTGACCCTCCCGCGGCGGAGCCCGCCGACTCCGTCGACGCCGGCCCAGCGGATGTCCCCCGCGAAGCGCCTTGCGGCGCGCCGATCACCGCGACCACCACACCGAGCACCGAGACGAGCGTCCCCCACGCGCCGCTCAGCGGCGCGAAGAGGCCAGACGTGGCGCTCGCCGGGGTCACGACTCCACGGCCCCTCAGGCCCATCGCACGACGCCGGACGACCCCGCCGCCTCGACGGTATGGCCGATGCGGATGGCCTCCTCGCCCTGGGCCGCGAGGTGCGCCTCCACCGAGCCGAGGTCGTCGTCGTCCACGAAGAGGACCATGCCGATCCCCATGTTCAGGGCCTGGTAGGCCTCGTCGCGATCGATCCGTGCCGCGTCGACGATCATCTTGAACAGCGGCGGGACCTCCCAGGTGGAGAGGTCGATCACCGCGTCGCAGCTCCCGAGAATCCTCGGGACATTGTCCACGAGGCCGCCCCCGGTGATGTGCGCGAGTCCCGGCAGCTGATCCGCCTGCAGCAGCGGCCAGAGCAGCTCGAGGTAGCTGCGGTGGGGCGCCAGGAGCGCCTCTCCGACGGTACGACCGCCGAGCACCTCGGGTCGATCCTCGACCGTCAGGCCCAGGCGTTCGAAGAGCACCTTCCGTGCGAGGGAGTAGCCGTTCGTGTGGAGTCCGCTGGAGCGGAGCCCGATGAGCGTCTGGCCGGGGCGGACCCGCGAGCCGTCCAGCACCTTGTCCCGTGCCACGGAGCCCACGATGAAGCCGACGAGGTCAAAGTCACCGTCGCCATAGAGCCCCGGCATCTCCGCCGTCTCCCCGCCGAGCAGGGCCAGGCCGTTGTCGCGGCACGCGTCGGCGCAGCCGCGCACGAGGCTGGCGACCACATCGGGCTCGAGGCGGCCCGTGCCCACGTAGTCCAGGAAGAAGTGGGGCCGCGCCCCCTGCACGAGGATGTCGTTGATGCAGTGCTGAACGAGGTCGCGCCCGACGCTGTCGTGGATCCCGCACAGCTTGGCGACCTCGAGCTTGGTACCGACACCGTCAGCGCTCGCCACGAGGATGTGCCCCCCGCAGTCCACCTTTTCCAGGTCGAAGAGCCCTCCGAAGAGGCCCATGTCCGACAGGACTCCAGGGGTGAAGGTGGAGCGGACGGCGTCCTTGGCGGCTCCCAGAGCGGCGTCCTGGGCGGCGATATCGACGCCGGCGTCCTTGTAGGTGATCGGTGCGGGTTCGGACACGTGTTCTACGGAGGCGGTGCGCGGCCTGGGCCGGCGGACAACGGGACGGGACAGCGGCCGAGCTGGCCGAGGAGTGATCGGGCGATCGCCCGCGCTCCGCGCACACGATAAGGCCCCCCGCGCCACCCTCCTACACCCAGATGCCCTCCTCCGGTTGGATGGGCGAGGATTCCCTCTCCTCGCCTGTCAGGCTACTGCCTTCGGGGTCCCCGTCTGGGTATCATCCGGCGCCGGCAGGGCACCATCACCTCGCGCTGCTGTCCACAACCTCGCTGCCCCCCCGGACCCCAGAGCTCCCTTTGACCAAGCGCCTCCTCGTCCTCGGCAGCACCGGATCCATCGGGACCCAGACCCTCGACCTGGTGCGATCTGCGAACGCGGAGGCCCCCCTCCAGGTGGTCGGCCTCGCCGCCGCGAGCTCCTGGGAGACGGTCCTCGAGCAGGCCCGTGAGCACCGTCCCGCCTTCGTGAGCATGGCGGATCCCGCCGCGGGCGCCAAGCTCCAGGAGGCCCTGGGGCCGGGGTGCGAGGTCCTCTGCGGTGAGACCGGCCTCCTCGAAATGATCGCCCGGGCAGAGTTCGATGTGGCCATCCACGGCATCGTCGGCGCCGCGGGCCTGCGCCCGTCGGCGGCGGTGCTCGAGCGCGGCAAGACGCTCGGTCTGGCCAACAAGGAGTCGATGGTGATCGCAGGCGACCTGCTGTTCCAGCTCGCCGAACGGCACGGGGCCGAGATCATCCCGGTGGACTCGGAGCACTCGGCCGTGTTCCAGTGCCTGCGGGGCGAGCGGCTTGACCGGGTGCGACGGGTGCACCTCACCGCCAGCGGCGGACCCTTCCGAAAGCGCTCCCTCGAGGAGATCCGAAGCGCCACCCCCGAGGAGGCCCTGGCGCACCCCAACTGGGACATGGGCCCCAGGGTCACCATCGGCTCGGCCACCCTCATGAACAAGGCGCTCGAGGTCATCGAGCTCCACCACCTCTTCCGGCTCCCTGCCGAGCAGATCCACGTGGTCGTCCACGCCCAGTCCATCGTGCACTCCATGGTCGAGTTCACCGACGGGTCTGTCATGGCACAGCTCGGCCCGCCGGACATGCGGGGCCCGATCCACTACGCCATCCACCACCCCGACCGTGGGCACGCCGACCTCGAGGGCTTCAGCTTCGAGCGCTTCGCAGAGCTGACGTTCGAGGAGCCGGACCTCCAGCGCTTCCCCGCCCTGGGGCTCGGCTTCCGGGTCATCGAAGACGGCGGCACGGCTGGGGCCGTCCTCAACGCCGCGGACGAGATCGCCGTCGAGGCCTTCCTTGAACGGCGGATCTCCCTGGCCCAGTTGGTAGAGGTCTCAACCGCGGCGCTCGACGCACGGCCGGCCTCGGACGGAGCGTCGACCCTCGACCAGCTCCTCGCCGCTGACGGGTGGGCCCGCGAGTTTGCACGGCAACACATCCAGAGCCTCGGCGCCGAGCCGGCTACCACCAAGACCCCATGAGCCTCGCCGATCTCTTCAACGTCCTCCAGGTAGTGCTGGGTATCGGACTCGTCATCTTCGTTCACGAGGCCGGCCACTTCCTGGCTGCGCGCTGGTGCGGGGCGAGGGTCGAGGTCTTCTCCCTCGGCTTCGGCCCCCGGCTCTTTGGCTGGAAGAGGGGGGACACCCTCTTCCAGATCGCCCTCGTTCCGCTCGGCGGCTACGTCAAGGTAGCGGGCGAGTACAGCGACGGCCTGAGGGGCACACCCGAGCCCGGGACGCTCGCCACGCTGAGCGTCCCGCAGCGCTTCCTCTACTTCTCCGGGGGCGTGATCATGAACGTGGTCTTCGCGCTCGTGGCGCTCCCGCTGGTCATGTTGGCCGGGCTGCCCGCGCTCCAGCCCCTCATCGGCGCCCCCACCCCCGGGATGCCGGCCTGGGAGGCGGGACTGCCAGCCGGGACGACCATCCTCGAGGTGAACGACACCAAGATCGTCGACTTCGAGCACCTGGTGACCGCGGTCGCCCTGAACGGGAGCGACGACGCGCGGCTCCTGGTGGAGCGCCCCAACGCGACGCCAGAATCGATCACGCTCACCCCGAGCTTCGACGAGAACCTGGGCTTCTACCGCCTGGGCTTGCCCGCGGGGCTCTCCCCCGACCAACGGCTCGTCGTCGACCCACTTGGGCCGGCCGCCGCCGCTGGCGTGACGGATGAGGACCGCTTGGTCGCTGTGGTGGGCCAACCGGAGGCGCTCCGGGTCGACGAGCAGCTTCGCCGGGCGTTCTCGGAGCGCGGCGCGGTGGTCCTCCAGGTCGAGGGACCCGACGGCGCCGCCCGCGAGGTCCAGGTAGAGCCGCGCATGGACACCCTGGAGTTCAAGCGCATCGGCATCGGCGCCCTCTCCTCCAACGTCGACGCCACGCGCTCCACCGGCCCCGCAGCCTCCCTAGTGAAGGCGCTGGGGATCGAGGCCGGAGACCGAATCGTCTCCGTCGCCGGGGGCCCGGTCTGGGGGCAGGGGTCCATTCGCGATCAGCTCCTGACGGTGGAGGTCGGCGCGCCCCTCGCCCTCACGGTGCGGCGCAACGGAGAGCTCCTCTCCCTGGAGGCGACCGCGACCGTGGCGCCGGTCCTCCTCCTCGGGGACCTCGCCCTGGCCGTGGTCGAGAACACCTCACGGGTGATCGTGTCGGAGGGCTCGCCCGCCGAGAGCGCCGGGGTGCTCGCCGGGGACCAGGTCATCTCGGTGAATGGCCAGGCGACGGACAGCTGGCCCGTCATGCTCGAGACCATCCAGCGAGAGGTCGCCGCTGGACGCTCGCTGCAGCTGGAGGTGTGGCGCGACGCCGAGATCGGAGCGCCCATGAGCGAGCTCACGATCGAGCTCGAGGCCGCGCCAGTGACGCTCCCGAACTACGGAGTCCAGCTCGGAGCCGCACGCACCATCCTGAAGGCGGACGGCCTTGGCGAGGCCCTCTCCGACGGCTTCGGGGCCACCAAGCGATTCCTCGTGGACGTCTGGCTTCAGCTCAAGAAGATGCTCTTCAGCGATGAGATCTCGACCCGCAACCTCGGGGGGATCATCTCGATCAGCGTCATCTCCTTCGACACCGCCAGCCAGGGCCTGCCGAAGCTCTTCTTCTTCCTCGCGATCCTCAGCATCAACCTGGCGATCCTGAACCTCCTCCCGATCCCGATCCTCGACGGAGGGCACCTGCTGTTCCTCCTCATCGAGGGCATCAAGGGCTCCCCCGTCTCCGAGCGAACGTTCGGCTACAGCCAGGTCGTCGGGATGGTGATGATCATGTCCCTGATGGTCTACGTGACCTATCAAGACATCGTCCGATGGTTCATCGAGCCCCGCTGACCCCATGAGCTCCGCCTCGCCGCCGGTGCAGGCCCCGCCGGTCGTCGCCATGGGGCGGCTGATCCGGGTGGCGCTGTTCCCCTCCGCCATCAGCGACCTCTTCGTCGGGATCGCCATCGCCCACGTATCCGCCTGGCCGTCGCTCATCCTCCCGTGGCTCCTGATCCCCGCCAGCCTCGGCGTCTACCACGGGGCCATGGCCCTGAACGACTGGGTGGATCGGGAGGATGACGCTCGGACCCGGCCGGAGCGGCCGATCCCCTCCGGCCAGATCCCGGCGGGCCTCGCCCTGTTCACCAGCCTCGTCCTCCTCACCGGGGGGCTCATGTGGGCCGCTGCGGCCGGCCTTCACGCTGGCGCCTGGATGCTCGGCGTCGCCGCCCTCGCGGTCCTCTATGACCTGTTGGGGCGCGGCCCCTTGCTCGGCCCGACGCTCCTCGGGCTCTGCCGCGCCGGCAATCTAGGGGCGGGGCTGATGTCCCCGTGGCTGGTCGGGTCCATCGAGCACCCGAGGCTCGAGCTGCTCTGGCTCGCAGCGCTCTACGGCGCCCACGTGTTCTTCATCTCCCGGCTGGGCCGCCTGGAGGATGACGAGGACGGCGGGCCCCTCGCGTCCCGTCCCACCAACGCCCTCCGCGGCATCGCGATCACCCGGCTCCTGATCCCCGTGGTGGGCCTCGCGGTCCTCGGCACCGGGGCCACGGGCGGGAGCCCCTCGGCCAAGCTGAGCCTCGGGCTGGTGCTCGCTGCGGGCCTCGCCGCCCGGGGCGGCTACCTCACCCTCTCCACCATGTCCGCCGGGGCCAAGGCGGGCTGGACGCGGGCCGCCGTGGGGCGCGCCACCGGGCAGAGTCTCCGCGGGCTACCGATGTTCACCGGCGCGATCGCGAGCCTCGGCCTGTTCCTCGGTCCGACCTGCCCGCCCGCGTTCGCGTGGGGGCTGTTCGGAGCCTGGCTGTCGGGCAGGCTGCGGGCCCGCTTCCCCCTCACCTGAGCTGGTCCTCAACCCAGCCGAGCGCGCCAGCCCGGTCGTCGAACGCGCCCCCGAGGCTCGCCCGCTGGACACGGCCGAGCAGCGTGCCCAGCATCGGGCCCCGAGGCACCCCGAGGTCCTCGAGGTCCCCTGCGGTCAGGGTGATCGGCGCCGAGGGCGCGGCAGCCTCAAGCTGGGCGAGCTCCCCCAGCAGAGCCCTCATCTGCCGCTCCGCGCCTTCCCCTGACAGCGTCACCTCCAACGCGCGGGCGAGCTGGACGGACGCTGCGCGGGTCGGCCGACGCCAGAGCTGAACCCGACGACCGAGCTCCTCCTCCCCGCCGGGCGAGCCCACCGCGCGCGCAGTCGCTGGAGCGCCTCCAGCGAGCGACCGGAGCTCTTCACACCCGAGGCTCACCTCCCTCACGACCCGCCGCTCCTCTCGGCTACAGCGCAGCGCCTCCAGGCTCCGGGCGAGGCGGCTCGATGAGGCGTCCCGATCCGCCCCCTCAGGTCCGAGTTGGAGGGGGCCAAAGAGGGCCGAGAGGCCGACCTCCCAGCGCGCGGCTGGGACCTCCTCCGCCCCGAGCTCAGGGGCGACATCCGCAGACTCGGCCCGCCCACGATCCCATCGCTCCACCAGCGCAGCGAGGACGCGAAGTCTAGAGGCGACCTCCTCGGCCGAGCCCATGGAGGGCAGCACCAGCTCCGCGTGCCCGCCGTCCACGAGGACCTGCAGGGCCTGGTCGGCGCGAGCGCCACGCAGCATCTTCTGGAGCTCGTCGCGAACTCGCTCCGCGCTGACGCCCGCGAGGGAGGCGCGCTCCTCCTCGGCGGCGGCGAGCAGACCCGGCGCGGGCTCGAGTCCCAGGGCCGCGTGAAAGCGCGCCATCCGAAGAATCCGCAGCCCGTCCTCTCGGAAGCGGCCGCCCGGGTCGCCCACCGCCCGCAAGACCCCGCCTCGAAGGTCCGCGACGCCACCCACCGGATCACGCACCTCACCGGACAGCGGATCCAGGTAGATGGCGTTGCAGGTGAAGTCGCGGCGCCCCGCGTCCTCCTCGGGCGCCCCGGCATACTCCACCTCGTCCGGACGACGGCGGTCCGAGTAGCCGCGCTCCCGGCGGAAGGTGGCCAGCTCGACCTCCTCGCCGTCGATCACCACGACGATGATGCCGAAGCTCTTGCCGACCGCGACGGTCCGCTCGAAGAGCGCCTCCACGTCCTCCGGGCGCGCCGCCGAAACGAGATCGACGTCCTTGATCTCCCGCTCCAGGAGCAGGTCGCGAACGGCCCCCCCGACGATCCAGCCGCGGTGACCGCCACGGGCCAACTGTCCGCAGACCCCCGTCGCTAGCTGGGCCCAGCGGTCTGGGAGGCGTGACACAAGGTCCGCAGGCGGCGTGTTCGGCTCATCCGGCATGGCCGTTGAATCGTACGTCCTCGTTGCCCAGACTTCTCGTCGGGGCGCCCGGAGCCACCGCCTTCGGTGGATTCCCGGGGACCCGCTCGCGGCGCGCACCGCGCCGCGGAGTCGCTCCGCACCACCCCGACCCCAAGACCCCGACCGGACCAACGGAACCGGACCACATTCACCGGGCCACAGCGAACTGGGGCACCGCGACCAGGCGGCCCGAGCGTCACCCGCCTGAGGGGTCCCCCTGAGCCACCTCCTCTCCTCGCGAAGCCCTCGGGGCGGCGCCGTCCGGCCGGCCCCTCTTATCCGAACCGGCCCCTCTCATCCGAACCGGCCCGCCTGTCACACCGGCCCGCCTGCCCGATCGCCAGCATGGAACCAGACAGCACGACAACCGACCCGGCCAGGTCGGAGGGGGAGCCCCCTCGCGGCTCCAAGCGCGGCGTGCCCGCCGGCATCCTGGTCGCCGCCATCGCTCTGCTGGTGATCCTCGTGTCCCTCCCGCGCTTCCACGCCCATGCGATGGACGCGAATCGCTCCGACGCACGCATCACCCTCGACGTCCTCGGCTCCGCGGCCTTCAGCTCGGACCTGCCCGGAGAGCTCGGCATCGCCGAGGGCCCCGGCGCCCTGATCCAGCTCGTGAGGTCCACCCCGTCCCTCGACCACCGCTTCCCCGACGCACGCGTGGCCGAGGACACGGGGCAGTTCCTCCACCACGGCTACCGCGTCGACACCGGCTTCGTGCTGGAGGGAATCCAATCATGGCCGGCCATCGTCACCTGGCCCGATGCCTTCACGGAGTCCGGCGATGCCGCCTTTGCACTGACGCGGGACGGGCGTCTCTTCGGGCACCCCAACGGCGGCCTCTGGTCCGGCGGCCAGAGCGCGCTCCGGACCGTCGACCTCTCCGATGAGGGCTGGGTCCTGCTGCGACCGGCCCGCGCCGAGTGAACCCTCACCCGCGGACGCGAGTCCGCGCCGCCGGCGAGCGACATGGCAACTGAGCCCCCGAGCCCCCGAGCCACTGAGCCACTGAGCCACTGAGCCAGTGAGCCACTGAGCCTCCGAGCGAATGAGGGGCTGAGCCAGTGATGGCTTGAGCCGGTGAGTGGCTGGGCCAATGAGTGGCTGGGCCATTGAGCCATTGAGCCGCGGAGAAGCCGAGCAGCCCGCCGGGCAGCGCCCCGTCCGCCGCGGCCCCTTCACCTCGCCCAGCCTCGCGCTTCATGGAGCGACCAAGCGCGGCGCTGGAGGAAGAGGGCCATCCACGGCCCGTGAACGCGCCCCCTGCCACAGCCGAAGAGGAAGCGGCGGGCCGCCGGCGGGGGCCTCAGCGGCGCGCCCTGGCCTCGAGGTGGTCGACGAATTCGTTGAAGCCGCGCGCCCGAAGACCCTCGTAGAGGCCCTTGAGCTCGCGCTCTGGCGCGCCGAGGATCCAGCGCCCGCTGGTCAGGGAAGCGGTCACGGAGGCATCCGGCCGCGCGGCGAGGCGCGCGGCGTCCTCGAGCATCAGACCAGGCGGCGTGGCGCCGACGTAGACACAGGCGAGGTCCCCCTCGGCATCCAGCAGGAAGGCGAGCGGCAGCGGCATCTCGTCGAACGGCGCCAGGGTCCGCCCGAGGACCAGGTCCAGGAGCAGGCGCTCGGAGCTCCCCGCGCGCCCGGAGCGGGCGCCGAGGCCGAGCCGGTCCGAGGTCTGGCGCGCCGCGTCAGCCTCACGCACCCCGTCCAGAGCGAGGGCATAGACCGGCAAGCCTGCCCCTGCTACCGAGGCGAGGAACTGCTCTGAATCGGGCAGGCCGCCAGACCAGAAGACGAGGAGCATCCCCTCCTCCCCGCAGAGTTCGTCGGCCCTGCGCGTCGGGCCCTCGAAGGATGGCAGTCGCCAGGCCCCCAGGGGGAACTCCGCGTGCAAGGGCACCCGGGAGCGCGGAGGTCCGGCCTGACCGCCGCGAACGGCCGGGGCCAGCGGGACCGAGGAGGGCGACCCGGCGGCCACCTGGCGGTACCTTCGTCGGACCACCCCCGCGCCCTTGACGAGCTCCCAGGCAGAGCCGATGAGCGCCTCGCCTTCGAGGGGGTCGAAGGTCTCCTCCTCGCCCCCGGGCCACTGGACGGTCACCCTCTCGGGCCCGGCCTGTGCCTCCCCGAGCCCGAAGAACGCCTCCGCAGGCGAGGAGCCCAGGAAGCCGTCCCCCGCGAGGATCCGGCAGCTACGACGGACGCCGCCCGCGTCGAGGCTGACGAGCGCTCCAATGCCGTCCCGGTTGAGCCCCTCCTGGCTGAGCCTGAACGAGGCGGAGCTCCCGCCAGGGGAGCGGCCCCGGAAGACGCGGAGGATCGGGGCCGTTCGATTCCGAAAGACGAGGTCGAGGCGCCCGTCATGGTCCAGATCGCTCACCGCGAGCGAGCGACCGTCATCCGGGATCCCAAGGCCGCTGGAGAGCGAGACATCCTCGAAGCGGAGACCTCCGCGGTTCAAGTAGGCGAAGGTCCGCTCACGGGCATTCCAGTCCTGCCGGCCAAACTGCGAGAGCTGGGAGATCACGGACCAGGCGCCCAGGTACGCGTCGAGCCGTGCCGAGTCGGGCTCCCCGCCGAGGGGTGTAGAGCCCACCACGCGCCGCCAGAAGAAGCTCTGCAGGTCGGGTCCGGTCCGCCCGCTCAGGAAGCCGTTCGGCACCACGATGTCCGGGAGCCCGTCGCGATTCCAATCCACGAAGCGCGAGCCCCAGGCCCAGCCCCCCGGCGCCGCCCCCGTCATGTCCGTGAGGTCCTGGAACTGCCCGCCCCCGAGCCCGCGGAAGATCGAGTTCCCCCGCGCGTGCCGGATGAACTCGTCCCTCACTTCGACAGAGCTCCCCGGCAAGAAGCGCGGGTCACGCGTCACCCGGCCGCCCGCCGCCGAGAACATGTTGCTGACGATGAGGTCCCTGACCCCATCCTCATCCGCGTCCGCGAGGCTTAGCCCCATCCCGGCGGCCTTGTCGGTGAGCGGCCCGTCCGGGGCGGCGCGGAAGCGCCCGCCCTCCGCGAGGTACAGGTTGTTCCGACCGAAGTCATTCGCCACGTAGAGGTCGAGGTCGCCGTCCCCGTCGACGTCATCAAAGACCGACACCATGCTGAAGCGGTCGTTGTCCACGTCGAGGCCGGCGGCCTCGTTGTCCGCACGAAACGCCCTTGGCCTCGCTTCGGAAGGGTCCGCCGTGAGGTTCCGCCAGAACACGTTCGGCGCGCCGTTCACCGCGTCGTGATAGGGCGTCGGAGCAGCGGGCCCCCCCTCGTCGGCGCGGAAGTAGCGCGTGTCATAGAGGTCGAGGTCCCCGTCCCCGTCGACGTCCGCGGCGGAGATGGAGTAGACCCGCGCGGCCCCAGCCCGGGGCAGGACGGTGCTCGCAGTGAACACACCCGCCCCATCGTTCCAGGCCACCACGACGTCAGGCCCCACGCCCACAGCCACATCCCGCGCGCCGTCGCCGTCCAGGTCCACGATGAGCACCCCGCCGCTCCCCTCGAGCCAGTCCAATCCCCGCGCTGCGCCCTCCTCCCGGAAGGTCCCCCCGGCGTTCATCCAGAGGAGGTTCGGCTGCCCCCCGGCCCGGGCCACGACCAGATCGTCCCAGCCATCACCGTCAAGGTCCCCCACCGCCACCCCGTGCATGGCGGTCAAGATGTCGCCGATGGGCGTGAGCGAGTCCGTCCGTCCCGCCGCCTGAAGCGCGCCGAGCGCGAGGCTCCGCGGGCCGTTGACGTCACGAGTCGCGGCGCCAGCGAGGGCAGCGTCGGTGACGTCCTGGAAGGGCGGGTCGAGCGCAGACCCAGTCGCGCGCTCCACCGCGATCGAGGAGATCCTCGCGCGCTTCCCGAGGCGCCAGGTCAAGGTCATGAAGAGGTCTCGCTGAGCCCTCGGACCGGCGGTCTCCGCGTGCGGCTCAGTCCCGGTGCGCAGGTGCACGCGGGTCCGACCGACCGGATCAGCGCCGGCGTCGAGCGCGGGCGCCTCCACCTCCAGCACGCTCGCCTCCACCACCGGAGCGCCCCCCGCGCCGGGCACGGTGAGGCGCGCCTGGAGCCACTCCAGCAGGGCGACTCCCGCCAAGGACCTCGCCTCACCGCCAGGGTCAGGCACCGTCCCCTTGAGGTCCCGGGTCACGACATTCCGCAGCGCTGCCGGGTCGCCGCCCGTGGCGAGGTGGCGGGTGACTCCCAGCAGGAGACGCTCCGCCGAGCTCGCGAGGAGCTCGCCCGGCCAGGGGTCTGCCTGCCAACCGGGATCGATCGCCGCGGCGATCTGATCGAAGTCGTTCCGCCGCGGGGGCCCCTGGGCACGGATGACCCTCGCCGCGCTGTCGCCGCCCGCTCGACCCACGCGGGCCGTGTCAGCGGCGCCAGCCTCGGAGACGGCAGGGGGCTGCGCGGCCGCGCCGGTGGGCGCCCCCTGCCCGACCGAGGGCGCGGTCGAGGGATCGTCCGCACACGAGACGACGAGGCAGAGGAGGCCCAGCGAGGCCCATACGCGGTGCAGCAACATCCGCTGCAGTCTAGCGCGCCCGCCCGCCAGACCCATGGCCCAGGGGCGAAGGGTCCGACTCAGGCCAGCGAGGGGCCAAACCAAACCCAAAGGAGGCAGTGCAGCCCCCGCCGGAGCACCCGGTCTGACTCCGAACGGTAGACCCGCTTCATCACCGGAAGCAGGAGCTCCGCGTGCCCCATGCGGACCGCGCGATCTGCGGCATACAGCCGCTCGTACGGTGATCGCGTGCTGTCGTCGAGGACGTCCACCAGTGACTGGAGCGACTCCACCTCGAAGTCCTGCCAGATGAAGGAGATCAGGTCGAGGCGCTTCATCGGGTCCTCCTCGGTGAGGAGGCGATCGCGGAGCACCTCGCGGGCAGCAGGGCCGGCATTGAAGACCTGCCCCACGCACCACCGGAAGCCGGAGACGCCTCGGATCGGGTTCTCACCCACGAGGTCGCCAGCCCGCAGGAGGAAGGCTCCGGTCTCACGACCCGGAATCGCCCCCATCGCCTGCAGGGTCGACGTGAGGACGTCCCCGCGCCGTGCCCCGGCCAGCTCCGACTCGTAGACCGCGGCCACGAGGTTGCGTGCCTGATCGCTGGCTGCCGTCCATCCGTCCAGCTGACCCCGCATGGCCCGCATCCCAAGCCCCCGCTCCACGACGGTGCCGTTCAGGAGCCCCATGAGGAACGCTCGGCCCTCCTCGTCTTGCCGGGCGAGCAGGCCCTTGAGCGCGGTCTCGCGCACCTTGGGCTCCTCATCCATGAGCGCGCGCTGGGCCCACTGACGCACGTCCGAGAGCTGCTCCAGGGAACGCTCCTCGGCGACCTCCTCGTCGAAGTCCAGGATCCGCTCCAGGGTCTGCGAGCGCTCGCCGGGGTCCTCGGCCGTGGCGGCCAGCACGTAAGTCTCATCCACCAGGCCAGCCTTCAGCAGCGCCTCGGAGGCGTGGTGCCTCGGCATGCGCTGCTCGTGGGCGAGCAGGTCGGTCAGGCGCTGGCGCGCGTCCCCGAGGCCCGCCCTCGCGGCGGGTGCGAGCAGGTAGGCCTCGTGGCGTAACAAGAGCCCCTCCGTCTCCTCGTTGAGGCGTAGCAGCATCTCCGCGACCTCGACGTCGTCCACGGTGCCGACCAGCGGAGCCGCCGCGTCCACGACGGTGGACTCGATGTAGTCACCGACCCGCTCAGCCCTGGCCACCCACTCCGGCAGCGCCATGGCGAGACGGTTCACGTCGCAGGCTGCCATGGCGGACAAGACCCGCTGCAGGTGGACCTCCAGGCGGAACCCGGACAGGGAGGCGGCGAGCGGATCGAAGAGCTCCGGTGACGGATGCTTGAGGAGCACGAGGACCGCGTCGCCACGCAGGGTCTCCTTCGGGCTGCGCAGCGCCTCGAGGGCGATGGGCACGCCCCAGTCATCTTCTGCGAGCGCGCAGACCGCGAGGACGTTGCGGGCGACGCCCTCCCGCCACTGGTCCCTGGACGCGGTCTGGAAGAGTCGCTTGAGGGGCTCCGCCGCCTCTTCCCCGAGGCTCGCGAGCACCGCCGTGGCGCGACGCTTTGGCTCCAGCAAGCCCGTGTCCAACTTGGACGTCAGCACCTCGGGGAGGTTGCTGGTGTCCGCCTCGAACGGAGCGCCGAAGGGGCAACCCACGAGGAGCGGGGCGATGCGCTCGTCCGCCTCGTACTGCTCCACGACGCTCCAGCCGCTGTCCTCGACGCCTCGCTCCGAGCCCCTCCAGGCGAAGAAGGCGATGACCCCGAGGAGCACCACGGCCGCGACCACGCCGATCCGGCCCGAGGAGGCGCCACCCCAGCGACCGGCCCGATCAATCCTGGGACGCATTGGCCTCGAGCTCCTGCCGCAAGATGTCGGTCTCTTCCCCGAGGGTGCCGCTGGCCCGATCGAAGGCGACCAGGCTCTTGGCGTACTCTGCCCGCGCGGCGCTCCGGTTCGAGGCCGCTTCGATGAGCGTCTGCTGGAACTGGAGGACCTCGAAGGTCGTCGTCAGATCGGCCTCGAAGCGCTGCTGCTCGGCCTCCAGTTGCCGCCTCGCAAGCTCGAAGCTCTGCTCCGAGGCCCGCACCGCCTGGGCCCGGTAGCGGACGTCCCGCAGGGTCCGTCGGATCTCGGCCAGCGCGTTCACCTCGGCCTCCTCAAGGGAGATCTGGCTCCCGCGGACCCGCTCCCGCGCCGCACGCTCCGAGTTGGATGCTGTGCGGTTCTGCAACGGCATGTTGTAGTCGAGCCGCGCGGCGTAGCGCGGGAAGTCGAACTCCACCGCCTGCGACAGGGCGTCCGTGAAGTCCTCGTTGAACGAGCCGGACGACGCGTCGAGGCGCAGGTCGAGCCCGTAGAGCCGCTCGGACTGCGCGCGCACCAGCCGGATCCGGGAGGCGTCCACGTCGAGCCGGGAGGTCCGCAGGTCCGGGCGCTTGCCCAGCGCCACCTGGAAGGCGTCCTGCCAGTCGGGCAAGGAGAGGTCGCCGGGGGCCGCCTCGGGCAGGGCCGTCGTGGCCTCCAGCCGCTCGTTCCAGAGCGCGGACGTCTCATCCCGCACGATCAGGCGCTTCAGGTCGTCGCCACGCTGGGCGAGGTTGTTTTGGGCTTGTAGCAAGGTCTCCGTCCGGGTGGCGACTTCAGTCTGAGCCTGGAGTACATCAACCTCCGTGCCATCCCCCGCCCGCAGCCGCGCCTCCTCCCGCTGGATCTGCTCCTGACCAAGCTTCAACGCCGCCTCCGCCACCTCAAGCTGCTGGCCCGCGGCCACCAGCTCCCAATAGGCCACCTCCACGTCGTGGATCAGGCTCTGTCGGGCCTGTCGGCGCTCCTCGAGCCGCCGCCGCTCGGTGATCTCGGCCTCCCGCTGATTGGAGGTCGCGTACTCCTCGCCCGCGCCACGCATCAGGGGCTGGACGTAGCTGACCGCGAGGTTGCTGCGGTACTGCTCCGGAGCGTTGGCGAAGGTGTTATCGGTGACGTTCAACCCGGAGTCGAAGTGGAAGCCGAAGCTCCCGCCCGTGCCAAGGGGCCGACTGAGGTCCACGTTCACCGAGGAGTCCTGGCTGGACACCACGTCGCCGCCGAACAGCTGGGAGCTACCGACGGAGTCGGAGTCAGCGAACTGGCCGTTCATATCGAAGACCCAGTCGAAGGCTCCCCATGTGGAGAGGGCCTCGAAGCGGGCGACCTCGGCCTCGACCTCGGCCCGCTCCAGGCCGAGGTTGTTCGACAGCCCGAGCCCGAGCGCATCCTCGAGGGACATCCGCCGCTTCACCTCACCCGTGAGATCGGCGCTGGACCGCTGGCTCGGGGGCGTCGAGGACTCCTCGGCCGCAGCTCCCTTGGACACAGGGGCCCCAGCTACTGACGCTTCAGCTACGGGCGCTTCAGCTACGGGCGCCTCAACTGCGGGCGCCTCGGCTACGGGGCTCGCAGGGGTCTGCGGCGCAGAGAAGGCCGGCGTCGCCCCCAGGAACATGGCGGCCAGCTGGCCGGATCGTCGTTGGCTCGTTCGCATCATCTGGCCACACGATATGGCCTGGCGACGGCGAGGCGTCTGGCGAGCAGACAGTTCGCGCCCGGTCGGAGGCTACAGTTCCCGAACGATCTGGTTCCAGAGGCGGACAAAGCCATCCCCGGGAGCCGCCACGGCCGCCTGCTCGCCCATCATCCGGAGCCACTCATCCGCGCTGGGGATCGGCAGCCGCGCATCGGGGGCAGGCGCCCCCAGACCGAGCTCGAAGGCTCGCCGGAGCGTCCGCGAGGCCAGCACCGCCAGGGGTCCTGGCGCGGCGCTGTCCACCGCCGCGTTCGCGACCATCAGCGTCTCCCCCACGCGCTCGAGCGCCAGACCGAGGCCTCCCCAGGCCCCGCCGTCCTGGACCTGGTCCAGGAGCTGCTCCGCGCGAAGGATCGGAACAATGAGCGCCTCAACGCCCGGGGCCTCGCCCCCGACGCGCGCCGCCGAAGCCGTCTCCAGGCCGGTCCATTCGAGCAATGCCACGCCCGTCGCCGTGGACGGGGCGACGACTCGTCCCTCCAGGGCGCTCTTGACCTGCCCCAACCTCGCGCGTGCACCTTCGAGGTCGGCATCCGCCTGCAGCCAGGCCTCCGCTCCCTCGAGGTCCCACCAGTTGGAGGCGCCCACCACGCTCAGGGACTCCTCCTCCGCCGGGACCTCCTCCTCCAGCGCCGCCTCGGGCACAGGCTCGAGGACAAAGCGCACGCCGCCGGGGCTCGGCTCCACCAGCAGATGCCAGGCGACGATGGGGACGATGGTGACCTGGACCACAAGGGCCGCCACCGCGACCCGGAGCAGCACCGAGTCACGCAGCCGGTCGGCGCAAAACTCGAGGAGGACCCCGAGGTCCCCGCGACGACGGAGGTCCTCCCTCGTCGTCCTCGAGAGCACCCGCCGCACCACGCGGCGCACCTGAATCTCGGATTCAAGGGGACGCTCCTCCTTGAGGGCCCGGGCGCACAGCTCCTTGAGCCCCCGCAGCTCCAGGGGGCCAGACCCGTCCGGAGCCGCACGCTCCTCGCCGACAGAGAACCCGGCTCCCGGCCGCGCTCCTTGTTCGTCGTCCGGACCACCGCTGGGACGATCCCCTGAGCCCCCGCCGAACACTCGATCAATGGCCTCGGGATCGAGGTCCTTCCAATCGTCAGCGCTCATGCCCGCATCTCCCCACCCGCGGAGCCGCGGCGGGTGCGCAGGGCGTCCTCAACTCGGTCTCGCTCCTTGAGGGCAGCGCGCACCCGGGCCACCGCGCTGTGCATCCTCGACTTCACCGTCCCCACGGGGATCTCCAGAGCCTCGGCGATCGCCAGGTAGGGCAGCTCCTCGACCACCGCCAGGTCGAAGACGGCGCGATGCCCGTCGGGCAGCGAGGCCACCGCGTCGCGCACAATCTGGGCGCTCTCGCGCTGGACCAGCCCCTCGTCCGGCGCGGCGGGGACCCGGTCCAGACGGTGATCCATATGAACCTGCGTCTCGGCCACATCTCCCATGGGTCCAGGCCCGGTGCCCCGGGTGCGGCGCAGCCGATCGATCCAGACGTTCCTGGCCACGCGGAAGGCGTACCCGGCGAACTGCCCACGCACGTCGTAGGACGTGGCGGCTGAGCTTGCGGCGGAGCGGAACAACTTGAGGAAGGTCTCCTGAGCCAGGTCCTCGGCCTC